>CAYMKZ010000114.1:1622-4965 GCA_964391345.1 uncultured Alcanivorax sp.
GACGGCGGGCACGCACTTCCGGGGTGACGGCGGGCACGCACTTCCGGGGTGACGGCGGGCACGCACTTCCGGGGTGACGGTGGGTACGCACTTCCGGGGTGACGGCGGGTACGCACTTCCGGGGTGACGGCGGGCACGCACTTTCGGGGTGACGATCTGCGCTGCGTGGGGTTTTGTGATCAGCGCACCAGGTAGGCGAAGCCCAATCCGGATTCGTAGTCGGTACTGTCGCTGGTAAGGCCGAAGTCGCTGTAGATGTCCAGTTGCAGGCGGTCGGTGACCAGCCAGGTGAAACCGCCGCCAGCGAGGTGGTCGTTGTTTTCGAGGTCGCCGAACGAAACCTTGTATTCCAGGTAGGTCCCCCAGTCGTCGTTGAGGGCGGTGCTCCAGCTCGGCGAGAAAGTGTAGACGTTGTCATCGTGAGTATGGGTGACGTCCAGATAGCCGGTGATAGCCTGGTCGGCATCGAGATCCCGGCTGACGGTAACGCCCAGATAGGCGCTGCGGGCTTCCTTGCCGTCGCTGTCGTAATCGCGGAAAGCCGGTTTGCCGGTATTGAAGTCCAGGCTGGCCAGCACGCCCACGTGGGTCAGTTCACTCTGTACCGGCAGATTGACCTTGACGGCAACACCGGTATTACCAGCGCCATCCACGCTGTCCGCGCTGCCGTGGCCGGAGACGCGATACTGATTGTAGGGGTTGCCCAGCAGTTGCAGTTCCAGGTGCGGGGTGATGCCGAAACGCAGGTGAGTATCGTACTGGTACAGGGTTTCGGTGATGCCATCCGCCTTGTTGCGGGTGACGTCCGGCAGACCCTGCTCCCAGGCGATGCTGCCCGGCTCCAGAACCTCGGGGTTGAAAGCGGTACCGGGCCGGCCGAATGCCGGCGCGGCCAGTGCGTTCCCTGCGCAGCCCATGAGCACCAGGGCGGTGATGATTTTGTTCATGTCGATCCCTGTGGAAGCTTGTTGGCAGTTTGGCAGGGATGAGCAGTGCTTTCCACTTTGCCAGGGGCCGCCGGGGGCAGCTGCCTCGCTTTGAATGCGGCGTGGTGCCGCCATTGACCAGGGTGACGGGCGATTATGGCAGGAAAGATGCCGCTTTTTAGGGACGAAAAGAGTAAAATGGGTTTCCCGGGGCGGTGGAACGCCTCGCTTCATGCGCCGGTTTGTGCAAAATGGTGTCAGAAAGCGTACTGGATCACAGATAGTTACCGCGGAGTGGTCGAGCATTGCAAATCGTTACATGAAAACATAAGGCCGTGACTGAGATCCCATCAGAACAAGCCCCCGTTCGGCGGCGAAAACCGGGATTAGAGACAAGGACAAGCCAAATGATAATCGCCCAGCTTCAGCGCGTGGTTTCGCGCGCGCTGCTCTGCACTCGCTGGCAGAAGCGCGCCATCATGCTGTGTGCCGATGCCGTTGCCTTGCCGATACTGCTGTGGTGCGCCTACGCATTGCGTTTCAGCAGCCTGCAACCGCCGATGCACGACCTGTGGCTGTTTCCCATGGCCGTGGTAATTTCCCTGGTAGCTCTGTATCTGTGTGGTTTTTACCGTTCCATCGTCCGTTATCTCGGCGCCGAAACGGCCTGGGCGATCGTGGTCGGCATGTCGCTTTCGGTAACCGCGCTGGCGGCGCTGTCCTACATGGTGCCGGCGGAGGTACCGCGTTCCGTGTTCCTGATCTTCTGGGTGCTGTCCGTGTTGTGTCTGGGCGGTAGCCGTTTCGTGGTGCGCCGGGTACTGTTCCGGCTGATGCGCCATTACCTGAACAAAGAACCGGTGGCGATTTTCGGCGCGGGCGCGGCGGGTGCGCAACTGGCTACAGCCCTGCAAAACGGCCGCGAGCTGGCACCGGTGCTGCTGGTGGATGACGATCCGGGCAAGCAGGGCACCCTGCTCGGCGGCGTGCCGGTGGTAAGCCGCGAGCGCCTTGAAAAAGGTGTGCAGGAAGGGCGCGTGAATACGGTACTGCTGGCGGTGCCGTCGCTGTCCCGTTGCCGGCGCATGGAAATCGTGCGCTGGCTGGAACGTCTTGATGTGCGGGTGCAGACGGTGCCGGGGTTCGAGGACATCGCCAGCGGCCGCGCGCGCCTGGATGAAATCCAGAGCGTTTCCATTGAGGATCTGCTGGGCCGTGATCCGGTGCCGCCGCGCCTGGATCTGCTGAGCCGCTGCATCGATGGCAAGGTGGTGATGGTGACTGGCGCGGGTGGCTCGATCGGCTCGGAGCTGTGCCGGCAGATCGCCAAGTTGAACCCGCGCCGGTTGGTATTGCTGGAGCAAAGCGAACTGGCGCTCTACAACATCGAGCGCGAGTTGGCCCGCGATCCGCAGGGTAGCCGGGTGGAGATCGTGCCGATACTGGGCTCGGTGGTGAACCGGGGCCTGGTGCGTGAGCTGTGCGAAGCCAACGGTGTCCATACGCTGTATCACGCGGCGGCCTATAAGCACGTGCCGATTGTCGAGGACAATCCGGCGGCGGGCGTGCGCAACAACATCATCGGCACGCTGGCTGCCGCCCGTGGCGCCCAGGCCGCCGGGGTGGAGCGCTTCATTCTGATTTCCACCGACAAGGCGGTGCGCCCCACCAACGTGATGGGCGCCACCAAGCGGTTCGCGGAGATGGTGTTGCAGGCAATGGCGACCAAAGGCTCCAGTACCGTTTTCACCATGGTGCGTTTCGGCAACGTGCTGGGCTCTTCCGGTTCCGTGGTGCCGCTGTTCCGCGAGCAGATCCGCAAAGGCGGGCCGGTGACCGTCACTCACCCGGACATCATCCGTTATTTCATGACCATTCCCGAGGCGTCGCAACTGGTGATTCAGGCCGGTGCCATGGCTGAGGGCGGCGAAGTATTCGTGCTGGACATGGGCGCGCCGGTGCGCATCCATGATCTGGCGCAGACCATGATCCGCCTGATGGGGCTGACCGTGCGCGATGAAAACAATCCGGACGGCGATGTGGAAATCGTTTTCTCCGGGCTGCGTCCGGGTGAAAAGCTCTACGAAGAACTGTTGATCGGCGATGCCAGCACGCGCACCGAACACAGCATGATCATGCAGGCGCACGAAGTGAAACTCGGCGCCAGGGAAATCGACGAAGGGTTGGAGGCGTTCCGCCAGGCCCTGGAGCGAGGCGATGATGATGGCATGCGCGCTTTGCTGCGCAGCTATGTCAGCGGCTACCGGCCGAATGCGGATGGCAAGCCGGTGGTTGTCGCTGCCCCTACCACAGCGCCTGCATTCGTCGGCGCCACTCCGGTTTCCGCTGCGCCTGTTGCGAGCCTGCGGAATACTATCCAGTAAGCAGGCTTCTACTCGTCCCGGGAACACGTTCTT
>CAYMKZ010000114.1:5065-6984 GCA_964391345.1 uncultured Alcanivorax sp.
CGCTGGATCCCGTGTCTCCGCTACGCTGCGCACGGGATGACAGGAGGCTACGCTGTGCACGGGATGACGGGAGGCTACGCTGCCACGGGATGACGGGAGGCTACGCTGCCACGGGATGACAGGAGGCTGCGCTGCCACGGGATGACGGGAGGCCGCGCTGCGCATGGGGGTACGCGCTTCCGGGATGATGTGGTTCGGGTGCGTCGTGTAAAATACTGTTGTTTCGTCACGCGCGTGGGCGACAAAGAGGAACCACGATGAGACGCTGGTTTCCAACTGTGGCACTCTGAGCTTCCAGTACTCGAATTTCTTAAATGAGCATCGGACGATTTCCTCAATGATCAACAAAGCAGTGATTCCCGTGGCCGGGTTTGGTACGCGCATGCTGCCGGCCTCGAAATCCATTCCCAAGGAGATGCTGCCGGTGGTGGACCGGCCAGCCATCCAGTACGTGGTGGACGAGGCGGTGCGTGCCGGACTGAGCGAGATCATTCTGGTGACGCACGCCAGCAAGGCCGCCATCGAAAACTATTTCGACGGCCATGCGGAGCTGGAGGCCCAGCTCGAAGCGAAAGGCAAACAGCAACTGCTGGATGAAGTGCGCCATCCGCTGCCGGCGGGCGTGCAGGTGGTGAGCGTGCGCCAGGGGCCGGCGCTGGGGCTGGGGCATGCGGTGCACGCGGCCCATCAGCTGGTGGGTGACGAGCCGTTCGTGGTGATTCTGCCGGATGTGCTGGTGGACTCCGGCGAGCATGAAGAAGATCTTGCCACCATGATTCAGCGTTTCGAGCAGAGCGGTGCGGCGCAGATCATGGTGGAGCCGGTGCCCCGCGAGCGGGTGGACCAGTACGGCATCGCCGAGCTGCAAGGTGAAGCGCCGCAAGCCGGCGCCAGTGCGCCGATGCGCGCCGTGGTCGAGAAGCCGAAACCGGAAGTGGCGCCATCCAATCTGTCCGTGGTGGGCCGCTACGTATTACCGGCGCGCATCATGACGTTGCTGGCGGAAACCCCGCCCGGCGCCGGCAACGAAATCCAGCTCACCGATGCCATCGCCGCCCTGATGCGCGAAGCGCCGGTGGAAGCCTACGCCATGCGCGGCCAGACCTTCGATTGCGGCAGCAAGGCCGGTTATCTGGAGGCGATTCTGCATTATGCGCTCAAGCATCCGCAGTTGGCGGACAGCACCCGCGAACTGCTGACGCGCAGCGTCGCCGGGCTGGCCGGCGAAGGTGGGCACTGACCATGCGCATTGATGTGTTCGGCGATACGCTCTGTGCCCTGGTGTCGGCGACGGCGCTGGCGCAGAGCGGCCATCGCGTGCGCCTCTATCTGCCGGACGGGCGGGTGGCCAAGGCGCTGGTGGAAGAACAGCAGCTACCGTACCAGGAGCCGGGGCTGGCCAAGCTGATGAGCCGCCAGTGCGACAGCGGCCGGTTGCGCCACGACATTCTCGATGAGGCCCCGCTGCAACCGGCCCCGGTGGTGTTTCTGGCGTTGCAGCCGGGCGAATTCGAGCAGGCCGAGGCGCTGGTGGATCGTATTGCTGCGTTGCCGGGCTGCCGGTTGCTGGTCAACCAGAGCGTGTTTCCAGTGGGCAGCAGCGAACAACTGGCGGACCGTCTGGCGGGCGCCGGGGCCGATGTGCCGGTGGTCTGTCTGCCAGATACCCTGCAGGAAGGCGTGGCGTTCCAGACCTTCACCCGCCCCAATCATATTCTGCTGGGTTGCAGCGACGCCCGGGCGGAAACGCTGATCCGTGAGATTCTGCGCCCCTACAATCGCCGCCGTGACGTGATCCAGGTGATGCACCCACGGGAAGCGGAGTTCGCCAAGCTGGCCATCAGCGGTATGCTCGCCACCCGCTTGAGCTACATGAACGACATGGCATTGCTGGCCGAGGCGCTGGGCGTGGACATCGA
>CAYMKZ010000114.1:7084-9064 GCA_964391345.1 uncultured Alcanivorax sp.
GTGGAAGTGCATGTGCACGATCCGCTGGCGGCGCCGGAGCTGGCGCGCTGGGCGGAGGGGCGCGGCACGCTGATCATTCACGATGATCCCTACCAGGCCGCTCAGGGGGTCGATGCCCTGATGCTGGTGACGGAGTGGAAATCCTACTGGAGCCCGGACTGGGACGAACTGAAGATGGCCATGCGCACGCCGCTGGTGCTGGATGGTCGCAACATCTACGACCCGGCCTACGTGCGCGCCAATGGCTTCACCTATCTGGGCATCGGGAGAGGTTACTGACATGGACGCTGTGCATCCGGATTTGCCGCTGCCCGATGGCGAGGCCGTTGGTCAAGCGCGCGCGCGTCTGGCCGATCACGCCGCCGAGGCCCGCCACTGGCATCTGGCCGACCTGTTCCGTGGCGACCCTCAGCGGTTCCGCGGACTGAGCCATCAGGCTTGCGGATTGCTGATGGATCTCAGCAAGCAGCGGCTGACCACGGACACCCTGGCACTGCTGGTCGAACTGGCGCGGCAATGCGGGCTGGAAGGCTGGATCGATGCGCTGTTCGGTGGCGCGCCGGTGAACTGGACCGAGCAGCGGGCGGCCATGCACTGGCGGCTGCGCGAGCCCGCCCACGGCGAGGACAACCTGAACCGCGCCGTGCACGAACAGCTCGATCGCATGGAAGGCATGGTGCGGCGGCTATTGTCCGGCCAGTGGCGCGGCTGCCAGGGTGACGCCATCACCGATGTGGTCAACGTGGGGGTGGGTGGTTCCGACCTGGGGCCGCTGATGGCCTCGTTTGCTCTGCGCGAGCGCCTGCCGCCGACAGGCCGGCGTCCGCGTCTGCACTTCGTTTCTTCCATGGACGGCAGCCAGATCGCCCCGTTGCTGGATGAGCTGGATCCGGCCACCACTCTGGTGGTGGTGTCGTCCAAATCCTTTACCACCGTGGATACCCTGAGCAACGCCGCCACCGCCCGCTACTGGCTGGAAAGCGCCTTCCCCGAGTGCAACGGCGCGGTGCTGCGCTGCCATTTCATCGGCGTCTCGGCGCAGCCGCAGCGCATGAGCGAATGGGGCATCGACGAAGACAACCAGCTGCAATTCTGGGACTGGGTGGGCGGACGCTATTCGCTGTGGTCCACCATCGGTCTGCCCATTGCGCTGACGGTGGGCATGGCCGCGTTCCGCGAACTGCTGGCCGGCGCCCATGAGATGGATTGCCATTTCCGCGACACGCCCTGGCGCGCCAACCTGCCGGTGCTGATGGGGCTCACCGACGTCTGGAACCTGAATTTCCTCGACATCACCGCTCGCGCGGTGCTGCCCTACGATGGCCGGCTGCGTCACTTGCCCGCCTATCTGGAGCAACTGGAAATGGAGTCCAACGGCAAGTCGGCGACGCGCGCCGGTGAGCTGGTGGACTACCATACCTGCCCGGTGATCTGGGGCGAGGTGGGGCCCAATGCCCAGCACGCTTTTTATCAACTGCTGCACCAGGGCACCCAGCCGGTGGCCTGCGAATTCGTGGTGGCGGCGCGGCACCATCGCGATGGTGCCGGTATCGGCCATGATCAGCTGGAGGACCAGCACGAGATGACGCTGGCCAACTGCCTGGCGCAATCGCGCCTGCTGGCGCTGGGCGAGGCGGCATTGTCGCAGAAGGACGGGTCACAGAAGGACGCGTCGCCACAGGGAGCGCAGGACAGCGCGCCGCCGCCGTTCAAACGCTACCGTGGCAACCAGCCCAGCACCACGCTGATGCTGGACGAACTGACCCCCCGCCATCTCGGCGCGCTGATCGCGCTTTATGAACACAAGGTGTTCGTGCAGGCGGTGCTGTGGGGCATCAACCCCTTCGATCAGTGGGGTGTGGAAATGGGCAAAGTGATCGCCAAGGACATGATTCAGGTGCTGGAGGACGGCACCGGCGCCGACACCCTCGACGCCTCCACCCGCGCCCTCGCCGAACGCGCCCGCACATTGCGCAGCTA
>CAYMKZ010000115.1:0-9018 GCA_964391345.1 uncultured Alcanivorax sp.
CCCGTCACTCTGCACGGAGCCTTCCCCGTCACTCTGCACGGAGCCTTCCCCGTCATTCTGCACGGAGCGTAGCGGAGTTGCAGAATCCAGGTGGATCCTGCGACTGCGCGCAGGATGACGCCCACTTTGCAGGATGACGCCCACTTTGCAGGATGACGCCCACTTCACAGGATGACGCCCACTTCACAGGATAACGCCCACCTTGCAGGGTGCAGGATAACGCCATTGTGCGCAGAATGGCTTCGCTCCGTGCAATATGGCGTCTCTTGCATCTTCCTTGTCATGGCTTGTGCCTGAGATATTCCAGCGCCTGCGCACGAGTACCGCGAAACAGCAGCTCACCGTCGCGGTGCTTCTTCATCGTGTAATCGTACATCGGGTCGTAATAGCCGCTCAGCAACGCGGCGATCCAGCCACGGTGCTGGTCGGTGGCGCCGCTGCGCGCCTGCTGCTCCAGAGCCGCTTCCAGTTGGGCTCGCAATTGCTGGTGGCGGCTGCCGCCGAGGCGTCGGCGAATGCGGTCCATGGCCTCCAGCAGGGATTGCGCAAGGCGTTCGAAGGCCTGCTCTTCGCCGTAATAATCGGCGTATTCGGCGAGGGGGCCGGTGACGTAATCTTCCAGCGTCACCTGCACGCGATCTTCCAGCGTTTCCTCGATCATCACCCGGGGGGCGGTTTTGATGCGCCCCTGCAAGGCGGGCGGCAGATAGCAATGGCCGATCAGTTTGCTTTCGTCTTCCAGCACCACGGTGGACGGCCGCGTTTTTTCCGCTTTCCGCTCCTGCTTGAAGAGCGCGATGGCCAGCCGGTTTTCAAAATCGATCTGCGCCGGCTGGCCGGCGGGCCGGCGGCCGAAGGCCGAGCCGCGATGGTGGGCCAGCCCTTCCAGGTCCACGGCGTTGGACAACTGTTCGATGACCCGGGTTTTACCGCAGCCGGTGCGGCCGCTGAGTACGGTGAAATGCTGCCTGGCGAGCTGGTGCTCCATGGCTGCCAGCAGGAAACGGCGCAGCGCCTTGTAGCCCCCTTTCACCAGCGGCGCATCGATACCGGCCTCGCGCAGCCACAACTGAGTGGTCTGGCTGCGCAGGCCGCCCCGGAAACAATACAGATAACCGTCCGGATGGGCTTGCCACCAGGCCTTCCAGGCCGCCAGCCGCGCCTCGCGCACGGCGCCGGTGACCAGCCGGTTGCCAAGATCGATGGCGGCTTGCTGGCCGTCCCGCTTGTAGCAGATGCCGATGCGGTGACGCTCGTCGTCGTTGATCAGCGGCAGGTTGTCGGCGTGGGGAAAAGCGCCCTTGCTGAATTCCACCGGCGCGCGCACGTCCATCAGCGGCGTGTCGTTGAGGAACAGGCCGGCAAAATCCTGGGTATCGGGACGGGGTGCGTTCATGGCCGCCGAGTCTAGCAGGACAGTGGACCCGAGGGGAGTGGATATCGCGTCTGCTTCAAGACACTGGCTCCCGGATAGCGCTGCGCGCTTCCGGGATGACAATGGCGGTCGCTGCGCACTTCCGGGATGACAATAGCGGTCGCTGGGGGTTTCCGGGATGACGAAGGCGAGCGCTGGACGCTTCCAAATCCGCCGTCATACCCGCGTAAAGCGGGTATCCAGTGTCTTTGTGTTGCGTGTTTCGGAGTGACGGGGTGCGGCGATTACCCCTCTTCGTGGCGCAGTTGCCCGGCAAGATGGGGCTTGATGCCATCCCTGGCCAGCAAGCGAAAATCGTACCCGCCTTCGATCTGACCCTGCTCGAAGCGGACAGTGGCGGGAATCAGTATCGGCAGTTTGAATTGCACGTCCACCCGGAACACATCATTCGGCAGCAGGTGTTGCAATGCCGCCAGGCAACGGGCCTTTGACCACATGCCATGGGCGATCTGGCGTTTGAAGCCGAACAGCTTCGCCGTCAGCGGGTAAAGATGAATCGGGTTGCGATCGCCGGAGACGGCGCCGTAACGGCGGCCGATATCGCCGGCAATGCGCCACTCCTGATAGTCGGTTATCGGTTGCTCCCGCGGCGCCGCCTTGCTGTCCGCCCGTTGGCCGTGGCCGCCGCCGCGATGGAAATTCACCGATTCGCTCTGCCAGACCAGCTCTCCGCCGGTGGTGATGATGGTGAACACCGAGAATTCCCAGCCTTTCTCCACCTGCTGGAGATTGCCCAGGTGGCACTTGATGTTGAGCTGCTCGCGCTCGGCGACGGGACGGTATTGCGTGATGCTGTTGCGGACATGAACCAGGCCCATGGCCGGAAACGGAAAATCGCTGGCGGTCATCAGCGCCATGTGCAGCGGAAAGGCGTGCATGTGAGGGTAGGTGACGGGCAAGTGGCCGTCGGCGCTGAAATGGCAGACCTTGCGGTAGGTGGCCAGATGCTCGCAGTCCTGGCTCACGTCGTTGAGTCGCAAGCCGCTGCCGGGCAGGCGAGGGTGGTGGCCCGGTCTGACCCGCGCCCGCAGCAACGCCCGTGCGAAATTCACCGGCATGGCCGGGGCCTGCCGTAGTTCGCGGTAGGAAACCTCACTCATCGCCTATGCCCCGTCCTTGCTGTCCACTGGTATACCGGCAGGTCCACCGGCAATCAGGGACAGTATAGAAAGGCTCCGGCAGTGTCTGATTGGCCGCTCCGCCGGGCGTTGCGCCGGGCGGGTCAGGTATCGCTGTTACTGCTCTGCGAGCGCCACTGGGCAACGCCGAAATAAATCAGGCGCACCTGCTTTTCCGCCATGCCCAGCATTTCCTGTTGTCCGGCCTCGTCGCCTTCGTCCAGCTCCAGCATTTCCTGTGTCAGGGCGACCACACTGTTGACCACCAGAGAGGCCATCATTTGCAGGTCCTGGGCACTGACCTGCAACAGGAACGGAAAGCGCGCCATGTCCATGGCCAGCTCGCTGACGAACAGGCGGATTTCCCGGCGGATGGCCTGACGCATGGTGGGGGAGCCACCGTACAGCTCTTTGGAAACGAACAGGAAATGGGCGCGGTTGCTGCGCACGTAGCCGAAAAAGGTATCCAGGGAGCCCCGGATCATGCGCTCATCGGGGAATTCATGCTGGCGTACCTCACGCATCATTTGCCGCAATGTGCGGAAGGATTCATCCAGCAGGGTCAGGCCAAGCGCATTCATGTCCGCGAAGTGACGGTAAAATGCGGTGGGGACGACGCCCGCTCTTTTCGCTACCTCGCGCAAACTGAGTGATGAGAAAGGCGCTTTTTTTACCACCAGATCCAAAGCGGAATCAATCAGTGCCTGGCGCGTGTGCCCGCGTTTTGGGCGTCGCGCTTTGCTGGCGAGTTCTTTGCTCAACGTATTACTCCCGAACCGTCATTGTTATTTTGCTGCATTTGTCATGTTATTCAATTTTGGCTGCCAGATACAGCGAGCCCGGTGGTTTTTCCATTCCACCCTGGTAAAGATAACAGATGTAGACTTTCTATGGAGCAATGATCTTTAAGGTATATAATTGCATAACAAGAGCGTCGTAGGGGGCACACTGTCGGTGCAGCCAATGGCAGACTTGCCTGATAGACGCTCTGCTCATCGCTGTTTTGCCGTCCTGGCCGCTGATTGCGGGTGGTGGCGCCATCGCTATCACGGGATTACCGTACGTGAACGCATGCAGACAGGAACGCCCTGTTTGGTGACAGGAAGGTTCCGGCTCTCGGAGGGCTGTGTTAGGCTCCTGTCTAGTCTTACCATTTGGGGACATAACAACAGAATGGCTGAGCTGACCGATTCGGGTGTTTTGTTACGCATGGCGTACCGGGCCATGGTGAATGCCGGCATTGATGCCGACCGGGTGCTGGCCGAAATCGGGCTCGACAGCACGATTCTCGACGTGCCGGATCTGCGCACCCCCCACGATGGTCAGGAATGGTTCTGGCTGGCTCTGGAAAAAGTCACCGGCGATGAGCATGCCGGGTTGCATCTCGGGCATCACATGCCCGTCTACAAGGGCCAGGTGCTGGAATACCTTTTCCTGTCCAGCCCCAATTTCGGTGAAGGGTTGCGGCGGGCGCTGAGCTACCAGCGGCTGCTGTCCGATGCCGCCCGCGCGCAGTTGTTCGACGGCGGCGAGCGCATGTTCCTGCGTCAGCCGTTCTGGGGGCACCAGCTATCGCAACTCAGCGATTGCGTGATGGTGGGGCTGGTCAAGTTTTTCGCCTTCGTCACCGATGGCGCCTTCGTGCCGCTGGAAGTGCATTTCGGCCACGAGTGCCGATCCGGCAAGGAAGAGTACGAACGCACCTTCGGCTGCCCGGTGAAATTCGAGATGGCTTCGGTGGGTGTTTTCTTTGATTCCAGGCTGATGCAACTGCCCTCTACCCATCATGAACCGGAACTGTTGCGCCTTCATGAGCAACTGGCCAGTGAACAGGTGGCGCGCCTGGAGAAACAGGACCTGGTGATTCAGGTCAACCGGCTGATCGCCGAATTGCTGGAATCCGGCAATGCCAACCTGGAAGAGGTGGCCGGGCGTCTCGACGTCAAACCCAGACAGATGCGCACCCGCCTTGCCGAAGCGGGCACCAACTTCAACCAACTGGTGGCGGAATACCGCTGCAAACTGGCCAAACGCCTGCTGGCGGGCACCGAAGAATCGATCGACGAGATCGTCTATCTGACCGGATTCTCCGAACCTTCCACGTTTTACCGTGCGTTCAAGCGCTGGGTGGGCATGACGCCCATCGAATACCGCAAAAGGAAGATGGAGGACGTGATCCGCTGACAGCCTGCCGATATTCCTTGCGGCCGGCTAGCGCGAGCCGTGCTTCGAGCCGTCCTCGTCGCTGTCCAGGGTCAGGGGCGCGCGCCGGCCGTGGCCGGGCTCCGGTTGCACGGTGGATTCCCCTTCGTACACGTTGCCCCGGCCATGGTGGAACGGCCAGCCGCTGCCGCCCACCGAGGCGAAAGCCTCTATTCGGCCTTTGCGGATCGCCCAGCGGGTCAGCGCCCGGCGGCTGTGGGGGATCAACAGCACCAGCCCCGCGGCGTCGCTGATGAAACCGGGGGTAATCAGGAACAGGCTGCCGATCAGCAGCATCACGCCCTCCACCAGCTCCTGGCCGGGCATCTCACCCGCCTGCACGCGCCGGTTCAGGCGCAGCCAGGTTTCCAGGCCCTGGCGGCGGAACAGCACGCTGCCCAGCACCGCCGTGGCGATCACCAGCAGCAGCGTCAACGGCCAGCCGATCAGGCCCGCCACCGCTGAAATCACCATGATTTCCAGCACGGCGAAAACCAGCAACGGCAGAAAAACACGAGCAAAACCCATCGAAACCTCTGGGTCACATTGCGACGTTATACGCCATTCCCCAAACAAATGGTG
Organism: uncultured Alcanivorax sp.; assembly: GCA_964391345.1. Lineage (GTDB taxonomy): Bacteria > Pseudomonadota > Gammaproteobacteria > Pseudomonadales > Alcanivoracaceae > Alloalcanivorax. The sequence continues at coordinate 5,338 of CAYMKZ010000115.1, forward strand.
TCTTTCCGCTCTGGATTCAAGCCCCCACCTCAAGCGCACCCGCTTCGTCATCCCGCACGAAGCACCCCGTCATCCCCCGCGAAGCGCTCCGTCATCCCCGCGAAGCACTCCGTCATCCCGCACGAAGCATCCCGTCGTCCCGCACGAAGCACCCCGTCGTCCCGCACGAAGCACTCCGTCATTCCCCGCGAAGTGCTCCGTCATCCCCGCGAAGCACGCCGTCATCCCCGCGAAGTGCTCCGTCATCCCGCACGAAGCGCTCCGTCATTCCCCGCGAAGCACCCCGTCATTCTGCGCGAAGTACCCCGTCATTCCGCGCGAAGTACCCCGTCATTCCGCGCGAAGTACCCCGTCATCCCCCGGGGAGCACTCCGTCATTCTGCGCGCAGTCGCAGAATCCAAGGGCCTGGATCCTGCGACTGCGCGCAGGATGACGTGCCGCTACGCTCCGCGCAGGATGACGTGCCGCTACGCTCCGCGCAGGATGACGTGCCGTTACGCTCCGCGCAGGATGACGTGCCGCTGCGCTTCGCGCAGGATGACGTGCCGCTGCGCTCCGCGCAGGATGACGTGCCGTTACGCTTCGCGCAGGATGACGTGCCGCTGCGCTCCGCGCAGGATGACGGGAGCGAACCCTCAAGCCCCCAGCATCATCTGCCCGCATACCCGCACCACGTTGCCGGTCAGTCCCTGCGCTGCCGGGCTGGCGAAAAAGGCGATGGTTTCCGCCACATCCACCGGCTGACCGCCCTGGTTCATGGCGTTCATGCGCCGGCCGGCCTCGCGGATGGTGAACGGAATGGCAGCGGTCATTTGCGTTTCGATGAAGCCCGGCGCCACGGCGTTGACGGTAATGCCGCGCTGCGCGTATGCCAGCGAATAGGTGTCGATCATGCCGATCACCGCCGCCTTGGAGCAGCCGTAGTTGGTTTGCCCCAGGTTGCCGGCGATACCGGCGATGGAACTGATCGAGATGATGCGTCCGCCCTCGCCCATGCCGTCACCGGCGATCAGCGCCTCATTGATGCGCAACTGGCTGGCGATGTTGATGTTCAGCACCATGTCCCAGAAATTTTCCGGCATGTTGCCGAGCATTTTGTCGCGCGTGACGCCGGCGTTGTGCACCAGGATATCCAGCCCGCCCATGGCCTTGGCCGCTTCCAGCAGACGCTGCGGCGCGTCGGCGGTGGTAATGTCCAGCTGCAGTGCCTGGCCGCCGATCTCATCGGCGATTCGTTGCAGGTCCGTGGCCATGGCGGGGATATCCAGCACGGTGACCTCGGCGCCGTCACGGGCCAGCACCCTGGCGATGGCCGCGCCGATGCCCCGCGAGCCGCCGGTGACCAGGGCTTTCCGGCCGGCCAGCGGTTTGCTCCAGTCGAATTGGCTGGCGTCGAACCCCGCCGCCCGTACCCGTACCACCTGGCCGGAAACATAAGCGGATTTCGGCGACAGGAAGAAATGCAGCGGCGCGGCGAGCTGGCTTTCCGCGCCCGTTTCCACATACAGCAGTTGTACGGTGGCGCCTTTGCGCGCCTCCTTGCCCAGCGAGCGGGTAAAGCCTTCCAGCGCCCGCTGGGCGACCCGGGCCGGACCGTCCAGGGTTTCCGGGGGGCGGCCGATGACCAGGACGCGGGCGCATTTCTCCAGCTTCTTGACCACAGGATGGAAAAAGGTCCACAGGGATTTCAGTTGCTCCGGCGTGGCAATGCCGGTAGCGTCGAAAATCAGCGCCTTGAAGCGCGTTTCATCCTCGCGGGTGGCGGTATAGCCCGGCGCCTCCAGGCCCGCGTCGGCCGCCTGGCTCTGCAATTGCGAGGTGTTGTCCTGGCCGGCCAGTACCTGGATTTCCGCTTGCGAAGCGCCTTTCAGGGTCCTGAAGATATCCGCCGTGGCGCTGGCATCGGCGGCGGCGCCTACCAGCACCTTGCCGCTGATGAAGGATTCCCGGCCCGGCTGCCAGCGTTCCAGAATGACCGGAATGGGCAGCTTGATGGCGCTGAAAATGGCCTTGCCGAGCGGCGAGTTGGCAATCGATTGATAGGTATCGCTCATGATCTTTTCCTTCAACATATGAGTGCGGTGTAGCGCCGGGGCGGTATCGGTTCAGTGGTTCGTCCGGGGGCGTATTGAAGCACCGCGCGGGGACAGGTGTATTGACCGTCTGGAGAGCAGCGCAGGCGCGCAAGCCAATGAGCGCCGGGGAAGGGACGCTAGACTGCGCACATCTTTTGTGGAGGACACCAACATGCTGGCTGGCAAAAATGTTCGCAAGGTCGCCGTGATCGGCGGCAACCGGATTCCCTTCGCCCGCTCCAACACGGCCTATTTCGAGGTCAGCAATCAGGACATGCTGACCGCCGCCATCGACGGGCTGGTGGAGCGTTACGGGCTCGACGGCGAGCGCATGGGGGAAGTGGCGGCCGGCGCGGTGATGAAACACGCCCGCGATTTCAACCTGGTGCGGGAGTGCGTGCTGGGCTCCCGGCTGGCCCCGGAAACCCCCGCCTACGATTTGCAGCAGGCCTGCGGCACCGGTCTGGAAGCCGCCATCCTGGTGGCCAACAAGATCGCGCTGGGGCAGATCGATTGCGCCCTGGCCGGCGGCGTGGACACCACCTCCGATGCGCCGCTGGGCGTCAATGAGCAGGCGCGCAAGGTGTTCATGGAGATCAACCGCGCGAAAACCACCACCGACAAACTCAAGCAGGCGATCAAGCTGATCAATCCCAGACTGATGGTGCCGGACATCCCGAAAAACGGCGAGCCGCGCACCGGGCTGTCCATGGGCGAACACCAGGCGATCACGGCGGCGGAGTGGGGCATCAGCCGGCAAGCGCAGGACGAGCTGGCGCTGCGTTCCCACCAGAATCTGGCCCGCTCCTACGAGGAAGGCTGGCAGCAGGATCTGGTGACGCCGTTCCATGGCCTGGAGCGCGACAACAACCTGCGCGCGGATTCCACGCTGGAGAAACTGGCCCGCCTCAAGCCGGTATTCGGCGGCGCCGACGGCACCATGACGGCGGCCAACTCCACGCCGCTTACCGATGGTGCCTCGGCGGTGCTGCTGGCCAGTGAGGAGTGGGCGGCGCAAAGAAAACTGCCGGTACGCGCCTATATCACCCATTGTGAAGTGGCGGCGGTGGATTTCGTCGGCAAGAAAGAGGGCCTGCTGATGGCGCCCGCCTATGCGGTGCCGCGCCTGCTGGCGAAAACCGGGCTGAGCTTGCAGGATTTCGATTTTTACGAAATCCACGAAGCGTTCGCCTCCCAGGTGCTGAGCACACTGGCGGCCTGGAATGACAGCGCCTTCTGCCAGCAGCGGCTGGGCCTGAAAACGCCGCTGGGCGAGATCGACCGTGAGCGGCTCAACGTCAAGGGCTCGTCGCTGGCCGCCGGCCATCCGTTCGCCGCCACCGGCGGCCGCATTCTCGCCAACGCCGCCAAACTGCTGGAAAACAAGGGCTCCGGCCGCTGTCTGGTATCCATCTGCGCCGCCGGCGGACAGGGTGTGGTCGCCATCCTGGAGCGCTGACCTTTACCTCACACGAAAGGGGGCTCCTTTGGCCTTCCCGCAAAGCGAAGCCCGTCGCCCCCGCGAAAGCCCGTCGCCCCCGTGAAAGCCCGTCGCCCCCGCGAAAGCCCGTCACCCCCGCGAAAGCCCGTCACCCCCGCGAAAGC
>CAYMKZ010000116.1:0-8916 GCA_964391345.1 uncultured Alcanivorax sp.
CTTGATCTTGTAGTACTCTGCCACCGTACGCTGAATATTGTCGATGCTGATCTGCCTGGCCTGCAGGGCGATCAGATCCTTCAGCGCCTCCTTGATCAGACCGATGTCGATCTGCGCGCCGGTAAAGCGGACATGGGCGATCACACGCCGCAGCGCCCCTTCCAGCTCACGGACATTGGAGCGAATACGCTGGGCAATGAAGAAAGCGGCATCATCAGGCAGTTCCACCCGGGCTTCCTCGGCCTTCTTCTTCAGAATCGCCACCCGGGTTTCCAGCTCCGGTGGCTCCAGAGGTTGCGACAACCCCCAACCGAAACGACTCTTCAGGCGTTCTTCCAGACCATCCACTTCCTTGGGGAACTTGTCACAGGTGAGGATGATCTGCTGGCCATTTTCCAGGAGGGCGTTGAAGGTATGGAAAAATTCCTCCTGGGATTGTTCTTTACCTGCAAAAAACTGTATATCGTCAATCAACAAGGCATCGACCGAACGATAAAACCGCTTGAATTCGTTGATGGTCTTGTTGCGCAGCGCCGAGATCATGTCGGCCACGAAACGCTCACTATGCAGGTACACCACCTTGGCATTGGGGTTGCGGCGTTGCAGCTCATTGCCGACCGCATGCATCAGATGGGTCTTGCCCAGCCCCACGCCACCATATAAAAGCAGCGGGTTGTAGCCGTGGCTGGCGGGGTTTTCCGCCACCTGTTGAGCCGCCGCGCAGGCCATGCGGTTGGATTTGCCCTCGACGAAGGTCAGAAAGGTGAAGCCGGTATTCAGGTTGCTGCGGTGCTTTACCGCCCCCCCCAGTTCGGCGGCGGCCGGACGGGCCGCTGTCGCGCTGTCAGGGCGCCATTCGGTGCCGTTGCGTGGCTTGTCCGGCTGTTGGGGAGCCGGCATCACGACGCGCTGCCGGGAGCTGCCCACCTCAAGCCGCAACTGCGGCAGGGGCCCGCTGTGCAGCTCCCCCAGCACCTCGCCAATACGTTCAAGGTACTTGTCACGAACCCAGTCCACGACAAAGCGGTTGGGTGCAAACAGCGTCAGCTCCGCCCCTTCCCCGGAAGCCGTAACCTGCAAAGGGCGGATCCACATGTTGAACTGCTGCGACGGCAATTCGTCTTCGAGCCGCATCAAACAGCGATTCCAAAGATCCTCGGACACATCCCCGCCTTCGTCAAATGAATGAACAAGACGTTGCATTCTATACCCCCGTGAGGGCAATTATCCACAGCCCTGGCGCCCTTTTTACCCTCGCTCAGCCTGTGGATAAGTACACAGACAACCCTGTGCGCCAACCCCGTACAACCCTGGGGATAACCGGGCGAACAGGATTGCTCCACAGCAGTACACGGGTTATCCGCATGTCATCACCAATACTTACACACAGTTATACGTCACTTACCCACATCATAACTCCATGATTCAAAAGGCCTTTTTCAAGTTTTCCACAGAAATGGCCTTGCCTTATAACTACTACTGCTACTAAAAAATAAAATTCATAAAACCTGTTATAGTCAAAACCCCGATTGCCACTCGTCGCTCTCCGTCGTTGACAAGCCTGGTGTCCAACGCTACTATCCGCGGCCTTCTTCCATTCACGAGCTTCCCCTGGGGATGACGCCATGAAACGGACATTCCAACCGAGTAACCTCAAGCGCAAGCGCAACCACGGTTTCCGTGCCCGCATGGCAACCAAAAGCGGCCGCAAGATTCTCGCGGCACGCCGCGCCAAAGGCCGCAAGCGCCTCTCTGCGTAAGCAAAACCGGCGCCGGCAACCTGCTGACTTACCTCATGCATTCCCGCTTGGCGCCCATCCTTCCTTTAACTTTCCCTCGAACATTACGGCTGACCGAAGGCGCCCAGTTCCAGGCGGTGTTCGATCATCCGCGATGGCGGGTCGCCGACCGGCGATTCCTGCTGTTGGCACGCGACAATCAGCTCGACCATGGCCGCCTGGGGTTGGTCATCGGGCGGCGTCGCGCACGCCACGCCGTGGACCGTGCTGCCATAAAAAGACGGGCCCGCGAGCAATTCAGGTTGCGTCAGCGGGAACTGACCGGGCTGGACGTGATCGTACTGCTACGTGGACCCTGTGCCCCGGGGGAAGGACGAGAAACCACCGCCAGTCTCGCGCGCCTGCTGGACAAGTTGCTTGCCAAGCGTGAACAAGACTGAGAAACTGCCGTCCGCTTTTCTGGCCAGAAACCAAGTCTAACTATGGATATCCGCCGCCCGCTCATTATCGTCGGCATTGCCGTCGTTTCTTACCTGATGATCCTTGCCTGGCAACGGGACTACGGGACTCAGCATCAAGAGGCTTCGACTCATGCCAGCCAGCAGGTTGCCGGTGCCGATCAGGCATCAGGGGCGGCTGCCGGTGACAATGACCTGCCGCAACCCGGCGCCCACGCTGCCCCCGACGATACGGCGACCGTGCCGGAAAACACCGGCGGCGCCACCCTCGCTCCCGGACAGCAGATCCAGGTACACACCGATGTGCTCAATGTGCGCATCAATCCGCAAGGTGGCGACATCGACTGGCTTGCCCTGCCGAAATACCCGAAAAGCGTCGACACGCCCAACCAGCCTTTCGTGCTGATGAAGCACGACAAATCGCTGACCTATGTGGTGCAGAGTGGTCTGGTAGGCCCTGACGGCACCGATACCAGCAAGGGACGCCCCACCTGGCAGGCCGCGCAGCACACCTACACGCTTGCCGATGGCAAGCAGGAACTGAATGTGGATCTGACGCTGGACCAGGGGAACGGCGTGCAGATCACCAAACGCTATACCTTCGAGCGCGGCAGCTATCTGGTGCACATCAATTACATCGTGCACAACAACGGCAGCGCGCCCTGGAAGGCCGCCCTCTACGGGCAGATCAAGCGCGATGGCAGTGACGATCCGGGCCTGACACAGAAAGGCTTCTCGACCATGCACACCTTCATCGGTGCGTCCTATTTCTCCAAGGACGAGCGCTACAACAAGATGAGTTTCGACGACATGAAGTCCAGCCCTCTGCATCTGGAGCAGAAGGGCGGCTGGATCGCCATGCTCCAGCATTACTTCATGTCCGCCTGGATTCCCGATCCGCAGGGTACTTACACCTATTCCACCGTCTATCAGAAGCAGAGCGGCAATTATCTGATGCGCTTCCTGGCCCCGATGACCACCGTGGCTCCCGGTGCCGAGAAAGTGCTGTCCGCCGAACTGTATGCCGGCCCGAAAATTCAGGACGTGCTGCAACCGATCAGCCCCGGCCTGGACCGCACCGTGGACTACGGCTACCTGTGGTTCATCGCCCAGCCGATCTTTGCCGTCATGGTGTTCCTGGAGAGCGGGCAATTCCACGGTTTCGGCCTGAACATCGACCTTGGTTTCGGCGTCGGCAACTGGGGTGTGGCGATCATCCTGCTGACGCTGATCATCAAGCTGCTGTTCTTCAAGCTCAGCGCCACCAGCTACCGCTCCATGGCCAAGATGCGCAAAGTGGCCCCGGAAATGCAGCGCATCAAGGAAAAGTTCAAGGGCGACAAGCAGAAACAGCAGCAGGAAACCATGAAGCTGTTCCAGCGGGAGAAGATCAACCCGCTGGGTGGCTGTTTACCGATGCTGGTGCAGATGCCGGTGTTCATCGCCCTGTACTCGGTGTTGCTGGAATCCGTCGAGCTGCGCCAGGCGCCGTTCATCTTCTGGATTCATGACCTGTCGGTGATGGACCCCTATTTCGTGCTGCCGATCCTGATGGGCGCCGCCATGTTCTTCCAGATGCGGCTCAACCCGACGCCGGCAGACGCCATGCAGGCCAAGGTGATGAAATACATGCCGCTGGGCTTCACCGTGTTCATGCTGTGGTTCCCGGCCGGTCTGACCCTTTACTGGCTGACCAACAACCTGCTGTCCATGGCCCAGCAGTGGATCATTTACCGCAAGATCGAGCGGGAATAACGGACGCTATCCGCCGGAAAACGGGGCCCGCGCGGCCCCGTTTTTCTGTTCGCTTGATTGCCCCGGCCACTGCTTCTACCTTACCGACATGACCGATTCCGCCACCGATACCATCGTTGCCATCGCCACCGCCCCTGGGCGTGGTGGCGTGGGCGTGGTGCGCCTGTCCGGCCCGAATGCCCTGGCCATCGCCATGAAACTGGCCGGGCAGCGCCAGTTCACTCCGCGTACCGCCCATTTCAGCCGTTTCCGCGACCCGGCCGGGGAAGTGATCGACGAAGGACTGCTGCTCTGGTTCCCCGCGCCCGCCTCCTTCACCGGCGAGGAAGTGGTGGAGCTGCAAGGACACGGCGGCCCGGTATTGCTGGACATGCTGGTGGCTGCCTGCATTCACCACGGCGCCCGCCAGGCCCGCGCCGGTGAGTTTTCCGAGCGCGCTTTTCTCAACGATCGTCTGGATCTGACCCAGGCCGAGGCGATCGCCGATCTCATCGATGCTGGTACCCGCGAATCCGCCCGCGCCGCCATGCACTCCCTGCAAGGTGCTTTCTCCAAGGAAGTGAACGCTCTGGTGGAGCAGCTGATACAGTTGCGCATCTACGTGGAAGCGGCCATCGACTTTCCCGAGGAAGAAATCGACTTTCTCTCCGAAGGCGGCGTCGCCGACGATTTGAACGGCGTCATCGCCCAGGCTGAAACCGTGCTTGCCAGCGCCCGTCAGGGCCGCCTGGTCCGCGAAGGCCTGACTCTGGTGATCGCCGGCCGCCCCAACGCCGGCAAGTCCTCCCTGATGAACGCCCTGGCCGGCCATGAAGCCGCCATCGTCACCGAAGTGGCCGGCACCACCCGCGACGTGCTGCGCGAAGCCATCCAGCTCGACGGCATGCCGCTCAACCTGATCGACACCGCCGGCCTGCGCGACAGCCCCGACCGGGTGGAACAGGAAGGCATCCGCCGCGCCTTCGCGGAAATCCGCAAAGCGGATCGTCTGCTGGTGGTGCTCGATTCCACTGAGCCGCCCACCGACCTCACTGATCTCACTTCCTTGCTGCCGCAAAGCCAGCAGCAACTGGACGACCTGGACCTGCCCGTCACCCGGGTACTCAACAAGGCCGACCTCAGCGGCTTGACGCCCGGCGCTCATCCGACGCTGGCGGATACCTTCGTGATCTCCGCCACCACCGGCGAGGGCCTCGCCGAACTGCGCCAGCACCTGAAAACCGCCGCCGGCTACCAGGGCGCCGAACAAAGCCGCTTCTCCGCCCGCCGCCGCCACATCACCGCCCTCGAACAGGCCCTCGCCGCCCTGCACAACGGCCACGACCAACTCTACCAGCACGCCGCCGGCGAACTGCTCGCCGAAGACCTGCGCGCCGCCCAGCATGCCCTGGAAGAAATCACCGGCGCCTTCACCGCCGATGATCTGCTCGGGCGGATTTTTTCTTCGTTTTGCATCGGGAAGTGACCTGCTGGACGAGGGGCACAGGAATGGCTTTGTCTGTCCCCTTTTTCCCGTTTTCCGGGTGTGGGAGGATTCCATATGGCGGATGGGGAGCACCAGGATGAAAAGTGAACTGATCCACAACCTTACAGAATCTTTCGAGGCACATGCCCAACGGGCCGAGAACGGTATTGAGTACTGGCTGGCGCGTGACTTGCAGTATCTGCTGGGCTACAGCAAGTGGGATAACTTCCTTAACGTGGTGGCCAAGGCCAAAACTGCCTGTGAGGTTTCAAAGCATAGGGTTGTTGACCATTTTGCCGACGTCAGCAAAATGGTCGAGCTTGGTTCTGGTAGTCGGCGGGAGATCGATGACCTCATGCTCACTCGCTATGCCTGCTACCTCATTGCCCAGAACGGCGATCCGAGAAAGGAATCGGTTGCGTTTGCCCAGACCTACTTTGCGGTTCAAACGCGTCGCGCCGAATTGATCGAACAGCGCTTGCTCGAAGCCGAACGCGTCGCAGCACGGCACAAGTTATCTCAGACCGAGGTCGAACGCCGCCTGACTTCGGAGCAAAAGAAGTCGCTCAAGAATCCTGATGCACTGGAACCCTGACGGCTTGCAGTCCAGCCACACTGATGCCGAGAGGGGGTTCGAGCAATGCCCGTGACGGTCTACCACTCCCAGCTATTGAGCCCACCCCCCAGTTGCCTGATGATCTAGCTTTGACCACAACCACACAGATGTTGGGACAAGCTCATGTTCACTGGTATTGACGACCCCTCCCGCTGGGTATTGCCAGCAGTGCTGGACGAGGTGGCGGAGGTGCACGGCAACGAAGTCTGGATCACCACCACGGATGGTGACAGCGTTACGTTCGCGCAAATGGCGGAAGAGGCCCGCAAGGTGGCCGGCTATTTTGCCAGCCAAGGAGTGAAGCCGGGCGATTACGTGGTGGTCTGGATGCGCAGCAGTATCGATCTGGTGCGGGCCTGGTTCGGGTTGGGGTATCTGGGCGCGGTATCGGTTCTACTCAATACGGAACTCCATGGTGCTTTTCTGAAACACCAGTTGAACGATTCCGGTGCGGCACTGGCGGTGGCTGATGCGGACCTGCTGCCGGGGCTGGAAGCTATTGCCGCCGAGCTGTCCGAACTGCGTACGCTGATGGTGGTGGGAGAGGCGGCGGCCCCGGAATTGCCCTTCGCGCGGCTTCCCTGGGAGGGCTGGCGTCAGGCTGCTCCCTGGAGAGGCGAGTTGCCGAAGGCCAGCGATATCGCCTGCATCATGTATACCTCGGGTACCAGCGGGCCTGCCAAGGGGGTGTTGATGCCGCACGCGCACTGCACGCTGTACGGTGTCGGCACCATTCACGCCATGCAGTTGAAACCTACCGACAAATACTACGTCTGCCTGCCGCTGTTCCACGCCAACGGGTTGTTGATACAGTTGGGGGCGACCCTGCTGGCGGGGATTCCCGCGGTGCTGAGCCGGCGTTTCAGTGCTTCTTCCTGGCTGCCGGACATACGGCGAAGCGGGGCGACGGTGACCAATCTGCTGGGCGCCACGGCGGCGTTCGTGGTGGCCCAGCCGCCTTCCCCGCAGGACAAGGATCATTGCCTGCGGGCGGTCAAGGCGGCCCCCAATCTGGCGGCCCATGAGAAAGCCTTCCATGAACGCTTCGGGATACGCGATGTGGTGTCCGGGTTCGGTATGACGGAGGCCAACAGCTTGATCTGGGGACGGCTGGGAGTTTCGACGCCGGATACAGTGGGCTGGGTTCACGAGCAGCATTTCGAGGTGATCATTGCCGACCCGGAGACCGATGCTCCCATGCCGGCCAACGAGGTGGGGGAGATTCTGGTGCGGCCAAAAGTGCCGTTCGGCTTCATGGCCGGCTACCACAACCTGCCCGGCAAGACGGTCGAGGCGTGGCGCAATCTGTGGTTCCACACCGGCGATGCCGGCACCATGAGCGAGGAGGGTCTGGTGACCTTCGTGGATCGCATCAAGGATTGCATCCGTCGCCGTGGCGAGAATATTTCCGCCACGGAAATCGAGACGCTGGTGGGCGGTTTGCCGGGCATTGAGGAAATCGCCGCCTATGCGGTGCCTTCGGATTTGCCCGGCGGCGAGGATGAGGTGATGCTGGCGCTGGTGGCCCGGCCGGGTCATGAGCTGCAACTGGAAGAGGTGGCGCGTCAGGCGGATGCGCTGCTGCCCCGCTTTGCGCGGCCCCGCTTCCTGCGGGTGCTGGACGAGCTGCCGAAAACCGCCACCGGCAAGGTACAGCGGGCGGCGCTGCGCAAGGCGGGTACGGAAGGGGCGCTGGACCGGGACAACCCCGGGGTGCGAAACGCGAGCTGACAGGGATGATTCAATCACCTGGTGGAACGGCAAAACGATGAAACAGGAAACCCGTGACGATCTCTATCAACGCAGCCTGACCGCCTTGCAGGGCTGTCGGCCGGAAGGGGACGCCGCCAGTGCCACGGTGGACGTGCAGCACTATCTGGATCCGCAGCGGTTCGCCGCGGAGCTGGCGTTGTTCCGCCGTTTTCCCCAGCCGCTGGCGGCCAGTGCCGAGCTGCCGGAGACCGGTGACTGGCTGGCTCGTGACCGTTTCGGCATGCCGTTTCTGCTGGTCCGTCAGGATGACGGCTCCGTTCGGGCACTGCTCAATGTCTGCCGTCACCGGGGAGCGCGTCTGGTGGAGGAGGGTGCGGGCAAACAGGCGCGAACCTTTGTCTGCCCCTATCATGCCTGGAGCTACAACAGTGATGGCAGCCTCCGTGGCGTGCCGCAGTCGTTCGGTTTTCCCTGTCTGGACAAGGAAGCTTGCGAGTTGCGCCGTCTGGCGGTTCGCGAGCGGGCCGGGCTGATCTGGGTGGTGCCCGATCCGCACTACAGCGATCTGAATGTCGATCAGTATCTGGGTCCGTTGATGGACGAACTGGAAAGCCTGGATCTGGCGACCCCGGCGGCGTTCGCGCCGCGCTCCTATGAGGTGGCGGCAAACTGGAAGCTGCTGATCGATGGCGCTTTCGAGGCATATCACTTCAAGGTGGCGCACCGTAACACCATCGCCGCCATGTTCACGGACAACATGCAGTTGGTTGATGAAATAGGGCTCAACCGGCGTCTCTATCTGCTGAAAGCCAATTTCTCCGCGGAACACCCGCCCGCCCTTGATGATTTCGAGCCGCGCCAGTACGGCAACATCATCTATTTCTTCTTCCCCAACACCACCCTTTTGGTGCAGCCCGATCACACCCAGTTCAGCACTTTGGAGCCCATCGCCCCCGGCGTGACGCGCGTCCATGAGATCACTTTGCTACCGACTGAACCGGACAGCGCCAAGGCGGAAAAGTACTGGCAAGCCAACGTCGATCTTTACCGGCGCACCCTGGCCGAGGATTACACGCTCGCGGAATCCATTCACAAGGGACTGCCCAGCGGCGCCAACAGCGCCTTGACCTTCGGTACTTTCGAGTTCAGCGTGCCGCGGTTCCACTCTCA
>CAYMKZ010000117.1:0-4073 GCA_964391345.1 uncultured Alcanivorax sp.
CAGAATGAATGACGCGTCGTCGTTGACAGGTCAATCCATATCAGGGTGGATAAGCACAGCGCATCCACCAGGCGGACTGATCTGCGCCGCCCTGATTTCAACGCCCGGTCCACTCCGGAGCGCGTTTTTCGTTGAAGGCGGCCATGCCTTCACGGGCATCTTCGGTGAGCGCCAGCGTGGCGATCTGGGTTTCGGTGTAGGCCATGGCCTGATCGAAACTCATCGCCTCGATGGCGCGCATGGCGTAGCGGCCACGGCGGATGGCGGTGGGTGATTTGTCCGCCAGCCGGTTGCTCAACCATTCCACCTTGGCATCCAGTTCCGCCGCCGGCACCAGATGATTGATGAGCCCGGCGTCCCGCGCTTCCTGCGCCGTGAACGGCTCGCCGGTGAAACACCATTCGCGCAGAATGCGCTGCGGCACCAGGCTCTGCATCAGGCTCAGCACCTGCATGGGAAAAACACCGACCTTCACTTCCGGCAAGCCGAAACGCACATGGTCGGCGGCCACCGCCATATCGACCATGCACAGCAGCCCCATGCCGCCGGCCATGCACACGCCGTTGACCCGCGCAATGCTCGGCAAGGTGGCGTGGGAAGCCAGGCGCATGAGGTCCGCGTAGCCGCTGCTGGGAACCGAATAATCGAACTTGAAACCGGCGCCAGGCTGAAGGTCGGCGCCGGCACAGAACGCCTTTTCGCCCACCGCCGTGAGCACGATCACCCGTACTTCGCTGTCGGCATGGGCCGCCTCGTAGCCCTGACGGATGCCGGCGATCACGTCGGCGTTGATGGCGTTGCGTTTCTCCGGCCGGTTGAGAGTGATCCAGTAGGCCCGGCCCCGTTTTTCCAGCAATACCGCGGGTTCATTGCTCATCGTTGTCTCCTTGCAAGGGGGTGATCTCGGCCAGCACGCGGCCGCTGACCACCTGATCGCCTTCGCCGACGGTCAGCGTGGCCACCGTGCCCGCTACCGCCGCCCGGTGTACGTGTTCCATTTTCATCGCCTCCAGCGTCACCAGCGGCTGGCCGGCCTCGACCTGGGCACCTTCGACCACACTGACCGCCACCACCCGGCCGGTCATCGAAGCACGCACGGTGCCGTCGCCACCGGCCTCGCCACGCACGGCGGCCAGGTGCGTCTGGTTTTGCAGCCGGTAGCCATGGCCCCGATAGCGAAACCAGAGGTTATCCGCACGGCGCACCAGACGCGCGCTTTCCGTGAGACCGTCGATGGTGAAACGGATTTCGTTTTCATCGAACGTCACGTCTGCCACCAAAGCCTGCTCGTCTTCGCTGCCGAGTTGCAGTGCACGGCCATCCTCACTGCGCATCAGACGGGTGCTGCACACCTCGTCATCCAGAACGAAGCGCAGCAGCACCGGCAAGCGCGGCCCCAGCGTGCTTTCCTTGCCATACAGCAACGCCGCCGCCAATGCCCTGGCGCGCCGTTCCCGGTCCGCATCTTCCGCCAGCAACTCATCGCCGTGAGCACCAATAAAGGCAGTGGTGGCTTCGCCGGCAACGAAACGCGGGTGGCGCAGGCAACGCACCAGAAACGCCTGGTTGGTTTCCACGCCCAATGCCACGGCGTCTTCCAGCGCCAGCGCCAGATGCCGGCGTGCTTCGTCGCGGCTGCCGCCGTGGCTGATCAGTTTGGCGATCATCGAGTCGTAAAACGGCGGCACCGGCGAGCCGGATTCCAGCGCTTCCTCGGCACGAATATCCGCCGGCATTTGCCAGGCTTCCATGGTGCCGCTTTGCGGCATGAAACCCTGGCGCGGGCTTTCCGCGCACAGGCGGATTTCCATGGCGTGGCCGCTGAAAGCCACCTGCTCCTGGGTGAGCGGCAAGGGCTCGCCGGCGGCGATGCGCAGTTGCAGCGCCACCAGATCCAGCCCGGTGATCGCCTCGGTAACCGGGTGCTCCACCTGCAAGCGGGTATTCATTTCCATGAAGTAATAGTTGCCATCCCGGTCGAGCAGGAATTCCAGCGTGCCCGCGCCTTCATAACCGATCGCCTGCACCGCCTTCACCGAGGTTTCACCCATGCGTGCGCGCAGCTCCGCGCTCACCGCCGGCGACGGCGCTTCTTCGATCACCTTCTGATGACGCCGCTGCACCGAGCAATCGCGCTCGCCCAGATGAATGGCGTTGCCGTAACGGTCGGCCAGTATCTGGATTTCCACATGGCGCGGCTCGACGATGGCGCGCTCCAGAATCACCTCGTCGTCGCCGAAGGCGCTTTTCGCTTCGGAACGGGCGCTGCGCAGTTCATCGACAAAAGACTCCGGGTCGTTCGCCTGGCGCATGCCGCGCCCGCCGCCACCGGCGGTGGCCTTGATCATCACCGGGAAGCCGATGCGTTGCGCTTCACGGCACAGTACGGCTTCGTCCTGATCGCCCTGAAAACCGGGCACGCAGGGTACGCCGGCATCGCTCATCAACTTTTTGGCACCGGCCTTGTTACCCATGGCGACGATGGAGTCGGCGGAAGGTCCGACGAACACCAGGCCGGCGTCGGCACAGGCCCGCGCCAGCGCCGGATTCTCCGCCAGAAAACCGTAGCCGGGATGAATGGCGTCCGCGCCGCTGAGGCGGGCCGCCTCGATAATCGCCTCCACGCGCAAATAAGACTGGCTGGGCAGCGCGCCGCCGATGTGCACCGCCTGATCGGCGGCGCGCACATGGCGGGCGTTTTTGTCGGCATCGGAATACACCGCCACGGTGGCGTAACCCAGCGCCCGGGCGCTGCGCATCACGCGCAACGCAATCTCGCCACGATTGGCGATCAGAATCTTGCTGAAAGGGGTTGCCTGGTTCATCGCTATCGACGCTCCTGTTCAGGGACGGGCCACGGAGAACTGCATCTTCTGCGGCTCACGCCGTTCGGCGTCCGCGCAGATCGACAGCACCTCCGCCAGCACGGCGCGAGTGTCACGAGGGTCGATGACGCCATCATCCAGCAAGTGCGCGCTGGTGGTGAACACATCCATCTGTTTCTCGAAGGTATCGATGATTTGCTGCTGCAAGGCTTCCAGGGCAGCGTGGTTCACCTCCTTGCCTTTGCGCTTCATGGCCGCCTCGGTGACGATGCCCATGGTGCGCGCTGCTTGCTCGGCGCCCATCACCGCGGTCTTGGCGTTGGGCCAGGAGAAACAGAAGCGCGGATGGAAGCCGCGACCGCACATGCCGTAATTGCCAGCGCCGAATGAAGCGCCGCAATACAGCGTGATCTGCGGCACGGTGGCGCTGGATACCGCCTGAATCATCTTCGAGCCGTGCTTGATGATGCCGGCTTGCTCGTATTCCTTGCCGACCATGAAACCGGTGGTGTTGTTGAGATAGAGAATCGGCGTGCGCGACTGGCAGCAGGCCTGGATGAAGTGCGTGGCCTTGGTGGCGCCGGCCGGATCGATGGGGCCGTTGTTGGTGATGATGCCCACCGGCTGGCCTTCGATTTTGGCGTGGCCGCAGACGGTGGCCGGGCCGTAGTTGGCGCTGAATTCGAGAAAATAGGAATCATCGACGAAGCGGGCGATCACCTCTTTCATGTCCACCGCCTGCTTGTGATCCATGGGCATGATGCCCAGCAGTTCCTCACGGTCGTAACGCGGCGGCGGGCCGCCGGCTTCACGCTGGGCCGGCGCGTTCTGCCAGGGCAACTGGGCGACGATCTCGCGCACCAGACGCAACGCATCACGGTCGTCTTCGGCCAGATAATCGCCGAGCCCGGAAATCGCCGTGTGCATTTCCGCGCCACCCAGCTCCTCGTCGGTAGCATCCTCGCCGGTGGCGGCCTTGAGCAACGGCGGGCCGGCCAGGAACGCCTTGGAGCGGCCACGCACCATGATGATGTAATCGGACAGGCCGGTCTGGTAAGCGCCACCGGCGGTGGAGGAACCATGAGTGACGGTGATTACCGGCAACCCGGCGGCGGACAGCAGCGCCAGGTTGCGAAACAGATTGCCGCCGTGGACGAAGTGCTCGACCTTGTACTTCAGCAGGTTGGCGCCGGCGCTTTCCACCAGTTGCACGTAGGGCAGTTTGTTCTGCATGGCCAGTTCCTGGGC
>CAYMKZ010000117.1:4173-8863 GCA_964391345.1 uncultured Alcanivorax sp.
TCGCCTGCTTCCAGGATAGCAGCGAGCCCCGTCACCCCTGCGAAAGCAGGGGCCCAGCGTCTTTCCATCAAGCGCGCACCCATATCTCGGTCAGGCCGCCGGATAGCCGGGCGGCACGCGCACCGGCAGGGTCAGCACGATCTGGCCCATGCCCTTGCCGAGCGGGTCGTTGCGCAGCGAGCTCATGCCGCCGCCATCCAGCGCCTGCTCGCAGAGGAAGTTCATGGCACCGATGCCGGGCAACTCGTAGCGCGTTACCGGGCCCTTGACCAGATGCGCCAGATATTCGCCCAGCGCCTGCGGCGTCAGTTGCGCCCGCAACAAGGGCAAATCCGCCGGGTCACGGGCGATCACGCCGATGTTGGAATGGTTGCCCTTGTCGCCGCTGCGGGCGTGGGCCAGTTTGATCAGCGGCACCGTCACCCAGTCGGCCTGCGCCGCCTGTTCCTCGCCCGTAGCAATCGCCGGTGCGCCGGTGGTGCCATCGGCGCGGCAGCCCAGCGGCAGATCGACGACTTCGCCATCCAGCTTGACCACCGGCGTCATCCGCTGTTTGTCGATCAGGAACGCCACATGGCGCAGGTTGGGGCTGACACTGGAGCGTCCGCCGCCACCGCCGGTGGTGCCCGGCGACCAGGAAGTGCCGGCCGGAGCGATCTCGCGCACGAACAGTTTCAACGCTTCCTTGCGCGGATGGCGCACGGCGATACGCATCACCGCCTCGAATAAATCCGGCGTCGGCCGATGCGGCCCGAGGCATTGAGCGGCGCCGACCACCTGGGCATGGGTGGCGCTGAAATCTTCCCAGCCATGTTCGGCGAACAACTTGCGGGTGCGGGTGAGGATGGCATCGGCGGTACGCGCCGCCTTGCCGGCCGCGTCCTGACCGACGAGGGTCAACTGCGCCTGGGTGCGAAAACCGTCGATGAAGGTGGCCGATACCTTGTAGGTTGCGGTGGGTGCGCGCCCCTGGGCACCGGACACCTCCACCAGGTTCTCGGCCACCTGCGTCATGCGCACCTGGGAAAAGTCGCACACCACGTCGGGCAGGATGTAGTTCTGCGGATCGCCGATCTCGTAGACCAGTTGCTCGGACACCACCGGCACCGATACCAGCCCGCCCGTGCCCTCCGCTTTGCCGACCTGGAAACGGCCGTCCTCGCTGCACTCGATGATCGGGTAGCCGATGTTCGGCCAGTCCGGCACGTCCTGCCAGTCGGTGTACAAGCCGCCGGTGGCCTGGCAGCCGCACTCGACGATATGCCCGGCCAGGCTGCCCGCCGCCAGGCGATCCCAGTCGTCGTCCGCCCACTGGAATTCATGCATCAGCACGCCCAGCGTGGTGGCACTGTCCACGCAGCGACCGGTGACGACGATATCCGCGCCGGCGTCCAGCGCCGCCTTGATCGGTAGCGCACCGAAATAGGCGTTGGCGGTGACCAGCCGTGCCGGCACCGGCTCGCCGGTCTGCATGTCCCGCGGACCTTGCTGGTCCCGGTAGGCTTCCCACTGCGGCATGAAATCGTCGCCGCTGACTTCCGCCACGCTGACTTCAACACCCAGTTCCCCGGCCAGCTCGCGCAACGCACTGGCGCAACCGGCCGGGTTCATGCCGCCGGCGTTGGCCACCACGCGGATGCCCTGCTCCGCTACTTCCTTCAGCACCTGACGCATGGCCACGGTGACGAAATCGGTGGCGTAGCCGGCGTCCGGACTTTTCATCTTCGCGCTGGCCAGAATCGACATGGTCAGCTCCGCCAGATAATCGAACACCAGATAATCCAGCCGCCCGCTGCGCACCAGTTGTACCGGGCCGACGCTGCTGTCGCCCCAGAAGCCGGAAGCGCCGCCGATCACCACCCGATCCGCGTGACGCCGCTGTCTGTTCGCCATGACCGTTCTCCTCTATCCGGCGCCGGACTCAGCCACGCGCCTTGGCGGCAATGCCCATCAGCTTGGCGAGAATGCCGAGCATTACCTCGTCCGCGCCGCCGCCGATGGAACCCAGCCGGCCGTCGCGGTAGGCGCGGGAAACGCGGTTGTCCCAGGTGAAGCCCATGCCGCCCCAGAATTGCAGACAGGTATCCGACACCAGCCGGCTGGTACGGCCGGATTTGAGCTTGCACATGGTGGCCAGCTCGTGCACATCCTGCCCGGAAACGTACAGCTCGCAGGCGCGATAAAGCAGCGCGCGCAGCGCCTCCACTTCCGTGGCCAATTCGCCCATCTTGAACTGGAACCACTGCATGTCCGCCAGCCGGCGGCCGAACATGCCACGCTGCTGGGCGTATTCGATGGTCACGTCGATGAGCTTGCGCAGGCCGCCGGAATTGGAAGCGGCGGCGAACAGACGCTCCTCCTGGAACTGCTGCATCTGATACATGAAGCCCATGCCTTCTTCGCCGATCCGATTGCTCTGCGGCACGCGCAGGTCATCGAAAAACAGATGACCGGTGTCGCTGGAATGCATGCCGATCTTGCGAATCTTGTTGACCGTGATGCCCGGCACCAGCTTGCCGTTCTCGCGCAGGCGCACCATGATCAGGCTCTTGTTGTGGTGCTTGTCACCGCTCTGCGGCTCACTGGTGTTGGCCAGCAGGCACATCCAGTCGGCCTGAAGGCTGTTGGTGATCCACATTTTTTCGCCATTGATGACGTAATCGTCGCCGTCCTTTTTGGCAAAAGTCCGTATCGAAGACACATCGGAACCGGCGCCCGGCTCGCTCACACCGATGCAGCCCACCATGTCGCCAGCAATCGCCGGGGCGAGAAATTCACGGCGCAGTTCATCGCTGCCGAAACGGGCCAGCGCCGGCGTACACATGTCGGTCTGCACACCAATGGCCATGGGAATGCCGCCGCAGGGAATGTGGTGCAGGGTTTCCGCCATGGCCACGGCGTAGGAATAATCCAGCCCGGAGCCGCCGAATTCCTCCGGTTTGGTCAGGCCCAGCAGACCGAGATCGCCCAGCCCCTTGAACACCTGATGGGCCGGAAAAATGCCGGCCTCTTCCCATTCGTCCACATACGGATTGATGTGATTCTCGATATAGCCCTTGAGGCTGCGTTGCAATTCCAGATGCTCATGGCTCCATTGCATGGCGGTGTCTCCTTATTGTTCGTTTGCGGATGCGGCGCTCTGCTGACGCAGGGCCGCCTTGTGGATTTTCCCCACCGGGGTCAGCGGCAGGTCGTCACGAAACAGAATGCGGCCGGGAACCTTGTAGTCCGCCAGTCCCTGGCGGCAATGCTCGATCACGCTGGCCTCATCGATGTCACTGCCCGGCTGGGCGACGATGTAGTAACAGCCCACCTCGCCGAATACCGCATCCGGCACGCCGATACCGGCCACCATCTGTACGCCGTCCAGGCGGGCGATATGGTTTTCCACCTCCGCCGGATAAACGTTGAAACCACCGCGGATGTACATGTCTTTCTTGCGGCCGCACAGGGTGATCAGGCCGTTTTCATCGTACTCGCCGAGATCGCCGGTGTGCAGCCAGCCATCGGCGCTGACCACGGCGTTGTCGGCGGCCGCGCCGATATAGCCGCGCACCACACCCAGGCCGCGAAACTGCAATTCACCGACCGCGCCCGCCGGCAGCGGCTGGCCATCACTGTCCGTCACGCGCACTTCGGCGCCGGGCAGCGGTTTGCCGATGCTGTGCTTGAGCTGTTCGTCGCTGCTGTCCCAGGGGGTCATGACGATGGCGCCGGAAGTTTCCGAAAGGCCGTAGAGGTTCATCAGCGTGGCGTTGGGCACGCGCTGCTGCAAACGTGACAGCAGAGTGTCATCGACGTTGCTGCCGCCGGCGATGATCAGCCGCACCCGCGACAGATCCACCTCGTCGATGCGCGGGTGCATCAGCAACAGGGTCAGCATGGTCGGCACGCCACTGAGGATGGTCGGCGGATTCGCTTTCATCATGTCCACCACCGCGCCGGCCTTGAACTCCGCCACCAGCTCGGAGCGGGTGCCGCCCACCAGGCCGGCAAGCACGCCGCAGGTAATGCCGCCGACATGATTGAGCGGCGATGATTTGAGGCTGTGATCCCGCGGGGACAGCCGCATGTGCCGCGCCTGGGCGTACGCCGAAGCGAGCATGCCGGCGTGGCTGAGCGCCGCCCCCTTGGGACGGCCGGTGGTGCCGGAGGTGTAGATGATCATGGCCAGATCGTCGCCACGCAGAGACGGCGACGGCGCCACCGCCTCGGCGGAGCGCAGCCGGTTGAATTCCGCGCCATCCAGATCGACAACCCGGCTCAGCCCAGGTGTATCCATCGCCAGTCGCTCGAACAGGGCGAGAAAATCAAACCCTTCGTGCTCGGCAACGGTGAACACCACCTTGAGGCCGCTGTCGTTGACCATGTGGCGAAGTTCCGCGTCACGGTAACGGACCGACAGCCCCACCACGGCCACTCCGATACGGGTGGCGGCAAAGAACAGCCACAGCCATTCCATGCGGTTCGGGGCGATGATGCCGATGCGATCGCCCGGCTCCAGCCCGAGGGCCTGCAAACCGCCGGCCAGTTTGGCGCTGGCAGCTTCCATTTCCCCGAACGTGAAATGCTGGCCGTCACTGATCCAGCCTGTGGCGGAACCCCGCTCACGGGCCTGACGGGCCAGCAGATCGGGGATGCGTTGATCCTGCGTGGTCATTTTGTTGTCCTTTCCCTGTTGCGGGCAGAC
>CAYMKZ010000118.1:0-8810 GCA_964391345.1 uncultured Alcanivorax sp.
CCGCCCTGACCACCAAATAAAAAAACCGGCGCGGGGCCGGTTTTTTTATTTGGCGGTGAGGGAGGGATTCGAACCCTCGATACGTTGCCGTATACACACTTTCCAGGCGTGCTCCTTCAGCCGCTCGGACACCTCACCATGAAACTGACAGTCATTCCCAGCCGTTCAGCGCCGGGGGGTCGCACGCTTGCGTGCTCGTTACTCGGGCTGCGCCCTCGCCCCTTCGGGGCCGTTGCCGACAAGCGGCAACGTTCGCTTGCCTGCGGCAAGGCGTCAGCCGCTCGGACACCTCACCGTAAGAGGCGCGTAGGGTAGCGAAATGACCGGCTTTGCGCAATAACACCGTGGCCGTTTGCGGGTTTTCCAATCAGTCGTTGACGGGACGCCGGGCCAGGTAGACGCCCTGGAACTCACAGACCACTTCGCCGGCAGGGCTTTGGCCACGAACATCGACGGTCAGTACCGCCCGCCCTTTCTGTTCCAGGCGCTGCCGAAAACGCGCCACCTTCTCTTCGGTGACGGTCGCACGCAGTCGCATTTCATCCTGTAGGGGAAGGGTGTAACGCAGATGACTTTCCACCGCGACCACATCGCTGGGGAAACCGGCGTGATCCGCTTGCAGCGTCGTCATCGACCAGCCCGCCAGTGTCACCAGCGCCGCCTGGCTGCCGGCGAAGAAGGTGCCTTTGTCATTGCAGTTCGGTTCCAGGGGTGCGGTGACCGTCAGCGCCAGACCGTCGAAAGAGCCGTAGCTGAATTCCAGGTAGCGGGTCAAGGGAATGGCCTCGCCGACGCGGCGGGCCAGATCGTCCAGTTCATTCATCAAGGCAGCTCTCGCAAGTAGCTATCAACATCCTGTTCGGGAATCGGTTTCCGGGTGCCTGCCTGCGTTCCCAGATAGAGAAAGGCGACGATCTGATCCTTGCCGGCAAAACCGAGCTCCCGTTTCACCTGATCATCGCAGGCCAGCGCGCCGGTACGCCACATGGCGCCAAGGCCCAGTGCATGAGCGGCCACCATCATGTTCTGCACGGCGGCGCCCACCGCCACCACCTGCTCCCAGGCGGGAATCTTGTGGTGTTCGGTAATTTCGGCGACGGCAATGATGATGGTCGGCGCCCGCAGTGCCTTGTCCCGCGCCTTGCGGCGCGTCATGTCGTCGGCATCCGGCTGCTCGCGCAGCAGGCGCCGCTCCATGATGTCACCCAACCGCTGGCGCTGCTCGCCTTGCAAAACAATGAAACGCCATGGGCGCAGCAGGCCGTGATCCGGGGCGCGCAAGGCGGCTTGCAGCAATCGTTCGAGGTGGTGGGCGGAGGGGCCGGGTTCGGTCAATCGGGGAACGGAGACGCGGGTGGTCAAGGCAGTAAGTGTATCCATGCTGGCTCCTGGTCGGGGCCATCATTGTAGCGCCTCCCCGTTCCGAACTCACTTTTGCCTTGCCAAGGTCTGATGGGCAGAAAAGTTACACATAAACAATATTGTAATTTCCCAAGGCAACAAGCAATCAAACCTGTGCCTTTCTTGGCAGCCATGAAAAATCATATGTATAAGTTACTGTTTCATATGAACTTCCCGGAAACCACCAAAGCAAGATCACCCCCTCCTCCGCGCAGATAGCGTTTGTCGATTTCAACGATAGAAGAAATTTTTTAAGTTACATGTTGACGAATTAGTAACTAGTAACTATATTGTGACCATGACATCAGGGAGTGGCCCTGATGAAACCAAGAGATAGAAGAGAGGAGAACATCATGAACAAGTCAATTCTGGCAGTACTGACCGTCGCCGCCCTGAGCGCCGTTTCTCCGCTGGCCATGGCACACAGCATCCCGGTTGAAAGCACACAGAACAGCTACCTGGCCACTCGCGCCAACATGGACAGCCCGGAAGCCATCAGCCAGGCGCTGGAACGGGTTCAGGCCCAGCAGGAGCAAGCTGCACAGGTAGGTGATCAAGGGCAGGCACTGGCTCAGGCCAGCCGCGAAGACCCCAACACGCAGGCCGACTTCAACGCCATCTCCGAACAGGTGGCCGCGGATAGCGAACTGGCCAACAGCGTGGACAACCCGGCTGTCGACTATCTGGCAGAACGCCGCAACCTGGACAGCGCCGAGCACATCAGCAAAGTCCTGAAACAGGCGCTTCCTGAACAGGTCAGCATGCTGTAATGGTCTGGCAGATCAAAACACCGGTCAGACAGCCAAAGAGACCCCCGACACCCACCAGGTGCCGGGGGTTTTCTTTGGCTCCATGCTGAACAAGAAAGCCGCTGGGCTCCGGATAACGCTGCGCGTTTCCGGAGTGACGCAGGCGCCTGTCATTCCGGGCGCAGCGCAGCGAAGACCCGGAATCCAGTGGCTTTGAGCGTCGAACCGAAAGCCGCCGGGCTCCGGATAGCGCTGCACGTTTCCGGAGTGACGCAGGCGCCTGTCATTCCGGGCGTAGCGCAGCGAAGACCCGGAATCCAGTGGCTTTGAGCGTCGAACCGAAAGCCGCAGGGCTCCGGACAGCGCTGCACGTTTCCGGAGTGACGCAGGCGCCCGTCATTCCGGGCGCAGCAGCGTTACGGCGGGCTTGAGCACCAGTTGGTAGTCATGCTTTGATTCCCCATCGATCGAGCATCCGGGGAACGAGAATGAATCAACCGCAGGTTGCCACCCTGCGACGGGAGCTGACGGTACGCGGAATCCTTCTGGGTATCGCCATCACGGTGCTGTTCACCGCCGCCAACGTCTACTTCGGCCTGAAAGCCGGCCTCACCTTCGCCACCTCGATTCCGGCGGCGGTCATTTCCATGGCCATTCTGCAGGGCTTCCGGGGCGCCACCATCCAGGAAAACAACATCGTCCAGACGGTGGCCTCTTCGGCGGGCACGCAATCCGCCATCATTTTCGTGTTGCCGGGTCTGGTGATGGTGGGCTGGTGGCAGGGCTTTCCGTTCTGGACCTCCCTGTTGCTCTGTGCGCTGGGCGGTATTCTCGGCGTCATGTACACCATTCCGCTGCGCCGCGCTCTGGTTACCGGTTCGGACCTGCCCTACCCGGAAGGCGTTGCCTGTGCGGAAGTGCTCAAGGTCGGCACGGGCTCGCAAAACGGCGAGCGCACCGGCCTGAAAGCCATCGTGCTCGGTGCGCTGGTGTCGGCGCTGTTTGCGCTGGGCGTGGCCATGAAGCTGTTTGCCGGCGGGGCGGCCCGTTTCTTCCGGCTTGGCGAGGGCGGCGCGGTCAGCGGGGCCCATTTCAGTCTGTCGTTCGCGCTACTCGCCATCGGTCATCTGGTCGGCCTGTCGGTGGGGCTGGCGATACTGGTGGGAACGCTCATCGCCTGGGGTTGGGCGGTGCCGCACTACACCGCGTTGCTCAACTCCGGGCTGGGCAACTCCCCTGGCGATATTGCCAATGCCGCCCACACGGCCTGGACGACACAGGTACGGTTCATCGGCGCCGGCGCCATCGGCATCGCCGCCCTGTGGGCGCTGTTGCGGCTGCTTGGGCCGCTGGCCAATGGCCTGCGCAGCGCGCTGAAGGCGTCCCGTCTGCGTCATCAGGGCCAGGGCGCGGTCCTGCCGCGTACGGAACGGGATATTCCCATCGGCCTGGTGGCCGGCATTTCCCTGCTGTGCCTGTTTCCGATCGGCGCTCTGCTGGTCGATTTCACCAGCCACGCCGGCCTAGTGACGCACCAGGTGTTGCTGGTCGGCGGGGCGCTGCTGTTTCTGGTGCTGGTTGGCCTGCTGGTGGCGGCGGTGTGCGGTTACATGGCAGGGCTGATCGGTTCGTCCAACAGTCCACTTTCCGGGGTCGGCATTCTGGTGGTGGTGATCGCCGCGCTGTTGCTGGTGGCACTGAGCGGCAATGCCGGTGTGGGGAGCGGCGCGGATGGCGGCAAGCCGTGGATCGCCTTCGCGCTGTTCGTCACCACGCTGGTGTTCACGGTGGCGACCATCGCCAACGACAACCTCCAGGATCTGAAAACCGGTCAACTGGTGGACGCCACGCCCTGGAAGCAGCAGGTGGCACTGGTGATCGGCGTGGTGGCCGGTGCGGCCATCATTCCACCGACGCTGACGCTGCTGAACCAGGCTTACGGCTTTGCCGGCATGCCCGGCGCCGGCCCTCAGGCGCTGCCGGCGCCACAGGCCAGCCTGATCTCGACCCTGGCGGAGAAGGTGATCGGTCATAATCTGGACTGGAGTCTGCTGGGGCTGGGCATCGCCATCGGTGCGGTGCTGATCGTCATCGATGAACTGTTGGCCCGCTACTCTCGGGCAGCGCGGCTGCCGCCGCTGGCCGCCGGGCTGGGCATTTACCTGCCCACTTCCACGACGCTGATGATCAGTCTCGGGGCCATCGTCGGCTGGCTGTTCAACCGCTATGTCGGGCGCCGCGAAAACCTCCGGCGGCTGGGCGTGCTGCTGGCGTCGGGCATGATCGTCGGCGAGGGCATACTGGGAGTGGTGCTCGCGGCGCTGGTGGTGTTCTCCGGCGACCCGGCGCCGCTGGCGGTGACCGGCCCGGGGTTTGCGCCCCAGGCGCTATGGCTGGGCCTCGTGGTGTTCGCCGTAGCCGGGTTGTGGTGTTACCGCTGGGCGGCGAGCCGGCGATAAGTGATCTCTCTTCTCGATGTGGTGGCTCTCAATCGGCTCTCCGGCCACACCTCCGGCCGGGCCCCACGCCGGGAAGAACTTACTGGCGGACGGTGCGCCGGTTCGCCGGGGTCTCTTCCCGGTCGCAGCGGAAGGGATTGATGTCCAGCCCGCCGCGCCGGGTGAAGCGCCCGTAAACGCTCAGATGGCGGGGCGCGCAGCGGCGCTGGATATCCACGAACAACCGCTCGATGACCTGCTCGTGGAAGCCTTGATGGTTGCGCAGCGACACCAGGTAGCGCAGGAAACCGGCCGGATCGATGGGCGCACCGGTATAGCATACCTGTACCGAGCCCCAGTCGGGCTGGTCGGTGACCGGGCAACGGCTGCGCAGCAGATGTGATACCAGCACGGCGCTCTGCTCCCCGCCCTGCTCACAGCTCAGCCAATCCGCGTTGTACTGAAAATCCTCGATGGCCACATCCAGCGTATCCACCAGCAGACCCTGCTCCTGCCACAGCGGCAGGCGAGCCGCCTCTTGCAGATCAAACAGCCGCACGGCGACCGGGGCACCGGCCACTCGCGTCAGTTCCTGTTCAAGCGCCGCCCGCACTTCTTGCGGCCCGGCAAAGCGGGTGTTGGCGCAGGAATTCAGATACAGCTTCAGGGATTTCGATTCGATGATGTTGGGCGAGGTGCAGGGCACGGTCAGCTCGGCCATGGCCACCACCGGCTTGCCCTTGCCGTTCAACCAGGACAGCTCGTAGGCATTCCAGACATCGACGCCGTGAAACGGCAGCGCCCCCGGCTCCAGAGCCAGCGTCTCGCGTGCCGCCTGGCGCGGCACCGGGAACAGCAGCGACGGCGTGTACTGATCAACGTATTCGCTGGTCTTGCCCAGCGGGGTTTCGTTCAGATGATTCATGCCCGGCTCCTGCCCCTAGCTGCGGATGCCGGTGCCGCGTTTCAGCAGCCACAGGCACAGCACATAGAACACCACCACGAACACACAAATGGCGCCCAGGGAAGCGTACACGTTGACGTCACTCACCCCCAGCACGCCGTAACGGAAGGCGTTGATCATGTAGACCAGCGGGTTGATCAGCGTCACATGGCGCCAGAAATCCGGCAGCAGATCCAGGGAGTAAAAGACCCCGCCCAGATAAGTAAGCGGCGTCAACACGAAGTTCGGAATGATGCTGATGTCATCGAAATTGCGGGCAAAAGTGGCGTTCAGGAAGCCACCCAGAGAAAACAGCGCGGAGGTCATGATCACCACCAGAACGACGATCCACAGGTGCTGTATCGACAGATCGGTGAAGAACAGACTCACCAGGCTGACGATCAGCCCCACCAGCACGCCGCGCGTCATGCCGCCGACGATGAAACCGGTGAGGATGACGTGCGCCGGCATCGGCGAGACCAGCATTTCTTCCACCGACAACTGGAATTTGGCGGAAAAAAACGAGCTCACCACGTTGCTGTAACTGTTCTGCACCACCGCCATCATGATCAGGCCGGGGACGATGAACTGCATGTAATCGAAGCCGCCCATCTGGCCGATACGCTGGCCCACCAGGTTGCCGAAAATGACGAAATACAGCGACATGGTGATCACCGGCGGCAGCAGCGTCTGCGGCCAGATGCGCGTGAAACGGCGTACTTCCCGGACAACGATGGTGCAAAAGGCCACCCACTGCTGGTAAGCGCTCATGATGCCGTCTCCGCCATGGCCTGCTGCCCCGGCAGGTTGTGCTCCACCAGCCGCACGAACAGCTCTTCCAGCCGATTCGACTTGTTGCGCATGCTGGTGACCTGAAGGCCCTGCTCCGCCAGACCGGCGAACAGCCGGTTGAGACTTTCCCCTTTCGGGACTTCCACTTCCAGGCTGGTGCTGTCACGCGGCTGGATGACAAAACCCGGCAATTCGGGCGTGCGCACTACGGGGTGATCCAGATCGAGGATGAACGTTTCCACCTGCAACTTTTCCAGCAGCGATTTCATGTCCGTATTCTCGACGATCTGGCCATGATCGATGATGGCGATATGCCGGCACAGAGACTCGGCCTCTTCCAGATAATGGGTGGTGAGGATGATGGTGCAGCCTTCCCGGTTCAGGCCGATGAGAAAGTCCCACATGGAGCGGCGCAGCTCGATATCGACACCGGCGGTGGGTTCGTCGAGGATCAGCAGCTCCGGCTCGTGCACCAGCGCCCGCGCGATCATCAGCCGCCGCTTCATGCCGCCGGACAGCGTGCGCGCCTGTTTCTTGCGCTTGTCCCACAGGCCCAGTTGACGCAGATATTTCTCCGCGCGCTGGCGGGCAATGGCGGCCGGGATGCCGTAATAACCGGCCTGGGTGACAACGATGTCGAACACCTTCTCGAACTGACCGAAGTTGAACTCCTGGGGCACCACACCGATTTTCTGCTTGGCGCGGGCGCGATCGGCATCCAGATCATGCTCGAAAATGCGCACCTCGCCGCTGCTCTTGTTGGCCAGTGAGCTGATGATGCCGATGGTGGTGGATTTGCCGGCGCCGTTGGGGCCGAGCAGCGCGAAGAAGTCGCCCTGCTCCACGGTCAGATCCACCCCCTTGAGGGCTTCCACGCCGTTGGCATAGGTTTTTCTCAGATTGCGAATGGTCAGGGCGGACAAAAAGCACCTCGCCGTCGAGTAAAAGCGTCAGAAAGAAGCCCTATATTGAGGCCGGCCGGCGCGGATTCAAGCCTCGTTTTCATGCAGAGGCAGCGCACCCTGTTCACCACGCCAGATCCAGTTCATGCGATCGTCGTCGAACCACACCCACAGCCCTTCCATCATCCAGGGCCAGTCGTCCTCGCTGATGTTCGAACGCCCCTCCAGTTCCGCCACCAGCACCGCCAGGATGGTGTCGTGGGTGACGTGCACCGTCAGCGCCCCCGGCGGCGCCTGCCGGGCGTGCAGATAGGCGGCCAGCTTGGCGCGCCCCGCCGCCGGCGACAGCATGCCGTCGAACGGCACCCGCAGATGCCGGTTGAGAAAGCGCATGGCGCCCATCTTCAGAAAGGTCGGGCCGATGCGATTGATGTCCTGCACGTAGCAACCGGGCTCCACCAGCGTCATGTCGGTGATCACCTCGGGCAAGGTCGGCATCAGGCCGGCCTCCAGCGCGCCCTCGGCCATAGCCTCGGCGGTGGCCACGCAGCGCCCCACCGGGCTGGAGTAGAACGCCGCCACCGGGCGCTCCAGTTGCGTGCCCCACTGCCGGGCCATCGCCACTCCTTCCTCGGTGAGCGGCAGGCGATAATCGGCAAAGCCGTTCTTCGCCTGCTCGCGGACGGAGTGGCGAGTAAGCAGGTGAGCCGGCCGGTCGCTCGGCAGAAATCGAAGCGCATCGTGCAAGCGCGGGTGCAATCGGGCCATGGTTACAGTGTCACGGTTCGAGGGGTGGCGGCGTCGAGGAGTCACGGTATCGGGGGCCATCTTACGGGCCCGCACCCGGAATGCCAACCGCCATGGCTGCGCTTCATACGCCCCGTGGTTGCCGCTTGCGAATCATTCGTTCTAATATGGAACTCATTTTTTTGCTCCCGGGAGAGAACATGAAAACACGCATTACCGAACTGCTTGGTGTAGAACACCCCATTGTGCAAGGTGGCATGCACCACGTGGGTCTGGCTGAACTGGCATCGGCGGTGTCCAACGCCGGCGGTCTGGGCATCCTCACCGCCCTCACCCAGCCCAGCCCCGAGCATCTGAGCCGCGAGATCGCCCGTTGCCGGGAGATGACCGACAAGCCGTTCGGCGTCAACCTGACTTTCCTGCCCGCGGTCAACCCGCCGGATTATCCGGGCTACGTGAAGGCCATCATCGAAGGCGGCGTGAAAATCGTCGAAACCGCCGGCAACAATCCGCAGAAATGGCTGCCGGCCCTGAAGGAAGCCGGCATCAAGGTGATCCACAAATGCACCTCGGTGCGCCACGCCCTGAAAGCCCAGGACATCGGCTGTGACGCGGTCAGCGTCGACGGTTTCGAGTGCGGCGGCCACCCCGGCGAAGACGACGTGCCGAACATGATTCTGCTGCCGCGTGCCGCCGAGGAGCTGAAAATACCGTTCCTGGCCTCCGGCGGCATGGCCGACGCCCGCTCGCTGGTGGCGTCGCTGTCCATGGGCGCCGACGGCATGAACATGGGCACCCGCTTCATTTGCACCCAGGAAGCGCCGGTACACCAGAACGT
>CAYMKZ010000119.1:0-8785 GCA_964391345.1 uncultured Alcanivorax sp.
ACGGCGATCAGTGTCAGCCGCAGTGTCTTGCCACGGCTGGGCCAGTCGATGCTGTGGCCTACCGACAGGCCCAGCAGCGCGGCGCCTACCGGGCTGAGCAGGGAGATGCGATTCTCCCCCTGGTTGGTTTCGGATGGCATGGACAGCACCAGGTTGTATTCCCGCCCGCTGGTTTCGTCACGGAAATGCGCGCTGCTGTTCAGGCGCACCACATCATCCGGCATCTCGTCCACCGCCCGGTATTCGGCGCGGTCCAGTTCCTGATACAGCTTCTCGACCACTTCACCGTCTTCGTCGTGATGTTCCAGCAGCGCGTAAATCCGGTCGCGGTCCAGGGTGGATACGGTAATGGGGGGCAAGCTCATGGTGTTCACTCCGATTCATCGTTTTGTTCGCGTTCGTCCCCGGAGCCGCCGAGCTCCGGGGACGATGTACGGAGTTCGGCGTTAGCAAAGAAAGGCAGCGGGCATCCGGGGCTGGCTGCCGTGGACAGCGCCCTTGATGGTGCGGGATGAGTGGCGACACCTGGAAAGTGCGCCGGTGCGGTAACAGCGGATCATGGGCCCACCATACCAAGGCTGGATTTTTTTGCCAGCCCTGAAAAGGTGATTTTTGTGTTGTCCGGCCGCCACGCAGATCGCCGTGGTTTACCTCAGGTGCAGATGACGTTTGCGCTCTTCCTGATGCCGCAACTGCCGCTGGTGTACCTTGAGGATGTCGCTGGAGGTCAGGACTCCGGCGAGGCGCTGTTGCGCGTCCACCACCAGTAGCCGGTCGGTGTTGTTGCGCACCATGATGCGAATGGCGGTGCGCAGCGAATCCTGCTCGGAAACCGTGACGGGCGGGCGTTTGAGCAGGGTGCGCAGGCTGTCCTCCGGATTGTTTTCCAGGGCCAGCAGGCCACGGCGTGTAACCAGCCCCAGCAGTTGCCCTTCTCCATCGAGCACCGGAAAGCCCTGGAACTGGCTGTCGGAAACCCCGGACAGCAGCCAGTCGCGCACTTCCGACAGCCGCTGGTTGCCGCTGAGTGTCAGCAGGTTGCGGCTGCAAACGGCGCCCACGGTGGTGGCTTCGTTGGGGTCGGCGTGGAATTCGTCGGGCACCTTGACGCCACGCCGGGCGAGCTTCTCGGTCATGATGGTGGTCGGCATCATCAGGCTGGAAACCAGATACGCCACCCCGCCGCTGAGCAGCAGCGGCAACAGGGCGTGCGGCTGATAAGTGACTTCCAGCGCGAAGGCCACCGCGGTGAGCAGCACGCGGGCGGAGCCGGCGAACATCACCGTCATGCCCAGCAGGCCGGCAATGCGCGGGTCGATGCCGAGGCCGGGGAACAGGTGGTCGAAGAACAGGCCCAGGCAGCCGCCCAGCGAACCGCCGATGATGAACAGCGGCGCCAGCGTTCCGCCGGAGGTGCCGCTGGCCAGCGCCACCGACCAGGACAGCAGTTTCAATACGCCGATGGTGGCCAGCGCGGCAAGAGTGAGCTTGCTGTTGACGATATCGTCGATCAGGTTGTAGCCCACGCCCATGGTTTGCGGCTCGATGTAGCCGATGATGCCGACCACCAGCCCGCCGATTGCCGGCCACCACATCCAGTGCACGGGCAGTTTCTCGAAGCTGTCTTCCAGGAAATAGAAGAAGCGCGTCACCCAGACGCTGAAAATGGTGACCACGACGGACAGGGCGACATAGAACAGCAGCGCGGGGATACCGGGGGAGGCAACTCCGGGCATGGGAAATACCGGCCCCTGGCCGATCAGCACTTCGCGCAAACCGGTAGCGGCGACCACTGCCAGCACCACCGGTACCAGTGAACGTCCACGCAACTCGAACAGCAACAATTCCACCGCCAGCAACACCGACGCCACCGGTGCGGAGAAGAACGCTGCCATGCCGGCGGCGGCGCCGGCGGCGAGCAGAGTCTTGCGTTCCGCCGCGCTGACTTTCAGCAGTTGGCCGATCACCGAGCCGATGGCGCCGCCGGTGGCGATGACCGGGCCTTCCGCGCCGAAGGGACCACCGGAGCCGATGGTGACGGCGGAGGAAATCGGCTTGAGAAAGGTCATGCGAGGGGGAATGCGGCTTTCGTTGAGCAGTATCTGCTCCATGGCCTCGGGGATGCCGTGGCCGCGAATGGCGCTGGCGCCCCAGCGCGCCATCACGCCGACGATCAGCCCGCCGATCACCGGCATGGCGATGATCCACAGTCCGATGTGGTTTTCTATCGGCATGTTGATGTCGAAGTGCCAGTCCAGCCGGCCGTAGAACATGAGGTTGGTGATGAAACCGATCAGATCGAGAAGTACCTTGGCGATCAGGCTGCTGGCCAGACCGACAAGAATGGCCAGCAGGCAGATCCAGAGGTTGCGCTTGTCCATGGCCGCGGGCGCTTTGTCCATGGCATTGGCGGCCATGGCATCGAGCAGGCCGGGAGCCGGGGAGATGCTTGCATCCTGTGGGGCATTGTCTTGGGGGTTGCCACCTGAAGCCATGCGCTTCCTCCGGGTTGTGGGGTGAGGGAGGCCCCAGGATCAACCGGCGAAACGGCAAGGGTGTTGTGCTGGTACGGGGGCTCGGATTCCGCAGAGGGCGCAGAGGATACTGAAAAAGCGACGCGCACACCAGCGGTATGCGGGTAGCAGGAGAGGGCGGTTTGTAACCTGATTTGTACTAATGCAGTAATTGACGTATTTCGCTGCCGTTGCTGATCAGGTCCGTCAGCGTGTGCCTGTCCAGCTCGTTGAGGAAGGCCTCCTGGGCCTGCCCAAGGATCTTTTTCAGGGTGCAGGCCGGGTCGATCGGACAGGCGGAGTTGGGACCGAAGCATTCCAGCAGTTTGAGATTCTCCGTCTCGCGAACGATGGCGCCGACACGGATATCTCCGGTCGCCTGAGCCAGCATCAGGCCGCCGCCGCGACCGCGCAGGCTCTTTATATAGCCAAGTTGCACCAGCGTTTGCGCCACCTTGGAAATGTGGTTCGCCGAAATCCCGTAGCCGAGTGCGATCTCCTGCACGGTGGCGGGGGTCTCCCTTTCCCAGAGTGCCAGGAACATCAGCACTCGCAAGGCGTAGTCGGTATGTGTTGTCAGTTGCATGATTTTCTGGCCGGCTATAAAAGGTATACAGTATTCCTGTTTTAATGGGGGCACAAATCGCCCCGCTTCGATTGGTGATGCCTTCGATATTTGGAGGCATCGGGCGAGGCGGCCACCGATGATAGCATCAATAGGGGAGCAGAGCCTGCAAGGCTCTGGTTGCCATCTCCGTACCCAGGAAAGCTTTTGGTATCCGGGGCCCTGTTTGAGTTGTCGGCGTTGCATTGTAGGGGCCATGTGCCTAGGCTTTGTGCCCTCAGATTTGCGGAGGCTCGATAATGGCATTCAAGGTTTATGTGGACGGTCAGGAAGGGACCACGGGGCTGCGTCTGTTCGATTATCTGGAGCCTCGTGAGGACATCGAGCTGCTGCGCATCGACAGCGCGTTGCGCAAGGACCCGACGGAGCGCGCCCGCTTGCTGAACGCGGCGGACGTGGCCTTTCTGTGTCTGCCGGACGTGGCTTCCAGAGAGGCGGCGGCGATGATGGAGAATCCACACACCTGCCTGATCGACGCCAGCACCGCCTTCCGGGTGGCGGACGACTGGGTTTACGGATTGCCCGAGCTGGCGCCGGGGCAGCGTGATCTGATTCGCGCCAGCAAGCGCATCGCCAACGTGGGCTGCCATGCCAGCGCCTTCATTCTGGCGGTGCGGCCGCTGGTGGACGCGGGCATCCTGCCGGCGGATTACCCGGTGTCCGCTTCCTCGCTGACCGGCTACAGCGGCGGCGGCAAGACCATGATCGCCGATTACCAGGCCGATGGCGAAGGGCGCCTCAACGCCCCCCGCGCCTATGCGCTGGGCCTGGGCCACAAGCATTTGCCGGAAATGAAGCGCTATAGCGGGCTGACCACGGTGCCGGTGTTCGTGCCCATGGTCGGGCCGTTCCTCAAGGGGCTGGCGGTCACCGTGCCGCTGCATTTGTCGCATCTGAAGTCCGCCAGCAACGCCGGGGCGCTCTACGACGTGTATCGGCAGCGTTATGCCGACGAGCCGTTCGTGCGTGTCCATGCTCCCGATGATCCCGCCAACCTGGATCAGGGTTTCTTCAATGTGCAAGGCAGCAACGATACCAACCGCGTGGACCTGTTCGTGTTCGGCAACGACGAGCAGTTGTGCGTGGTGGCGCGCCTGGACAACCTGGGCAAAGGCGCCGCCGGCGCCGCCGTGCAGAACATGAACGTGCACCTGGGCATCGACGAAACCACCGGCCTGTAGCGGGAAGATCTGTTGCGCGGAGCGAAGCTCTTTCCGTCATCCTGCGCGGAGCGAAGCTTTTTTCCGTCATCCTGCGCGGAGCGAAGCGAAGTCGCAGGATCTGGTCGAGATACTGCGACTCCGGTCGCTCCGCTCCCTCCACGCAGCATGACGAGGGACTGTGACCCTGCTTTCTACTTTCCGCTTGCAGCCGTCCTTATTTCGCGTGCAAAAAAACGGCCCATACTCTGGTGGGCCGCAAACGAGGTGAGCAAGGCAAGTCTTGCCACGATGAATCGGGTTTTCAGCAGCTTGTGGGTCAGGCGAGTGTCATTTCCGGTACCTGATCCGGCACCAGCAGCGGGCCGCCGGTGCGTTCGGCGATCTCTTCCACGGTGACGCCCGGAGCGCGTTCGCGCAGCACGAAGCGGCCGTCTTCGATTTCCAGGTAAGCCAGGTCCGTGAGCACTCGCCGGATGCAGCCCGCGCCGGTCAGCGGCAGGGTGCAATCGGCCAGCAGTTTGGGGCTGCCGTCCTTGGCGCAGTGGGTCAGGGTGACGATGATGTTGTCGGCGCCGGCCACCAGGTCCATGGAGCCGCCCATGCCCTTGACCAGCTTGCCGGGCACCATCCAGGAGGCGATGTTGCCGTGCACGTCCACCTCCATGGCGCCCAGCACGGTCAGATCCACATGGCCGCCGCGAATCATGGCGAAGGATTCGCTGGACGAGAAAATCGCCGCGCCGGGTACCGCGGTGACGGTCTGTTTGCCGGCGTTGATCAGATCGGCGTCCAGTTCCTGCTCGGTGGGGAAGCGCCCCATGCCGAGCAGGCCGTTCTCCGATTGCAGCATCACGCTGATACCGTCGGGAATGTAATTGGCCACCAGCGTCGGGATGCCGATGCCCAGGTTCACGTAGTCGCCGTCGCGCAATTCACGGGCGACGCGCTGTGCCATTTGTTGACGAGTCAAGGCCACTGGAATTCTCCTCATGCGGAAACGGTGCGCTGTTCGATGCGCTTTTCAAAACGGCTCTGGATCAGACGATCCACATAGATGCCCGGCGTGTGGATCTGGTCCGGCGGCAACTCGCCCGGCGGCACGATTTCCTCCACCTCGACCACGGTGATGCGCCCGGCGGTGGCGACTTCCGGGTTGAAGTTGCGGGCGGTCTGCCGGTAGATGACGTTGCCGTACCAGTCCGCCTTCCAGCCTTTGACGATGGCGAAATCGCCGGTGATGGCTTCTTCCAGCACGTAGTTCCGCTCACCGAAGGCGCGGGTTTCCTTGCCTTCGGCGATGGGCGTGCCGTAACCGGTGGCGGTGTAGAACGCCGGTATGCCGGCGCCGCCGGCGCGCAGTTTCTCCGCCAGCGTGCCTTGCGGTGTCAGTTCCACTTCCAGCTCGCCGCTCAGCATCTGCTTCATGAACAGGGCGTTCTCGCCCACATAAGAAGCGATGATCTTGCGGATCTGGCGGTTTTCCAGCAGCAGGCCGAGGCCGAAATCGTCCACCCCGCAGTTGTTGGAAACCACCGTCAGATCGGTGGTGCCCAGGCGCTGGATTTCCCGGATCAGGTTTTCGGCGATGCCGCACAGGCCGAATCCGCCGGCCAGCACGGTCATGCCGTCTTGCAGCCCGGCCAGGGCCTCCTGACAGGACCCCACGCGCTTGTCGAAGCCTTTCACGTTGTTGTCTCCTGGCTTGTTTGGATGAGCGGATCAGTGTGCTTGCTGTTGATTTATTTGATAAATTGAAAATAAATGAGCATTATTGAGTAAAAAATATCAGTCAGAAAAGCCTGATATCAGAACCCTGAATCCGACGCGAAGATTCGAACAACAAGAGCAGCAGACATGAACATCAAACAATTGCGGGCCTTTCTGGCGGTGGCCCGGGATCTCAGCTTTGCCCAGGCCAGTGAGCGGCTGCACCTGTCGCAGTCGGCGCTGAGCCTGACCATCAAGGCGCTGGAGGAGCAACTGGGCGGGCGTCTTTTCATCCGCACTACCCGCAGTGTGGCGCTGACCCCGGAAGGGGAAGTGCTGCTGCCGCTGGCGCGGCGCCTGATGGCCGACTGGAGCCAGACGGAAAGTGCCCTGCTGGATCACTTCGCACTGAAACGCGGGCTGGTGTCGCTGGCGGCCATGCCGTCGTTTGCCGCCAACAGGCTGCCGCCGGTGGTCAAGCGCTTTCGCAGCGAATACCCCGGCATCAAGGTGCGCGTGCACGACGTCATCAACGAGGACGTGGTGGACAGGGTGCGTGAGCGGCGTGTGGAAATGGGTATCGCGTTCCGGCCACCGGCCGACCCGGCGATCGAGTTCATACCGCTGTATATGGACCGTTTTCACGCGGTGCTGCCGGCCGATTCGCCCTTCACCGGAAGCCGGGAGCTGGAGTGGCCGACGCTGCTGGGCATGCCGTTCATCGCCTTGCAGGAGCCATCAACGGTGCGGCTGATGATGGAGGAGCGGCTGGCCAGCGAGAATCTGTCGTTGTCCGTGGAAATCGAGACTCACCAGTTGACCACCGTGGGACGCATGGTGGCCTGTGGTCTTGGTGTCAGCGCGGTGCCGCAGCTGTGTGTGGGGCAGATGCACGAGCTGGGGGCGCGCTGCGTGCCGTTGTCCCATCCGGTACTGGAGCAGGAAGTGGGCTTGCTGGTGCGGCCGGATGCCGAGCTTTCCGCGGCGGCGGCGGCCTTCCGTGACCTGCTGCAAGCGTCCGGTGCCATCGACGGGCTGCGCGATCAGGCGCGCACGTAGCTCCAGCCCGCCTGCTGGCGCTCCAGCAAGTAGGCGATGGCAGCGGGCGTCACTCGTGCCCCCGGCTGAGCTTGCAGGCCCTGCTTGTTCAGGCTGTTACCGCACAACACCAGGTGGGCAAGGATATCGGCATCGCTGATGGTCACCGCTGCCGCCGCTGCCGGGCCGTTGACCACCAGCTCGGCTTCCACCCCCGGCAACTGTTTGAGCAGGTTGTGCAGGTTGGCCTGCCCCCGCTTCAGGCTGTTTGCGGTGGGTGCGTGGATCAGTAGTCGCGGGGTGCTCATGGTGGGCTCCTGTGATGTCGGCTGCGGTGCCGTGATTCTACCTGTCAAAAACATTGGCCTCCTATCCTTTGTTCAGCCCCGGGGTAGAGGGGGTTTGTCAGCGGGCCGGCAAGTCAGCGATGATAGCCCCCTCTGAGCAACCGGATGGCGATGCTGTGACGGACCTGACTGTTTCCCTGAATGATCTGGCCGAGCGTCTGAACGAACGCGGATTGCGGGTGGCCACGGCGGAGTCCTGTACCGGCGGCGGCATCGCCTGTGCCATGACGGAACTAGCCGGCGCTTCCCGGTGGTTCGATCGCGGCTTCGTCACCTATTCCAATGAGGCCAAGGTCGAGCAGTTGGGCGTCGCGGTGGAAACCCTGAAGCGCCACGGCGCGGTCAGTGAGCCGGTGGTGCTGGAAATGGCACAGGGCGCGCTGGCCCATTCGCGGGCCGCTGTCAGTGTGGCGGTGAGTGGCGTGGCCGGCCCCGGTGGTGGCAGCCCGGACAAGCCGGTCGGCACGGTATGGATTGCCTGGGCCGGCACGGAAAGCGGGGCGTCGGCGCAATGTTTCCTGTTCCCCGGCGACCGCCATGAGGTACGTCAGGCAACCATCGTGGCGGCGGTTCAGGGGCTGGCCGCCCGGCTCGATTCCTCGCTGCCTTGAATGATGGGTGAGGGCGGCGCACAGGAAGGGTTGCACTTGGCGAAAAGGCTGTCCATAATGCTGTTCATAAGGACAGTACTGACGAAACGGTCAGGATTTCGGGCGAGCAGAAGCACGAACAGGCAAGGACATTAACAGACAGGGACACTAACAGGGACAAGGGGTTGAGTATGAGTGACAAGAGCAAAGCACTGGCGGCGGCACTGTCGCAGATCGAACGTCAGTTCGGCAAGGGTTCGGTGATGCGCATGGGCGACCAGAAGCGTGAGCGCATCCCGGCCATTTCCACCGGCTCTCTGGGGCTGGACATTGCGCTGGGCATCGGCGGCTTGCCCAAAGGGCGGATCGTGGAGATCTACGGGCCGGAATCTTCCGGCAAGACCACCCTGACCCTGAGTGTCATTGCCCAGGCGCAGAAGAAGGGCGCCACTTGCGCCTTTGTCGACGCCGAGCATGCTCTGGACCCGGATTATGCCGAAAAGCTGGGCGTCAACGTCGATGATCTGATCGTCTCCCAGCCGGACACCGGCGAGCAGGCGCTGGAAATCACCGACATGCTGGTGCGTTCCGGCGCCGTGGATGTGGTGATCGTGGACTCCGTGGCGGCGCTGGTGCCGAAAGCGGAAATCGAGGGCGAGATGGGCGATACCCATGTCGGCCTGCAGGCCCGCCTGATGAGCCAGGCGCTGCGCAAGGTCACCGGTAACGTGAAAAACGCCAACTGCCTGGTGGTGTTCATCAACCAGATCCGCATGAAGATCGGCGTCATGTTCGGCAGCCC
>CAYMKZ010000120.1:0-8784 GCA_964391345.1 uncultured Alcanivorax sp.
GTGGCCAACGGCGACATGGTGACGCTGAGTCTCATCCAGGGGGTGGTCAACACCTTCGTGATCTTCGCCGCCCGGGTGGTCGGCTCGGTGGTGGACAGCTTCCTGCGCCGGGACGGCGAAGGCGGTCTCGGCTTCGGCTATTTCATCGTCGTGTTCATCGCCGAGATCATCTTCGGCATCGCCGCCAGCACCATCGTCTACTGGTTCTCGCGGCGGCGCGAGTACTACGCCGACGCTGCCGGCGCGCAACTGGCCGACCGCCAGGGCATGATCGCCGCGCTGCAACGGCTGAAATCGGAACAGGAAGTGCCCAACCAGATGCCTGATTCGCTGGTGGCGTTCGGCATCAACAGCGGCCGCCTGCATGGCCTGGCCGCCCTGTTCCACTCCCATCCGCCGCTGGACGCCCGTATCCAGGCGCTCGGCGAGAAACGCTACGGCTAAGCTGTAAACTTCGCGGCACCGAACCGGGCGTGATCATCACGACCCGATTCGGTTCGTCAATGCCCGACAAACCCCACAGCGCCGCCTATCCGGCATCCGTGGCGACACGATATAGCAGCGTATCCTCGTAGCCACTGATGACCGGCCACAGGCCGCACAGTTCCCGGTCCAGTTGCGGGTCGCCGGTATCCACCAGCAACGGCCCGCCCTGCAGTGTCGCCAGCTTGCCACGGCTGGCGAGAATGTGGATACGCTCCTTGCCCAGACGGCGAATCAGCGCCGGGCTGAACTGCTGGTTGCCACGGCCGAAAAGATGGCCCTGCCCGCCGATCACGGTGAGCAGCGCCTGTGCCGGCTGCGTACCGATGATCTCGTCGATCCGCGCGGCGCCGACGTCGGCGGCGATCAGCTCACCATTGCGGATGATGTCCACACCGAGCAGCGTGTTGGGTAGCCCCAGTTGCTCCATCACCACCGCCACCGTGGAGCCGGAGCCAACCAGATAGAACACGTCGTCTTGCAGGTTGTCGATCACCGAAGCAGCGATCTCGGTCACCACCAGATCTTCCACTTCCCGGCCACCGCACTTCACTCTTTGCAGGTAGCGCCCTTCCGCCGGCACACT
This sequence comes from uncultured Alcanivorax sp., assembly GCA_964391345.1. Classification (GTDB taxonomy): domain Bacteria; phylum Pseudomonadota; class Gammaproteobacteria; order Pseudomonadales; family Alcanivoracaceae; genus Alloalcanivorax. The sequence continues at coordinate 1,070 of CAYMKZ010000120.1, forward strand.
GAGCTCGCCGTAATAGCGGGCGCGCACCACGCCCTGCCGGAACGCCGTCTCGTCGATGTCACGGACCTCGGCATCTTGCAGCGCCACCAGCCCGCCATCCAGTAACTCCAGCAGCAACTGCCCGGCAGCCTCCGGATTCACCGCGTAAACCGCCGAATGCATCTTGCAGCCGGCGGGCACCCCCAGCACCGGCGCGCGCCGGCCCACCGCATCCACCAGATCGCGGGCGGTGCCGTCGCCGCCGGCAAACAGCAGCAATTGCGCGCCGGCATCAAGCAGCGCCCGGGCCGCCTGGCGACTGTGCTCCGGCCCGCTGGGCGCCGGCGACCGGCCGATCACCTCGGCCGCGATACCGGCCTGCCGGCAACTGTCCTCGCCCATCGCCCCGCCCCAGCTCAGCACCCGCAGCGCATCACCGCGCTGCGCCACCGCTTGCAGGGCGCGCGCCATGCGGGCCCCGGCCATGGGCGTGGCGCCCCGGCGCAGGGCTTCCTCACGGGTGGCCGCGCCGTCGCTGCCTTTCAGCGCCACACTGCCGCCGATGCCGGCAAAGGGATTGACCAGCACACCGATAACCAAAACAGGGGAATTTGTCATACAACCATCATATCAGCCAGAAACAATAGCGGCACCGGAACGGAGGTCCCGTACCGGCAACACGGATTGCATGGAGAAGTCATCATGAGCTGCTATTCACCCGTAGGTTCATCCGCCCGGTCGACGCCCGAATGGCAATGGCCCGGACGAGACTTCAACGGCGCCGCCCTGATCGATGCCCAGGGGCGGGAAATCCCCATCACCGAAACCATGATCATCCACGCCTGTGAGGAACTGGAGCAAAACTGGCGCTATCCGGCCCGCTCCGGGCGCGCTCTCATGCCGGCCTGAAAAGCCGCTCGACCAGCGCCTGGAACGGCGCCGCCACGATGCCCTGATGTTGCCAGTAATGCAACTCGTGACGCGGCGGATAATGCTTGCGCAAGGCGTCGAAGGCGGCGCCTGGAGCGGGTTCGCGCACCGCCGCGCGCAGCCGCTGATCGTCGTCGTCCAAACGGTAGGCGTGCTGCAACAGGGCCAGTAGATCCGCTTCGCTGTTGACCGCCGCGCGCAGCGCGCCGCCACTGGCATCGAGGGCGAACGGAGCCGGCGGACGGCCCTGCCAGCGGCACCAGGCCTGATACAGCATCGCCGTGCCCAGCAGCTTGCCTTCCACGCTGTAACCGGCCACATGGGGCGAGCCACGCCATACGCGCTCCAGCAGCCGTGGGTCTGGACAGGGCTCGCCTTCCCACACATCCAGCAGCGTCAGGGGGCCATCACCGCTGGCCAATTGCGCCAGCAACGCAGCATTGTCGATCACCGGCCCCCGGCAGGTGCTGAGCAGCACGCGCCGCCGTCCCAGCCGCGCCAGGCGGCCGCCATCCAGCAGGTGCCGGGTCCGGTCCTCACCGGCAACGGTAAGAGGCACGTGCAGAGTGATCAGATCCGCTTCCAGCACTTGTTCGAGATCGACCAGAGGCACGATGGTATCGGCGCCGGTGCGTTGCAGCGGCGGATCGCAGGCCAGCACCTCGACACCCAGCGCCAGCAGCCAGTCCGCTACGCGGCGGCCCACGTTGCCGAGGCCGACGATACCCACGCGGCTGTCGCGCAACGACCGTTGCTGCTGCCGACACGCCAGCAGCAGCGCCTGCAACACGTATTCCGCCACCGCCCTGGCATTGCAGCCGGGAGCATGGGCAAAAGCGATGCCCAGCCGTTCCAGCGCCGGGCGATCCACGTGATCGGTGCCGATGGTCGCCGAGCCGACGAAGCGTACGCCGCTGCCGGCCAGCAGGTCCGCATCGACCCGCGTCACCGAGCGCACCAGCAGCACCTCGGCCCCTTTCAGTTGCGCGGCGGTGAGGGTGCGGCCGTCTACGCGCAGCACCTCGCCCAGCGCCTCGAACGGCTGCAAGCCGGGCATGTTTTCATCAGCAACGATTCGCACGATCAGGAAAAGCTATCCTCGGTTAAGTTGGCCTTGGTTGAGTTGGCCCTGGTTGAGTTGGCCCTGGTTGAGTCGGTCTGGATTGGGCCGGCGTCGATTATAGATCAGCGAGACCGCCAGCGCCGAGACGTTCCCGATAGGTTTCCGGGGAACAGCCCTTCCAGCGCTTGAAGGCGTGGTAGAAATTGGCGATATCGGAAAAGCCCAGATAAGCGGCCAGAGCGGCCTTGTCGCAATGCCCTTCGCCCAGTTGACGGCAAGCGTATTCCATGCGCACCTGGTCACGCAGCTCGACGAAAGAAGTGTTTTCCTCGCGCAGCCGCCGCTGCATGGTGCGCACGCTGAGATTGAGGCCGGCGGCAACGTTTTCCGCGTTGAGCGGTTCCTGCCCCAGTTGCGCCGTCAGCCGGGCCAGCACGCGGCTGCTGAGGCTGGCGGCGCGGCTCAGCGAGCGCAGTGCCTGGGCCGCCTTCTGTTCCAGCCGCAGGCGGTATTCCGGGTAAGCGCCGGGCAACGGCATGGTCAGCCATACTTCGTCGAATTCCAGGCCACAGAAATCCGCATCGAATTCCAGCTGACACTGAAACACTGCCTGATATTCGCCCAGCGGGTAGTCTTGCGGCGGCGGAAACGGGAAAAAGGCACGCTTCAGCGGCAACGGACGGCCCAGCAGCGAGCCGAGAATGGACAGCGCACTGGCGATGATCAGATCGCCGTGCAATCGCAGCGTGGTGAAATGCAGATTGGGGTCCGGACGCATCACCAGAATGCAGTTGGGGCCATCATGCCGGAGATCGAAAACGATGTGCGGCGCGAACAGATCCTTGTAACGCAGCAACATCACGAACGCCTGCTCCAGCGTGGCGGCGCTGGCCATCAGGCGGCCGGTGAGATCGAGAACGGTATAACCATGGGCGCTGCCGACGCGCAAGCCGAACAGCGGATCCTCCACCTGCTGATAGGCGTGCGACAGCAGCCGGTCCACCTGCTCCATGGTGACATAGTGATCCGGGCGGCCCACCGCATCGGCATCGATGCCGGCCCCGTCAAACAGCGCCTGGATGTCCAGATGTCCGTGCAGAGCAATCTCGAACATGCGCGGCAGCACCGCCGCCGAGACAAGTTGATCGGTCATAGCCTGTTCTCGTTATTTTATCGCGCCGCGGAATCGCCACCCTGCTGTTGGGCGATCACCGGCACCTGGGCCGCTTTCGACACCGGATCATGATGAATGATCACTTCGGCCTGCGGGTAGCGCCGGCGAATCGCGCCGCGGATGCGCTCCCCCATGGCATGGGCCTCGTGCAACGGCAGATCACGGTCCATATCCACATGCAACTGTACAAACCAGGTTTGTCCCGAGCGGCGCGTGCGCAGATCATGGAAACCCAGCGCCTGCTCGTCGGCGGCCACCAGCGCGCTGATGCCGTCACGCACCTCGCCCGGCAATTCCCGGTCCAGCAGAATCTGCATCGACTGCCAGCCGATGCGGGCGGAGGAGTACAGAATCAGCAGAGCAATCAGCAGCCCGGCAATGCCGTCGAGCCGGTCGAAGCCGAGGCCGCTCAGGAACAATACCACGATAATCGACAGATTCATGGCCAGGTCGCCGGCATAATGCAGCGCATCGGCCTGAATCGCCGTGGAACCGGTGCGGCGAATCACCCGGCGCTGCAACAACACCAGCAGCGCGGTGACGATGATGGAGAACACCATCACCGCGATGCCGACGGCGGAATCCTCGATTGGCCGGGGTTCGAGCAGCTTTTCCCCGGCCTTCCAGATCAGCAGCAGCGACGACACCGCGATCAACAGGGCCTGGCCAAGACCGGCCAGCGCCTCGGCCTTGCCGTGACCGAAACGGTGCTCGGCATCGGCCGGCACCAGTGCATAGCGAACGGCGGCGAAATTGATCAGCGAGGCCAGCGAATCCATCACCGAATCGATCAGCGACGCCAGCAGACTGACGGAACCGGTCATCACCCACGCCAGCGCCTTGACCAGAATCAGCAGCAGCGCCACCGCCACCGACGCCGTGGCGGCCAGCATCAATTGCATCCGGTGGTCGTCGTTGCGGGTCACGGCGTTCTCCAGGCGGGTCAGCGGTCGGGCAACACGGAAAGCGGGTTCACGGGTTTGCCATCCTTGCGAATCTCGAAATGCAGCTGGGTGCGGTCGGTGCCGCTGGCGCCCATGGTGGCGATCTGCTGGCCGGCTTTCACGCGCTGGCCTTCTTTCACCAGAATGGTCTGGTTATGGGCGTAAGCGCTCAGCCAGCGGTCATTATGCTTGAGGATAATCAATTTGCCATAGCCGGTCAGGCCGCTGCCCCGGTACACCACCTGGCCGGCGGCGGCGGCCACCACCGGGCTGCCCAGGCGGCCGCCGATGGCGATGCCGCGCCCCGCTGCCCCACGGGTGCCGAAGGTGGAAATCAGCTTGCCATTGGCGGGCCACTGCCAGTGCAGCGGCCCCTGGGCCGCCGGCGCGGGGGAACGGGATGGCGGCGGCGATTTCGGCGCCGGGGAGGAGGCCACCGGCCTCGGTTTTGCCGGTGACTTCACTGGCGTGCTGACCGCGCCATTGCTCACCGGCACTGGCGACGAAGCGTCCGCGGAAAGCGAAGAGTGCGAGCCGAAGCGGATAAGCTGGCCGGGATAAATGGTATAGGGGGCGGCGATACCGTTGATGCGCGCCAGATCCCGATAATCCCAGCCGTAGCGCCAGGCGATCGAGTACAGCGTTTCGCCGGCTTCCACGCGATGGCTGCCGCGCTCCACCTTGCCGGCCTGGGTACTCTGGCCGTACAGGTCCACCACCGGCGGCGCCCCTCCCACCGCACAGCCGCACAGCAGTACGGACAGCAGCAACAAAGGCAACAGGCGCGGTGGTTTGCAGATACTCATGAGCACGGATTATGCCGATGCCGGCGACCCGCCGCCAGCCATTCAGGCGGCACGGTCACGCCACCGGTGCAACAGAAACTGCACCACCGCCGGCAGAATCGAGACGACGATGATCAGCACCAGCAGCAGTTTCAGGTTGTTTTTCACCACCGGCAAATCGCCCACCCAGTAGCCCAGATAGCAGAACAGCAGCACCCACAGCCCGGCGCCGATCACGTTGTAGGCGAGGAAACGCCGGTAGCGCATGCCGCCCATGCCGGCGACGAAAGGCGCGAAGGTGCGCACGATCGGCACGAAACGCGCCAGCACGATGGTCTTGCCGCCATGGCGAACATAGAAAGCGTGCGTCATGTCCAGATACTTGCGGCGGAAAATGCGCGAGTGCGGGTTGCGGAACAGATGATGGCCGAAATAACGGCCGATGTAGTAATTGACCAGGTCGCCGATGATCGCCGCCGCCAGCAGGATCACCACCATCAGGTGCACATTCAGCACGCTGCCCGGCACCGCCGCCAGCGTGCCGGCGATGAACAGCAGCGAATCGCCGGGCAAGAACGGCGTCACCACCAGCCCGGTCTCGCAGAACAGGATAATGAACAGGATGACGTACACCCAGGTGCCGTACTGGGCCACCAGTTGCGCCAGATGCACATCGATATGGAGTATGAAATCAATCAGAAACTGCGCTGCCTGCATTCACCGCTTCCATCGGTCAGGAGACGCCACGCTGAAACGGCACGAAACGTACTGCATCCAGCTCGCGGCGAAGAAAATCGTTGCCGCGCCGGTCCACCACGGTCAGTTTTTGCTGGCGGTCGCCGACCGGCATGACCAGCCGGCCGCCGTCGGCAAGCTGCTCCAGCAGCTCATCCGGAATGTCCGGGCGGGCACAGGTTACCAGAATCCCGTCGAAGGGCGCAGCGGACTTCCAGCCGAAGCCGCCGTCCGCGTACTTCAGTTGCACCCGCGCCAGCCCCAGTTGAATCAGCCGCTGCCGCGCACGTTCCTGCAGCGGGCGAATCCGCTCCATGGAAAACACTTCCTTGCTGAACGCCGCCAGCACCGCGGTCTGATAGCCGCAGCCGGTACCGATTTCCAGCACCCGCGCCGGCACCTGCCGCTCGATCAGCAGTTCGGTCATGCGCGCCACTACCCAGGGCTGGGATATGGTCTGCCCATGACCGATGGGCAAGGCGGTGTCGTCATAGGCCTGATGGGCCAGCGCCTCGTCGATGAACAGATGCCGCGGCGTGCTGCGAATCACCTCCAGCACCCGCTCGTCGCCGATACCCACATCGCGCAGCCGGGCCACCAGGCGCTCCCTGGTGCGTGCCGATGTCATGCCGATACCGTGTAATGATGTCTTCATTGAATTTCCGGGGTCCCCGTATCCCTCAGGCCGGCACCGTGGTCTCGACCAGTTCCGCCAGCACCGTGGTGGCGAAGGCGCCGGCGGTGAGACGAAAATCCAGCGTCAGGTCGTGCTGATCCCAGCGCCATTGCAAGGCTTCCACCCGTAAGCGGGTGGCGCGGCGGGCGGCCTCCAGCCCCTGCTCGCCAAGCGCCTTCACCAATTGCCGGTGCGGCGCCAGCACGCGCTGTTCCAGCTCCCGGCATGCGCCCGATGATGCCACGCCACCGGCGCCGGGCAAAGGGCCGGTGGGATGGACCTCACCGGCGGCGGCCCGTTGCTCGGCGTGCGCGTCGTCATCGGCCCGGAACAGGCCGCGGCTGCCGTCCGGTTGCAGCCAGTCGCCGTCCAGCGGGCAATGCCAGACGCCACGGAGCACCCGCTCGGCGAGCACGGCATTGAATAGCGCGGAGCGCACCGCCGACAGCCAGAAGTTGCGCAGCGTGCGCTTGCGCGGCGCTTCGCCGCCCAGCAGCCAGGCGCGGCCACGGCTCCAGTTGGCGCCGTTGCGGCCGAAACGCTGGGCGCCGAAATAGTTGGGTACTCCGTGGCGAACGATGTCCGCGAGCCTTGCTTCGATGACGTCCCGGTCACCGCCCACTTCCCGCAAGACGATGGCGAAACGGTTACCGCGATGGGTGCCCCGGTTGAGCTTGCGACGGTGGCGCACGGCGCGCCGGATCGCCAGCCCCTCCGCTACCGCGAAGGTGGGGTCGGGTTTGCCCGGCAAATGCAGGCTGAACCACTGGCAAGTCACCGCGCGGCGATCCTTGAGGCCGGAATAGCCCACCGCGAGACGGTGCAGGCCCGCCTGACTGGCCAGCCACAAAGCCACATCCTCGGTGTTCCAGTTGCGCTTCTCGATCTCCAGCCAGAGATGTTCGCCCTCGCCGTCCGGCGTCACCGTCATGATCTCGTCGACCCGAAAATCTTCCGGCGCGGCCCGCAACAGAGCCTGTCCCGCCACACCGCCATGGGCGGCGGGCGTCGCCGGCAGGGCCACGGGGGAACGTTCGTCAGCGCACTCAGTCACGTTGCAGCAGCGCCACGGCCTGCGCCGCGATGCCCTCGCCCCGGCCGGTGAAGCCCAGCCGCTCGGTGGTGGTGGCCTTCACCGACACCGCGTCCAGCGGACAGTGCAGCAGGCTGGCGAGGTGCTGACGCATGGCGGCGACGTGCGGCGCCACTTTCGGCGCCTGGCAGATGAGCGTCAGGTCCACGTTGCCCACGCACCAGCCGGCGGCGTGGATCTCCTCCAGGACGGTGGCCAGCAGACGAGAGGAATCGGCGCCGCGCCACTGCGGGTCATGATCCGGGAAATAATGGCCGATATCGCCCAGCGCCAGCGCGCCCAGCAGCGCGTCGGTGAGCGCATGCAGCGCCACGTCACCATCGGAATGGGCTTTCA
>CAYMKZ010000121.1:0-8740 GCA_964391345.1 uncultured Alcanivorax sp.
ATGGTTGGGGGGGCCTCATAGCGCTGGGCGTGGTCGGTCGGCGCCATACGGGCCTGTGGCGAGGCCACCAGCAGGGCGCCCTGCTCACCGTGCACGAACTGGGAGAGCCGCCAGGCCAGGTTGTGCCAGGCCATGCGCCGTTTTTCCGATTGCGACAGCGCTTCGTAGGGTTCCCAGCCTCTCAGCGGGTTGAGCTCGATGGCCAGCGGTGACTGGGATTTGTCGAAATTCTGGCTCCAGTCCAGATCCAGATCGGCGTTCCAGTTGAGTTCCTTGCCGAGTTTGTAGAGCTTGCGGATACGTCCGTCGGCGGTGCTGTAATCCCAGTTGTAGTGGCCGGTCAGCGGGGTCTGGAAGATTTCCACCACATCGGCCACGTGTTTCGGGGTCATCCGCTCTTCGATGTCCTCGTGACCGGGTCCGTCCCAGCTTTCAAAATAACTGACCTGCGTTGGAGGCTGTGTTGTTCTCTTGATTTCCATCATCGACTCCTGAGTTCCAGAGGGTATGCCTAGAAGGTACCCTCCCTGATCCCGGAGCGGCAATGTCGCATAATGACAATCGTCACCCGCGTTGGCGCAAAATCACAATCGATCAGCCGTTCTCGTCGGACAGCAGGAAATGGGCGCGGGCGATGGTGATCGGCTCTTCCCGGCGTTTTTGCCAGGCGCTGATGTGGACGTTGGCGATACGCCGGCCCAGACGGGTGATGCGGCACTCCGCATAGGTGTCGCGGAAATGGCCGGCGCGCAGATAGTCGATGGTGAAATCGATGGTTTTCGGCACTCGCGGTTCGCCCATCTCCAGCAGGATGAAGATGATCGCCGCCTGTTCCATGAACCCGGCCACCGCGCCACCGTGCAGCGCCGGCAGCGTCGGATTGCCGATGTTGCTCTCCTTGCGCGGCAGGATGAACGTCAACTCCTCGCCCTGCACCCGCAGCTCGATGCCGAGGAAGCGGGCATAGGGGACGCGATCGATCAGATCCTGGTAATCGGCCTCACCGGCGCGGCAGGCTTCGATCAGGGCTTTCAGGCTATTGCTCATCGGCAGGTGCTCATCAACAAAGACTCATCAGGAGATCATGCGGCCGTTTCTGTCCAGCTTCATGCGTGTATAAGTGGCCAGCCCGGTGGCCACCGGCTCGCCGTCCTCCTGCCCTTCTTCCCAACTGGTCATGCGCACGAAAGTGACGTTGGGGGTGAGGCGATAACAACTGGCACGGCAGATCACCGCCTTGCCGGGCGTCGGCGCGTGCAGGTGGTCGACACGGAAATCCACGGTGGGGGTGATTTCGAAATCGGGGTACAGACGGCAGGCGTTGGCCATGCCTCCGGCGTGGTCCATCATGGCGAAAATGGCGCCGCCATGCAGTACGCCGGTTTCCGGGTTGCCGACCAGGTCTTCGCGCCAGGGCAGCCGCAGGCACACGCCCTCTTCCTCCGCGCTGACCACCTCCAGCCCCAGGCTGCGCGAGTGGCGGACGGTCTGCAGGGAACGGTGGCAGACATCCATGCGCGTGTAAGGTACTTTTGAATCTGTCACGACGGCCAATGCTCTTTCAGTGATGGCGGGGCAAGGTTAACGCCTCGACCCTTCGCTGAAAAGCCCGCGTCTTTCCTAGAGAGTATCCGAATGCTTCGTCGCTCCACCCTGAAATACGCCGCTCGTGCCTTGCTGCACAGTGTCGAGCGGCGGCGCCACCCGCAACGTTTCATCCAGACCGACCAGACCCCCTGGGACGAGATTTACCGTGACGGCATCATGGCGGTGCGCCATTACAGCCTGCCGCCGATGGAACGCATTCCGGTCGGCGATCAGTGGGTGCCCGTGCAGCGCGACAAGCATCGCCTGCCGCTGGTGCTGATTCCGGCGCTGGGAATCCATTGCTGGACCTTCGATCTGATGCCGAACCGCTCCATGGTGCGCTACCTGATGGCCCGTGGCCACGATGTCTACGTGGTCGACTGGGGCCGCCCGTCGCGGGCCGACCGGGATCTCGACCTGGACACTTACGTGAACCGCTGGATGCCGGCGGCGCTGAATGCCGTGCGCGAGCACGGCAACGTTGCACAGGTGAATCTGCTCGGCTATTGCATGGGCGGATTATTATGCCTGATGTACCTGGGAGGCCACGCCGATACCGGGGTGCGCAGCCTGACCACCATCGCCAGTCCGATCAACTTCCACAAGAGCGGCTGGATCGGCCAGTTGTCGCATCTGGCCGCCATTCCCGCGTCGCGCGCCCAGGGCTGGCTGCAACCCGGCCTGGCGCGGCTCGGCAACGGAGGGTTTCATGTTCCCGCCAACCTGGTGTCACTGGGTTTCAAACTGACCAACCCACCCGGTGTCGCACAATCCTATCTGCATCTGTTGCGCCATCTGGGTGATCGCGATTACCTCACCGAATACATGACCATGGGCCAGTGGTTCAACGACATGGTGGATTATCCCGGAGCGGTGGTGCGCGAGATCATCGGCAAGATCGTGCTGGGCAACACGCTGGCGGACGGGCGCATCGTGGTCGGCGAGCGCACCATCCGTTTCCAGGATGTCACTCAGGATCTGCTGGCGTTCGGCGGCAGCAGCGACGGCATCGTCACGGTGCGCGCCGCCCGTGAGATTCTCAACGTGGTGGCGAGCCGCGAAAAGCGCTTCGAGGTGGCTCCCGGCGGCCACGCCGGCGTGTTCGCCGGCTCCCGCGCACCACAACAGTGCTGGCGCCCCATCGCCGACTGGCTGGCGCCGCGCTCCGCCTGAGCCTCCTGGCGCCCGAAACGGCTAGCCGCCCACCACCTCGCCCTGGCGCAGCGTGACGATTTCCTCGGCGGAGGTCGGGTGGATACCGATGGTACGATCGAAATCCGCCTTGGTGGCGCCCATGTGGACGGCCACGGCGAAGCCTTGGGTGATTTCCGCCGCCTCTTCACCGGCGATGTGCAGGCCCACCACCCGGTCGCTGGCGTCATCGACGATCAGTTTGATCAGGGTCTTTTCCTGAATCTCCCCCAGCGTGTAGCGCATCGGCCGGAACTGGCTGCGATAGATGCGCAGCACGCCATGACGCTGCAACGCCTGCTGCTCGGTGAGCCCGACGGTGCCGATGTTCGGGTGGCTGAAAACGGCGGTGGGCACATTGCTGTAGTCCATTGGCGCGGCTGGCTTGTTGTCGGCGAACAGATGCGCCGCCAGCCACATGCCCTCGGCCAGCGCCACCGGCGTCAGTTGCAGGCGGCTGGTGACGTCGCCGATGGCGTAAATACCCGGCTGCGAGGTCTGGAAATGGTCATCCACCCGCAGCGCCCCGTTGGCGGTGGTTTCCAGCGCAAGCGGAGCGGCCAGCACGCCGTCCAGCCGCGGCACCCGACCGGTGGCGTAGAACACCTCGTCGGCCAGCAGCGTCGAGCCGTCATTAAGCTGCAGCAGCTTGCCGTCGCTGCTTTCCTCGATACGCTGAACGTCGCAGTTGAAGCGCAGATCCACGCCATTGTGGCGCATCTGCTCGGCGACGAAATGGCGGATGTCGTCATCGAAACCGCGCAGGAACAGTTCGCCACGGTACAGTTGATGCACTTTGACGCCGAGCCCGTGGAGTATCGAGGCGAATTCGGTGGCGATATAGCCACCACCCACCACGGCGACGCTTTCCGGCAGAGTATCCAAGTAGAACAGATCATCGGAAATCAAGGCGTGCTCGATGCCCGGCACATCGGGCAGGCTGGGTTTGCCGCCGGTGGCGATCAGAATCCGCCCAGCGGTCAGTTGCAGGTCATCGTTGACGGTGACCAGGCTGGCGCTTTCCACGCGCCCGTGCCCCTCAAAAATGGTGACGCCAGCGCCTTCCAGAATACGTCGGTAAACGCCATTCAGGCGCTCGATCTCGCGGCTCTTGTTGTCGCGCAGCGTCGGCCAGTCGAAATGCCAGCCATCGATGCTGTAGCCGTAGTCGCGAGCCAGGGTGAATTCACCGGGGAATCCGGCGCCATAGGAAAACAGTTTTTTGGGAACACAGCCCACGTTGACGCAGGTTCCGCCCAGGAAGCGTTCTTCGATGATGGCCACCCGCGCACCATGGGCGGACGCCATGCGTGCCGCGCGGACCCCGCCGGAACCGGCGCCGATGACCACCAGATCGAATTCATTGGCCACGTCTTTCTCCCAGATATCTCGAAATGATATTAAATGTTATTTATCAGAAACAATCCCTAACATCATGATTCAACTGCTTTTTCAATCACCCAGAACAACGCCAAGCCAGGGCCCGTCAAACACCAACTGATGGGATTGCAGGCAGAGCCCGGCGTTGCTGGCACAGCGTCCGCTATCCAGCGAAAACGTCAAACCGTGTCCGGGGCAACGAATCACCCCGTTGTGCACGGTGCCCCGATCCAGCGGCGTGGCGTTGTGCGGGCAACGTCTCTGCACCAGCCAGGACTCGCCCTCCTGGTGAATCAGCAGCAGTTCGTGGCGGCCGATTCTCACCGGCAGGCGGAGCCCATCGTACAGATCCAGAGAACGAATCAGACGGTGAAACATGTGCAAGCCCAGGGACCATTCAGGTTGTCCGAAACTAACCCGAAATCGACGACGGGGAAAGCCCTTGCCTGCTTTCGCCGCCCTGAAACGAAAGACCCGGCCGGAGCCGGGTCTTTACCATGCAGGATCGCTGGATCTCAGTGGCCGTGTTTCTCGGCCAGATAGAACCAGGTATCCATCACCGAATCCGGATTCAGGGATACCGACGAGATGCCCTGATCCATCAGCCACTTGGCCAGATCCGGGTGATCCGACGGCCCCTGGCCGCAAATGCCCACGTACTTGCCCTGCGCATTGCAGGCATCGATGGCCATTTTCAGCAATGTCTTGACGGCCGGATCGCGCTCGTCGAACAGATGGCTGATGATGCCGGAATCGCGATCCAGCCCCAGGGTCAACTGGGTCAGGTCGTTGGAGCCGATGGAGAAACCATCGAACGACTTGAGGAACTCGTTGGCCAGCAGTGCGTTGGTGGGCAGCTCGCACATCATGATGATGCGCAGGCCGTTGTCACCGCGCTTGAGGCCACCCTTGGCGAGCAGTTCGATCACCTGCTCCGCTTCGCCGGTAGTGCGCACGAACGGCACCATGATCTCCACGTTGGTGAAGGCCATTTCATCACGCACGATCTTCAGCGCGCGGCACTCCAGCTCGAAGCAATCACGGAAGCTCTCGCTGACGTAGCGGCTGGCGCCACGGAAACCCAGCATGGGGTTTTCTTCGTCCGGTTCGTACAGATGGCCGCCGATCAGGTTGGCGTACTCGTTGGATTTGAAGTCGGACAGCCGCACGATGACCTTCTCCGGGAAGAAGGCGGCGGCCAGCGTGGAGATGCCTTCCACCAGCTTCTCGACGTAGAACTCCACCGGATCGCCGTAGCCGGCAATGCGCTTGTCGGCGGCTTTCTGCACGTCGCGCGGCAGGCTGTCGTAGTTCAACAGCGCCTTGGGGTGCACCCCGATCATGCGGTTGATGATGAATTCCAGGCGCGCCAGCCCCACGCCCTGGTTGGGCAGCGTGGCGAAATCGAAGGCGCGATCCGGGTTGCCGACGTTCATCATGATCTTGAACGGCAGCTTGGGCATGGATTCGATGGAGTTGCGCTGGATGTCGAAATCCAGCTTGCCTTCGTAGATGTTGCCGGTATCGCCTTCCGCACAGGAAACGGTCACTTCCTGGCCGTCCTTGAGCAGTTCGGTGGCGTCGCCGCAGCCGACGATGGCCGGCACACCCAGCTCACGGGCGATGATGGCGGCGTGGCAGGTGCGCCCGCCACGGTTGGTGACGATGGCGGAGGCCCGCTTCATCACCGGTTCCCAGTCCGGGTCGGTCATGTCGGTGACCAGCACATCGCCGGGCTGCACGCGGTCCATTTCCTTGATGTTGCTGACGATGCGCACCGGGCCGGCGCCGATGCGCTGGCCGATGGCGCGGCCTTCCACCAGCACCTTGCCGGTCTGCTTGAGCAGATAGCGCTCCATCACCGAGGCGTCGGAACGGCTCTTCACCGTCTCCGGGCGCGCCTGCACGATGAACAGCTTGTTGCTGTCGCCATCCAGCGCCCACTCGATGTCCATCGGCATGCCGTAGTGCTTTTCGATCTCGATGGCCTGGCGGGCCAGGCTTTCCACCTGTTCCTGATTGATGCAGAAGCGGTGCCGGTCTTCGTGCGGCACATCGACGGTCTGCACGGACTTGCCGGCGGAGGCTTCGCTGCCATAGATCATCTTGTGCATCTTGCTGCCCAGATTGCGGCGCAGCACGCTGCGGCGCTTTTTCAGCAGCGTCTTTTTGTGCACGTAAAATTCGTCGGGGTTGACAGCACCCTGCACCACCATCTCGCCGAGGCCGTAGGAGGCGGTGATGAACACCACGTCACGGAAGCCGGATTCGGTGTCCAGGGTGAACATCACCCCGGCGGCGCCGGTTTCGGAACGCACCATGCGCTGTACGCCGGCGGACAGCGCCACCAGCTCGTGATCGAAACCCTGGTGTACCCGGTAGCTGATCGCACGGTCGTTGAACAGCGACGCGAACACTTCCTTGACGGCCACCATCACATGATCCAGGCCACGAATATTGAGGAAGGTTTCCTGCTGGCCGGCGAAGGAGGCGTCCGGCAGATCTTCCGCGGTGGCGGACGAACGTACCGCTACCGGCAACTGCGCATTGCCTTCGCCGAGTTCTTCGTAGGCGGCACGGATGGCCGCTTCCAGTTCCGGCTGGAACGGCGCGTCCACCACCCACTTGCGAATTTCCTCGCCGGTCTTGGCCAGCGCCACCACGTCATCCACATCCAGCGCCTTGAGCGCCTCATTGATCTTGGTGGTCAGGTCATTGTGTTCGAGAAAGTCGCGAAACGCCTGTGCCGTGGTCGCGAACCCGCCGGGGACGGACACGCCAGCCGCTGACAGGCTGCTGATCATTTCTCCAAGGGAAGCGTTCTTGCCGCCGACGCGCTCCACGTCGCCCTTTCCCAGATCCTGAAACCAGACTACGTATTCCGCCAAGGTCATCTCCTTATATGGTGCTGTCAGGGCAGAGGCGCCATTCTACCCAAAAGAGCGGCGCTTTGCCTGCACGGATTGGCGATTTGTTACCACGGCTTTTGTCACCCGCCGACGGGCTGCCCGTGTATCATGGGCGGATCGCCCATTGTGCAACGGAGAGCGCCCCGCCATGAAACGTACCGCCTTCTTCATCTCGGACGGCACCGGCATCACCGTGGAAACCCTCGGCCACAGCCTGCTCAGCCAGTTTGCCAGCATCAGCTTCCAGCAGGTCACCATCCCCTACGTGCAATCCGACGAGCTGGCCCGTCAGGCGGTCGCCCGCATCAACCGCACGGCCCAGGAGGACGGCGTCAAACCGGTGGTCTTTTCCACCCTGGTGAACGGCAACCACCGCCAGATACTGCATACCTGCGACGGCCTCATGCTGGATCTGTTCACCGCCTTTCAGCGCCCGCTGGAAGAAGAGCTGGGGGTCAGCTCCAACCACAAGATCGGGCAAAGCCATGCCATCAAGGATCAGCAGGCCTACCGCATCCGCATCAACGCGGTTCATTTCGCGCTGGACAACGACGATGGCGCGCGCACCCGCTACTACGACCAGGCCGACCTGATTCTGGTCGGTGTATCGCGCTCCGGGAAAACGCCGACCTGCCTGTATCTGGCGCTGCAATTCGGCCTGTTCGCCGCCAACTACCCGCTCACCGAGGACGATTTCGACGATCTGCGCCTGCCCAGCGCCCTGGTGCCCCACCGCGACAAGCTGTTCGGGCTGACCATCAACGCCGACCGGCTCAGCGCCATTCGCAGTGAGCGCAAGGCCGGCAGCCGCTACGCCTCGCCCCGGCAGTGCGATATGGAAGTGCGCGCCCTGCAAGCGCTGTACAACCAGTTCAACATTCCCAACCTGGACGCCACCGAGCTGTCCATCGAGGAAATCAGCACACGCATTCTCGCCATGACCGGGCTGCAACGGCGTTTGCAGTAGCCCTCACCACTTGATCGGAAATGGAAAGGCCCGGCTTGTGGCCGGGCCCGAGGTACGGCGCCTATGGCGCCAGGTGGCAGCGGTAACCGCCAATAACAGGACATCAGATCACGAACAGATCCATGAATTCATTGACCGGAGTGGCTTCCAGCCGGCTCTGGTTCCGGCACAGCTCGACGATGGCATCGACCCGGCCGCCCGGGAAACGGGTGGCCAGATTGCGGCGAAACTTCTGTTCCAGAACGGGAATGCCTTCCTTGCGGCGGCGGCGATGACCGATCGGATACTCGACGGCCACCTGGCCGGTGCTGGAGCCATCCTTGAAGAATACCTCAACCGCGTTGGCAATGGAGCGTTTTTCCGGGTCGTAATAATCTTTTGAATAACTTTTGTTCTCGACGATCTCCATTTTCTCGCGCAAGCGGTCGATTTCCGGATGCGCTTCGTGGAATTCGTCCTCGTAGTACTCGGCGATCAGATCGCCGAAAATCAGCGGCACCGCCGTCATGTACTGGATGCAGTGGTCGCGGTCGGCGGGATTGGCCAGCGGCCCTTCCTTGGAGATGATGCGAATCGCCGAATCGTGGGTGGTGATGACGATACGGTCGATGTCGTCGAGCCGGTCCTTGACCTGCGGGTGCAGCGTCACCGCCGCCTCGCAGGCAGTCTGGCTGTGGAACTCGGCGGGGAAGCTGATCTTGAACAG
>CAYMKZ010000122.1:0-8616 GCA_964391345.1 uncultured Alcanivorax sp.
ACAAAAAATGACCCCGTCCGAAGCCTTCGTGGAAACCATGGTGGCCAACGGCGTGACCGACATGTTCGGCATCATGGGTTCGGCGTTCATGGACGCCATGGATATTTTCGCACCGGCGGGCATCCGCCTGATTCCGGTGGTGCACGAGCAGGGCGCGGCACATATGGCGGACGGCTATGCCCGCGCGTCCGGCCGTCACGGTCTGGTGATCGGCCAGAACGGCCCCGGCATCAGCAACTGCGTGACCGCCATCGCCGCCGCCTACTGGGCGCACAGCCCGGTGGTCATCGTCACTCCGGAAGCGGGCACCGGCGGTATTGGCCTGGGTGGTTTCCAGGAGTGCAACCAACTGCCCATGTTCCAGGAATTCACCAAGTACCAGGGGCACGTCAATAATCCGGCACGCATGGCCGAATACACCGGGCGCTGCTTCGATCGCGCCATGTCCGAGATGGGCCCCACCCAGCTGAATATTCCGCGCGACTTCTTTTACGGTGAAATCACCACCGAGATTCCCCAACCGGCGCGGCTGGACCGTGGCCCCGGCGGCGCGCAGAGCCTCGATGAAGCCGCCGAACTGCTGGCCAACGCCAGGTTCCCGGTGATCCTCTCCGGTGGCGGTGTGGTGATGGCCGATGGCGTGGAGCAATGCCAGGCGCTGGCCGAGCGGCTTGGCGCGCCGGTGGTCAACAGCTACCAGCACAACGATTCGTTCCCCGCCAGCCACCCGCTGTGGTGCGGCCCGCTGGGCTACCAGGGCTCCAAGGCGGCGATGAAACTGATCGCCCAGGCCGACGTGGTGCTGGCGCTGGGCACCCGGCTCGGGCCGTTCGGCACCTTGCCGCAGCACGGTCTGGATTACTGGCCAAAAGACGCCAAGATCATCCAGGTGGATGCGGACCACAAGATGCTGGGCCTGGTGAAAAAGATTTCCGTCGGCATCTGTGGCGACGCCAAAGCCGCCGCCGAGGCATTGGTAGAGCGGCTGCAAGGCCGTGATCTGGTCTGCGACGGTGACCGCGAGCAACGCGCCAAGACCATTCAGGCCGAGAAGGCCGCCTGGGAAAAAGAACTCGATGAGTGGACCCACGAGCGCGACCCCTACAGCCTGGACATGATCGAAGAGCAGAAGGGTGAGACCCCGTTCTCCGGCGGCGAATACCTGCACCCGCGCCAAGTGCTGCGTGAGCTGGAGAAGGCCATGCCCGAGCACGTCATGGTCTCCACCGACATCGGCAACATCAACTCCGTGGCGCACAGCTACCTGCGCTTCGAGAAGCCGCGCAGCCTGTTCGCACCGATGAGCTTCGGCAACTGCGGTTACGCGCTGCCGACCATTATCGGCGCCAAGGTGGCGGCGCCGGAGCGGCCCGCCATCGCCTACGCCGGTGACGGCGCCTGGGCCATGAGCATGGTCGAGATCCTCACCTGCGTGCGGCACGACATTCCGGTCACCGCGGTGGTATTCCACAACCGCCAATGGGGCGCCGAGAAAAAGAACCAGGTGGACTTCTACAACCGCCGCTTCGTCGCCGGTGAGCTGGACAGCCCCAGCTTCGCGGGCATCGCGCAGAGCATGGGCGCCGAAGGTATCATCGTCGACAAACTGGAGGACGTGGGCCCGGCGCTGAAAAAAGCCGTGGACATGCAGATGAACGACGGCAAAACCTGCGTCATCGAAGTCATGTGCACCCGCGAACTGGGCGACCCGTTCCGCCGTGACGCGCTGCGCAAGCCGGTGCGGATTTTGGAGAAGTACAAGGACTACGTGTAACTACCGGCATCGGCAGGAGAGCGTCATGCGCGTAATCGAGCGCATTCTCGACCAGGCCCGTGCGGCGCCACGGCGCGTCGTGCTCTGCGAGACCACCGACGAACGGGTACTGCGCGCCGCCGTGCGCGCCGCCCGTGAGGGAGTGGCGCGCATCCTGCTGGTCGGCGACGGCCCGGCGACCACGGCGAAAGCCGCCGAACTGAATCTCGACCTGAGCGGCGTAACGCTCATCGACCCCGCCGACTCACCGCTCACCGCACGACTGACGGAAGTGCTGCATGAACTGCGTCGCCACAAAGGCATGAGCCGCGAGCAAGCGGAACAGCAGGTGCAAGACCCGCTGTGCTTCGCCGACCTGATGGTACGCGAAGGCGAAGCCGACGGCTGCGTGGCCGGCGCCGTGCGCACCACCGCCGACGTGGTACGCAACGCCATCCAGATCATCGGTATGGCAGCGGGCTTCCGCACCGTCTCCAGCTTCTTCCTGATGATGCTCTGCCAGCCGCACCACCAGACCAAAGGCGGGATGATTTTCTCCGACTGCGGCCTGGTGATCGACCCCGACGAACAACAACTGGCCGACATCGCCATCGCCGCCGCCGACAACGCCCGCGCCCTGCTCGGCGAAGAACCGCGTGTGGCCATGTTGTCGTTCTCCACCAGCGGCAGCGCCCACCACGCCAAAGTCGATAAAGTGGTCGCCGCCGCCCGCCGCGTGCGCGCCCAGCGCCCGCAGCTGGCCATCGACGAAGACGTGCAACTGGATGCCGCCCTCGTCGAAGACGTCGCCAAACGAAAACTCCCTGACTCGAAAGTGGGCGGACACGCCAACGTCCTCATCTTCCCCAACCTGGAAGCCGGCAACATCGGCTACAAACTCGCCGAACGCATTGGCGGCGCCCAGGCCGTCGGTCCTCTTCTGCAAGGTCTTGCCAAACCTGCCAACGACCTCTCGCGTGGTTGCGCCGAAGATGACGTGTACCACGCTATTGCCGTCACCGTGGTGCAGGCGCAGAAACACTGATCGGTAACTTGTCGGGTCGATATGCCGCATTTGCCCGCCAGATGGTAGAGAACGCCCCGCCTTGTCATCCCGACCGAGTTCCGCCCGTCATCCCGACCGAAGTGGAGGGATCTCTTTGCCATGCGTGGAGATTCCTCCGTTCCGTGCTACGCACTCCAGTCGGAATGACAATGGTAGGTGGTTGCGCGTTACAGGGACATTGCTGACATAGGCGCCATATGAAACGTTCGTCTTGACGTACGTTCGATATAACGTACACTGGTGAGAAATCAAGCACGCCAGAGGTGCGCCATGACTGGAATTACTGCAACTGAGGCACGCAGCAACCTTTATCGGTTGATTGATGAGGCCGCCGACTCCCACCAACCCATCACCATCATGGGCAAGCGGAATAAAGCCGTACTGGTGTCTGAAGAAGACTGGTCGGCTATTCAGGAAACGCTTTACCTGCTTTCCGTGCCGGGTATGCGCGAATCCATTCGCGAGGGGATGGATGCCCCTGTGGAGGAATGCGATAAGGAACTGGACTGGTGACATGGACGTTGGTTTACACCAAGCAAGCCCAGAAAGACGCGAAAAAGCTGGCCTCAAGTGGCCTGAAACCAAAGGCCCAGGAACTATTGGCGCTGATTTCAGAAGATCCGTATCGAAGGCCGCCCCCGTTTGAGAGGCTTGTTGGTGATCTTGCGGGGGCCTGTTCGCGCAGAATCAACATCCAGCATCGTCTGGTGTATCAAGTGTTGGAGGCGCAGCAAATAGTAAAAATTCTTCGGCTTTGGAGCCACTATGAGTAATGCATGGTTGTCCGTCCGCATATCTCGTCGATGTGCAGGATTACGAGTTCATGCAACGCCGGCTTGAGTTGCTTGAGGGGCTCTCGTGGGGGGAGCGTGCTGTGCTTGAGGAAAAAGCGAGGCCAGAGGACTAGCGGAGCGGGAGGCATCTACATATTGTGGAGACCGCCCGGAGAGGTCTGAACTACTCCATCCGAGCATCTTCTCGAGTTTCTGGAATCTATACCTTTTGCATGTTGAGGCGGGTGATTTTTCCACAGTTATCGGCGCACCGGGCGGGTGATGAGCGCGGCGATGTCGTCGAGGAGCTGGTTGTCCAGGCTGTCGGTGAGGTTGATGGGCAGGTTGTGGGGGTAGAAAGGGCTGAGGTCGAGGCCGACGCCGACGGCGCGGAGGGCGATCCGGCCGTGGCGGTCGTGCCGTTCGCGGACGCGGCGCAGGTGTTCGTCGAGGTAGCCGGGGCCGTTGTGCTGGTGGGTGGCGGTGTCCATGGGGGAGCCGTCGGAAAACACCACCAGCACCCGCCGCTGGCGGTCCAGTTGCAGTAGCCGCTGGCTGGCCCAGTCCAGCGCTTCGCCGTCCAGTCCTTCTTTGTAGATGTCTGCTTTGAGCAGGCCGGCGAGGGCGTGGCGTGCTCGGCGCCAGGGTTGTTCGGCGCTTTTGATGATCAGGTGACGACGTTCGTTGAGGCGGCCCGGTGGTGTGCCGGGGCTTGGCGCGGGGCTGCTGGGCAAGGCGCTCCTGGCGGTGCTCGGCGCTGGCAGCGTGGTGTTGCCGGGCAAGGTGCCCGCGACGGTGCTCGGGGCTGGTGGCGTATTGTTGCCGGGCGACAGCGGGGAGCGTCGCCAGTCTTTCAGGGCGCGGCCGCCGTGCCAGGCGGCGGTGGTGAAGCCGAGGATTTCGCTGTCCACGCCGGCCAGGTCGAGGGCGGTGCAGAGCCGGTCCACCAGTATCGCCACCGCTTCGCCATGGGTGCGCATGGAGCCGGAGCAGTCGATGAGAAAACTGACGATGCCGTCCTGGCGCGGTGGCTCGGCTTCGCGGCGGAACAGGTGGCGTTCGTGGGGGGAAGTGACCAGCGCGCTGAGTCGGCGGCCGTCCAGATAGCCGCTTTCTTCGTTGAAGGACCAGCCCTGGCGATCATTGTGGGCGAAGTGGACGGCGAAGCGCCGCGCCACTCGCCGCACGGCGAAGCCCTGGTCGGCGATGCGGCGGTCCAGTGCGGCGCGGAAGATCTTGAGCTGGGCGGGGCGTATCAGCGCAGTGATCGGCTTTTCGTCGTCGTAGGCGCGGGTGAATACCCGGTAGGCGTCCTCGTGCTCCAGGGTGCGGCCGTCTTCCAGCGTCAGCGAGCTGATGCCGTCGTCCACTTCGTGATCGAAATCCAGTAGCAGGGCGAAACGCTGTTGCGGCTCGTTGTCGTCGTTGCTTGTGCTGGGCGGCTGGTTCTGGATGGCCTCTTCCAGTGCGGCGCCGATGTGGTCGGCGATGCGCCGTGCGGCTTCGGCGTAGGCGGCTTGGTCCTGGCGGTGGCGTCGGAGTGCCGCCAGGTCGGTGCCGATCACCGGCGCCAGTGCGGCGCGGGTGTGCTCGATCCGGATTTCCACCAGCTCCGGCAGGGCGCGGGCGGTGAGCCGCGAGCGCACTATCTGCGCCAGGCTGTAGAGCAGGATGCCCTGGCTGGTGTCGCTCAGGCCGGAGGTGACGAACGCTTCGCTCCAGCGGTGGAAGCGTCGCTCCAGGTTGTGCGTCACGCCGGGCAGCGAGGCAGGAGCCAGTGCTTCCACTCGCAGTTGTTCCAGCAACTCGAAAATCAGCCGCGCCGGGGGCGACGCCGGGCTCAGGCGCTGGTGCATCAATGGATCGCTGTGGCGCAGACGCAGAGCGACGCCGTCGGCCAGTGCGCGGTGATTGGCCAGGCTGCTGTCGTCGTCCGCCAGACGTAAATGGGGTGCGTACAGCGGCAGGGGATGGGCACCGTGCCAGAGGCGATGACCGCGAAAATGCACCGTGGCGTCGCTGCCCAGCGCGCGCAGGGTGGCGGCGCACAGCGCTTCGATGTGCTGCTGGCGGCGATGCCGGGTTACCGTGGCTTGCCGGGCTGTGGCCTGGGGGTTGGAAGAATGAGTGCTGGAAGGGCTGGCCATTATAGCGGCGGCGTATCCGGCAGGGGCAGAGGTTCGTCGAAGCAGCGCTGGTAGTACTCGGCCACCAGCGGCCGTTCCTCCGGTTCGCATTTGTTGAGGAAGGAGAGCCGGAACGCCAGCGCCGGGTCGGCGAACAGGGCCAGGTTTTCCGCCCAGCTGATCACCGTGCGTGGCGACATCAGTGTGGACAGGTCGCCGTTGGCGAACGCCTGCCGGGTGAGGCCGGCCAGCGCCACCATGGCACTGATCCGCTGCGGGCTGGCGTCGGGTACCTGGCCGCGGATCATGTCGGTTTCCCGTTGCGCGGGCAGGTAGTCGAGGCCGGCGACGATGTTCCAGCGGTCCAGTTGTGCCTGGTTGAGGCGCTGGGTACCGTGGTACAGGCCGTTGAGATTGCCGTAGCCGAGGGTGTTGGCGGTGGCGAACAGGCGGAAAGAGGGGTGAGGATGGATCACCCGGTTCTGTTCCATGAGCGTGAAGCGGCCGTCCTTTTCCAGCAGGCGCTGGATCACGAACATTACTTCCGGGCGGCCGGCGTCGTATTCATCCAGCACCAGTGCCATGGGGCGGCGCAGCGCCCAGGGCAGCACGCCTTCCTGGAATTCGGTGATCTGTTTGCCTTCGCGGAGCACCACCGCGTCGCGGCCCACCAGATCCAGGCGGCTGATGTGGCCGTCCAGGTTGATGCGCAGGCAGGGCCAGTTGAGGCGCGCGGCGATCTGTTCGATGTGGGTGGATTTGCCGGTGCCGTGCCAGCCCTGCACCAGCACCCGGCGGTTGTGGCTGAAGCCGGCGAGGATCGCCAGGGTGGTGTCGCGGTCGAAACAGTAGGCCGGGTCCAGTGCCGGTACCTGGTCGTCCGCGGTGCTGAATGCCGGGACGGTCAGGTCCGTGTCGATGCCGAAGACGTCACGCACGGCGACCCGCTGATCCGGGCGTTCGGGAAGCGTAGGCTGGACGGGGTGAATTGCGGTCACGATGGCTCCTGCCTGGGGCGGTCTGGCGGCGGATAAAGAGGCATCTATGCTATACAAGTTCCTTTATTTGAGTCAATTTGTATCGTATTTTGAAATTTTTCACGAGGAGAGCGTTCATGTCCATCGTTAAAGCTGCGGTTGTCCAGGCCGCCCCCGTTCCCTTTGATCGTGAGGCCACGCTCGATAAAGTGGCCGTGCTGGCGGCCGATGCCGCTGCTCAGGGGGTGCAATTGGCGGTGTTTCCCGAGGCGTTTGTGTCCGCTTACCCCAAGGGGCTGGATTTCGGTGCGCGGGTGGGGTCGCGGACGGAGAAAGGGCGCGACGACTTCAAGCGTTATTACGACAGCGCGGTGGATGTGCCAGGGCCGGCGGTGGACCGGCTGGCCAGCATTGCCGCACAGCATCGTTTGTACCTGGTGATCGGCGTCATCGAGCGGGATGGCGGCACCCTGTATTGCACGGTGCTGACGTTCTCTCCGCAGGGGGCTTACCTGGGCAAGCACCGCAAACTCATGCCCACGGCTCTGGAGCGCCTGATCTGGGGCTACGGGGATGGCTCCACGTTGCCGGTGTTCGATACGTCGCTGGGCAAGCTGGGGTCGGTGATTTGCTGGGAGAATTACATGCCGGCGCTGCGGCTGGCCATGTATTCCAAGGGTATCCAGTTGTATTGCGCGCCCACCGCCGATCCGCGTGATGAGTGGGTGGCGTCCATGCAGCACATTGCCCAGGAAGGGCGCTGTTTCGTGTTGTCCTGCAACCAGTACACCACGCGCGCCGATTTTCCCGAGGATTACGACGCCATCCAGGGGCAGGAGCCGGATACCGTGATTTCACGGGGCGGCAGTTGCATCATCGCGCCCAACGGCAAAATCATCGCCGGCCCGGACTTTGAGGGTGAAGCGATGCTGGTGGCGGAGCTGGACATGGGTGAAATCGCCCGTGGCAAGTACGATTTCGACGTGGTGGGCCATTATTCGCGGCCGGATATTTTCCAGCTATCGGTCAATGAAGCACCGCAACGGGCCGTGCGGGCCTTTGGCCGGCAGGCGGAGGGGCCGGAAGCGGCAGGGGCTGCCGAGGCGGCAACGGACAACGACTGAGAGAAGGGGAACCCGTGTGGCCTGATCGGTGGATGCGTGGTGCATCCACCGGGTCGGCGAAGGCTACTTGCGCCAGTAGTCGTTGGCGGCGGCGATGGTCTGGAAGTGGATGGCCACCACCTGCGAGGCGGCGGTAAGGCCTTCTGCGGAGTGGGCGTAGTCGGGCCGCAGTTTCTTCAGCACTTCCACGTCCGGCTGGGTGTATTTGACGCCGCGACGGCTGAGCGTGATGGCCAGCTCGAAGCCTTCCTGAGGGGTTGAGGTGATCAGCGAGGTAAGCCAGGTGTCGGCCATGGTGTGTCTCCTTTTTTATTGTCGGTTGCGAAGGGGATTCATCGGTGGAACTCGACGTAGAATCGTACCGGGCCGAGGGGTTTGACCTCGTGCAGCACCCTGGGCTCGATGACACCAAAGGTATTGCTGTCGAGAACGGTGACTTCCTTTTCCGGCTCGTTGATGGTGTATTGCAACTTGCCTTCGAGCACCACGATCTTCGCCCACACTGAGTCCTTGGTCTGGTGGGCCCGCAGCAACCCGGCGGGGACGGTGTCCTCGGTGAATTCCGGTGTCCTTTTGTAGGGCGAGACGTCGTTCGGCAGGGTTTTCACTTTTTACTCCGGTGTCGCTTTCCAGTCTCCATGAAAACAATATGACATAATTTATACCTGTTTGCGATGTGGCGCAAAATGCCTGGTGGATGCGCTGCGCTTATCCACCCTACAAAACCCGCTCCAGCCTTCCTCGTAGCAACCATGTTTTCAGGCGAAGTTTGTCTGGGCATCAAGGGCGTCGCGCAG
>CAYMKZ010000123.1:0-5108 GCA_964391345.1 uncultured Alcanivorax sp.
CCGAGCGGCGTCGGCACCGGAACTGGAAGGCCACAGCGGTGTCACTCCGGACGGTTCGCCTGACCTCGGCAGCGGCGACCCTCCTGCTCGTCGCGTCCCTGGGGTCCGTGCCGGCGCCACCCGCCCACGCGAGCACCGCGGCCGGCCTGGCCGTCACCCCGACCGGCATGCCCGTCACGCCGCCCGCGGCCGCCGGCCCCAAGCTTGCCCGGACACCGGTGACGATCACGCCGCACGATCTCACGGAGTTGAACCGGCTGCTGAACTCGCCACCGACGCACACCGATGCGGCGCCCGGGACCGCGGCCCGCCCGTCGATCGCGCGCGCGGTGGCCACCGGGCACTGCCCGTCCGGAACCGCCCTGACCTGCCGGTCCTACGACTACACCGGCGCCGCTCAGACGTTCACGGTGCCGACCGGGGTCACGTCGCTGACCGTGACCCTGGTGGGCGCGGGATCCGAGGGCAGCGACGCCGCGAACGGCGACGGCGGACGGGTCGAGTTGACGCTGCCCGTCGCAGCGGGCCAGACCCTGTCGGTGCTGGTCGGCGGGGTCGGCGGCGGGCAGCATGCCGGGACCGGCGGCTGGCCGGACGGCGGGAACGCCTCGTTCTTGGGTTGCGCCGGAGGCGCGGGCACCCGACTGTCCGACACCGCGACGGGTCCGGCCATCGCAGAGGCCGGTGGCGGTGGCGGGTGCGGTGGCAGCGGCGGTACGGGCGGCGATGCCGGGCGCCCGGCGGCCGACGGAGGCACCGCCAACGGCAGGTGCGGAGGCGGCGGAGGCGGCGGTGCGACGGGAAGCGCCGCCGGTTCCGGCGGCAGCGGGGGCGATGCCGCCGGCTGCAGCGGAGGGACGGCAGGCGGGAAGGGATCCGGACACCGCGGCGGCAACGGTGCCCCCGGAACCGGCGGCGGCGGGGGTGGCGGCTGGTTCGGCGGCGGTGGCGGCGGATCCGGTGGCAGCGACGGTCTGACCGGTTCCGACGGCGGCGGCGGGGGCGGCGGCGGATCCAACGGCTGGGATCCCACCAGGACGACGGCAACATCGGGCGCGAGCGTGAACTCCGGCGACGGCTACGCCACCATCAGCTACCAGCGCGCCACC
Source organism: uncultured Alcanivorax sp. (assembly GCA_964391345.1). Taxonomy (GTDB): domain Bacteria; phylum Pseudomonadota; class Gammaproteobacteria; order Pseudomonadales; family Alcanivoracaceae; genus Alloalcanivorax. The sequence goes on from CAYMKZ010000123.1 coordinate 1,110, forward strand.
ACCACGTCGGTGACGGTGAGCCCCACCTCGATCACGTACGGGGAGTCGGTGACCGCCACCACCGCGGTCACCGATCCCGACGGCCATCCGGTCACCGTCGGCTACGGCACCTTCACCACGGACGCGGGCGGCGTCGTCTGCTCGGGGGTCACGCTGTCCGGCCAGGGAACGGCCACCTGCCCCTTCACCCCCCACACGGTGGGCTCCCACACGGTCACCTTCCAGTACAAGGGAGGAACGGGATACCAGGCATCGCGGGACAGCGCACCGTTCCACGTCGCCGGCTCCCCGACCTCGATCCACGACGTGACCTTCGAGCCCTCCGGCACGGACGCGACCGTGACGGCAACGGTGTCGGTCACCGGGCAGCAATCCCGCGGCAGGCTGGACGGCACCGTCACCGCCGCCATCGGCACCGGTTCTGGCGCACCGTCCTGCTCGTTCGGCACCAGCGGAACGAGCTTCACCGGGAGTTGCACGCTGCACGGACTGACCCCCGGAACCACGCCAACACTCACCCTCACCTACGCCGGCGGCAGCACCACCGCACCCTCGCACGCCACGATCACCGACCAGGATGTGCCCAAGGTGCCCGCGGACGCCGACCTCACCGCGCACTCGCAGGGGTGGTGGGGCGCGCCGATCGGCCTGACGGCGCTGACCGTCACCGCCGGATATCCCCCGGATCCCCGGACCAAGGCGGAACTGTGGAACTCCCCCAGCGCCACGTCCTACGACGCCGAGGGTGCCGTCCGGCTGTGCGCGGTCACCCTCACCCCCACCGGCAACGGCACCTTCGCCGCAGACTCCGGCGCCCTGCACACCTGCGACGGAGCACCGGCGATCGCCGGCCCCTCGTACCTGTTCGCCCGTTACCCCGGCGACGATCATGTCCGGGAGGCGATCTCCCCCGGCGCGGCGTACGCCACCACGCCAGCCCTGACCCGGACTTCGATCACCGCCAGCGCCGGCGGATCACCGCTGGGAACCACGGTGGCCAGCGGGACGGCGATCACCCTGACCGCCACCGTCACCTTTACCTCGGCCGGCCTGCTGGGGCAGGCGGTGCCGGGCGGTCGCGTCACCTTCTACGACAACCAGCACCGCATCTCCTGCACCTCGGCCACCGCCCGCACGTGCACCTTCACGCCGTCCATCGCCGACGGCGCGCACCGGGTGTTCACCGGACGGTTCACCGGCCACTCGCCGTACGCCAGGGCCAGCGGCCTGAGCAACAGCATCGCCGTGGAGGTGCAGGCCCCGCAGACCACGCTGGTCTTCTCGCCGATCCCGTCGCGGGTGGCCGCGGGGGACGCCGTCACCCTGACCGTGACGGTGAAGTCCCAGGACCCGGCCGTCGGCGGTGGCACGGTCACCTTCTACGACGCCTCGGACCGGCACGACCCCCTCTGCGGGCACACCGCGCTGAGCGCCGAACGGACCGCTACCTGCGTGGCGCACCCGGCTCCCGGAACCACCGTGGGGTACTCCGCGACCTACGACGACGACCCCGCAGTCCCGAACCAGATCGACACCACCACGACGCCCACGGTGACGGTGGACCAGGCGAGCGGAACGGTCACCGTGTCCGCCATCGACGCGTCGACGTTCGGCGACTCCGTGCCGCTGTCCGCGACAGTCACCTCGCAGATCACGTCCCCCCGCGCCCAGCCGACCGGCACCGTGACCTTCACCGCTGGCGCCCCCAGCACGACGCTGTGCTCGGCGCCGGTCGCGACGGTATCCCCCGGCGTGGGCACCGCGCGGTGCTCCACCACGGCGCTGCCGGTCGGAACGACCGACGTGACCGCCACCTTCACGGCGGATCCGGGCGGGGCGATGGCCAGCCAGTCCGGCACGGCCAGCGCCACGGTGGCCGCCCGGCCGGTCACCTTCGCCGACGTCTCGGCGACGGTGACGGGCACCGATACCGCGACCATCTCGTTCACCGTGGACTCCGGGCTGGCGTCCGTCGGGGCCACCGGCACCGTCTCGGTCACGCTGGCCGGTCACCGGGCGTGCGACCCGGTCACGCTGACCGCCAGCGCCGGAATGTGCACGGTCGCGTTGCCCGCGGCGGCGGGCGAGTACACCTACCACCTCGCCTACACCCCGGACACCTCGAACTTCCAGCCCGCCACCGGCAGTGCCGTGCTGACCGTCGGCGACGCCGGCCTGGCCTGCACCGGCGGTGTCGCCGCGCTGTACGCCGAGGCGAAGGCCACCGCCGGCAGCCCGCTGCGGATCGACAGCGATTTCGCCGACATCACCGCCACCTTCACCGATCTCGGCACCACCTGCACCCAGGCGACGGTGGCCGGCTTCACCGCGACCGCCACGCTGTTCTCCACGATCACCGGGAGCGTGTCCGGCACGCTGACCCAAAACGGCGGCCTGTGCCTGACCGACGGGACGCTCGGGCCCACCGACGGCGCGGCCTGGCTGCCGGGTTCGTACCCGATCAGCACCGCGATCTGCTTCACCCTGTCGGCCAGCGGCCAGATCAGCGGCGTGTCGTCCGGATCGGTGTCCGCGTCCGGTCAGAGCGTGCCGCTGCTTGACGTAGCCGGCTTCCGGGACGTGACCATCAGCCTGTCCTTCTCCGCGCCGTCCACCCTGACCCTGACGACCACCGCCAGCACGACGGCCGGCCCCACCGCCTCGCTGTCCGGCAGCATCAGCGCGAACGGATCGGCGTCGCTGCACCTGTCGACCGCCCGGCTGAGCCTGTTCGGGGTGGCGCTGGAGCTGTCCGGATCCGTCACCAGGGGTGCGGACGGCACGGTGCAGTACGAGGTCTCGGGCACGCTGCCCGGTCCGCTCACCCTCCCGGCGGCACCCGGACTGACCCTGACCGACGTCACCGTCGACCTGACCGATCAGGGCCTGGTCCTCGGCGGGACGGCAACGCTGGGCGCGGCCGGCCAGAGCTTGACCATCGCGCTGGACGCCACCATCACCAGCGTCACCGCGTGGTCCCTGGATGTGAGCACCAGTGGCGAGCCCTGGACGCCCGTCGCCGGGCTGGCCGTGTCCTCGGCGCTGTCCGGCACCATCGGCTACGACGCCGACGCCGACCCGGCCTTCAGCTACGACTTCCACGCCGGTGACGAGACCACCCCGCTGGTGACCTGGTCCACCGCCGGCGGCACATCGGTCTCCGTCACCCACCTCGAACTGTCCTCCACCGCGACCTGCGCGCAGGCCGGACAGGGTGATCCGATCCTGTCGCTGGACGGCACCGCGAGGGTGCCCGGCGCCGACTCGTTCCGCGCGGACGTCTCCGGCTGCGTGGACCTGGCCACCACGCTGTTCCAGGTGTCCGGTGACGTCGCGTCGCTGCCCGTCGTATCCGGCCTGAGCCTGAGTGACGTGCACGTGGATGTGACCGGCTCCAACGTGGGCGCCTCCCTGGCCGGTTCGGCCACCGCCGATGTCGACGTGGGCGGAACCACGCTGTCCGTCGCGATGCGGCTCGCCGCCGGGACCGGCACCGGCGGCGGCCTGGTCATCGGCGGGGCGGCGGACCTGCACCCGATCGGGCTGCCCGCCACCGGATTCGTGGCCTACGCCTCGCACGCCGTGGACGCCTACGACACCGGGCTGACCGAGACGGAACTGCCCGGCGGCACCCAGATCCCGCTGGCCGCAGGGCTCAATGCCCGCGGCGTGTACACCCTGGAGCCCGGCATGGCCGCCGACCTCGCCGCGGTCGGGATCTCCACCGGGACCACGCTGACGTTCACCGCCGCGCTGTCCAGCACGGCTTCCGCCGAGTTCCACGTGACGCTGACGATCCCGCAACTGGACATCTTCGCGGTGACCGTCCGCGACCTGCACGCGGAGGCCACCTACGCCCGCCAGGAGGGCACCAACACCCTCACCGTGGCGGTGACCGGCTCGATGGACTCCGGATCCGGCCATGCCGATCTGCACCTCGACCTGAGCTACGCAGACGGGACCCTGGACGGCCACGGCACGGTGCGCAACGCATCGATG
>CAYMKZ010000123.1:5208-8548 GCA_964391345.1 uncultured Alcanivorax sp.
AGCGGCTGGACCCCGCTGGACGGCGTCACCATCGCCGAGAACACCGCGCTGTCCGGCCATCTCGCGACCGAGACCACTCCGGCGGCCACGGCCGGAGGCGCGCCGGTCACCAGCACCACGATCGATCTGTCCGCGTCCGGCGACGTGCTGACGCTGCAGCCGGTGCCCGCGGTGTCGCTGCACGTCACCTCGATCGAGCTGTCCAACGCGGCACCGACCACCTGCACCGTGACCCACCCCGGCGACCTCTGGCTGGGCATCTCCGGCGACCTCACCCTCACGCTCGGGGATGCCTCGTCGGTGGAGGCCGCCGGATGCTTCGATTTGACCTCGAAGGCGCTGTCGCTGCACGCGTCGCTGCCGGTGGGATTCCAGGCGCTGCACGGGCGGGTGTCGATCCACGACGCCGACCTGTCCTTCAGCCGCACCCCGCCGACGACGGTCAACGGGCGGCGGGTACCGGCACGCATCGACGTCGCCGCCAACGCCACCCTGACCATCGCCTTCTCCCAACCGTTCGACGTCACGGCGGTGCTGGACTTCAAACCCGACGGCTTCATCATCGGCGCCGGCATCGACCTGGGCAGGTACCTCGACGCCGGCGGGGTCGCCGACGCCCACGTGTTCTACTCCAGCACCGCGCTCAACCGGGTGGACACCAGCGATCTCGGCGACTTCGGGACGCAGAACTTCGTGGCCGGCCTGAACGTGTTCGGCCGGGTCACGGTGCCACAGGACCTGGCGGACTGGCTGTCCGACAAGGGCATCGACCTGCCGCCGGGGAGCTCGCTGGTCGCCAGCGGCAAGCTCGACCTGGTGCACCGATCGGTCACGCTGGCGGTGACGGTGTCCATCGGCGGCGAGGACGGCCTCACGCTGGTGGACACCGACGCGGCCCGCCTGGCCCTGACATCCGGCGCCGTGGTGATGACGATCGCGCCCGGCCTGGTCTCCTTCGGGCTGCAGGTGAACGCCGAGCTGACCATCACCAGGCCCGGCGGGCACGACTGCAGCGCCGGCGCGCACCACAACACCATCGGCCTGTCCGGGCTGATCAGCGTGACCAACGCCACCGCCACCGCGTCGTTCACGATCTCGCACTGGAACGACGCGCTGGGCATCTGCCAGCTGGACATCGGCGAGGCCACCGTCCAGCTCGGCATCGACGCGGCCGGCGTCCCGAGCATCGGCCTGGCCGCCCGGATCACCTCGCTGCCCCCCGACGTGGCCGAGGTCATCGGCTACCAGCCCGGCAGCACGCTGACGCTGGCACTGAACGTCTCGGCCGACAACCTGCTGGTGGACATCGAGATCGGCACCCGGGGATCGACGAGCCCTGCCCTCAAGCCGTTGACCGCGGTCGGCAGGCCGGACCTGCTGGTGGTCAACTACGCCCGGCTGTACATCTCCCCGAACGGCGCGAAGATCGGGAACACCCTCTACCCGGCCGGATTCGAGCTGGTCTTCAACGCCGACATCCACGGTGTGAACCTGGACTTCGAGGCCCGCATCAACCCGGCCACCCTGGAGTTCCACGTCCGCGCCCACCTGGACCGGATCACCGTCGGCGCCTTGACGTTCGGCCCCACCGACGTGCGGCTGGATGCCCGGGCCACCGCACCGCGGACGTTCGACTTCGAACTCTCCGGTGAGCTGCACCTCGGGCCCGGCACGCTCGACCTGGACGTGGTCCGCTACAGCGGGTACCTGGACGCCGCGCTGGACATCGCGGTGGGCACCTCGGGATTCTCCGCCTCGATGACCGCGGACGCGTCGGTGCGGGTGAGCGCCTACCTGCCGCACGCGGTGTGCTTCGAGCACATCGTCATCCCGTACCCGTGCGATTTCTCCTGGGAGCACAGCGACACCCTGACCATTCCGCCGTTCACGGTGGGCATCGACGTGACCTCCGACGGCGTGGACGTGCAGGTTCCCGGCATCGACCAGTCGGTGCACCTGCCGTTCTCCTCGAACGCGCTGCCCAGCGCCTTCCGCTCGTCACATTCCGGCGCCTTCCGCTCGCCGGGATCCGCCGTCGGGTCGGAGCCGGCCGCCGCGCTCCGGCCAGCCGGGCTGCGGTGGGCCGCGGCTCCATCGGGGGCGCTGGCCGGAGCACCGTCTCGGGCGCTGCTCCCGGCCGGTCCGGACGCGGTCGGCGACCCGCCGGCGGCCTCCCAGGAGTGGACGAGCCTGCCGCCGCTGGACCAGCCGCGATCGTTCGCGATCTCCGCCGCGTTGCCGGACGGCACGCTGCTGCTGGCCGGCGGCACGGACGGCACCCGGGCACTGTCCGGCGCGGAGATCTACGATCCCGCCACCGGTTCGCGCGCCACCGGTTCGCTGCATCACGCCCGGGCGGGTGCGGCCACTGTCACGCTGGCCGACGGGCGGGTGCTGGCCATCGGCGGCGCCTCCTCGTCCGGGGTGCTGTCCTCCGCGGAGATCTACTCGCCGCGCACCGGCACCTGGACCGAGACCGGATCGATGGCCACCGCGCGGCAGTTCCCGGTTGCCGTGCCGCTGCCGGATGGCCGCGTGCTGGTGGCCGGCGGCCGCGGGGCCGGCGACGTGCCGCTGCGCTCGGCCGAGATCTACGACCCGGCCACCGGTTCCTTCTCCCCGACCGGATCGATGGCGACCGGCCGGATGTTCGCCAGCATCGCTCCGCTGCCGGACGGGACGGTGCTGGTGGCCGCCGGGATGGGCACGGCCGGGCCGCTGGCGTCCGCCGAGGTGTACCACCCGGCGACCGGGACCTGGTCGGCCACCGGATCGCTGCACGCGGCCCGCTTCGCCGCCTCGGCGCTGGTGCGCTCCGACGGCACCGTGATGGAGGTCGGCGGCTCCCCGTACGCCGAGATCTACCACCCGGCAAGCGGTTCCTGGACGCACTCCGGTGCGCTGCAGGTCCCGCGGACGTTCGCCGCCGCGGTCCCGCTGGGTGACGGGGCTGCCCTGTCGGTCGGTGGGTTCGCCGCGCGGGTGACCTCGCCCACCCGACCGACGCCCTCCACGGACGCGGAGCGGTTCGATGCCACCGCCGGGTGGTGGACCCCGCTGGCGGCGCTGCCCACCGGCGTGGCGGCCCCGGCCACGCTGGCCCTGCCCGGTGGCCGGGTGCTGGTGGCTGGCGGCCTGACCGGCGCAAGCTCCACGGACGCGGTGCACCTGCTGGTCGCCGCCGGAAGCACTGGAGTGCGGCCGGTCACCACGGGGCCGCCGGCGCAGGGCGGACTGGTCGGTACCGGTCTTCCGGTCTGGCTGCGGCCGTTGATCGGATGGGCCGGCGTGTGCCTGCTGCTGGGGCTGGCGCTGCTGTCGTGGGATCGCCGCTACCGGA
>CAYMKZ010000124.1:0-8456 GCA_964391345.1 uncultured Alcanivorax sp.
ACCGGGTTCTGCACGATGTTCAGCGTGCAGGCGGCCTCGCAGGGCGCCGGGCAGATGCGCCCGGTGAATTCCGGAAAATTGTTGGTGGACAGCAGCACCTCCAGCGCCCGCTTCCAGTCCTGGTGATAGACCAGATCGTTGAAGTCCGGGATGATGTTGTTCACCGGGCAGCCGTTATGACAGAACGGGATGCCGCAATCCATGCAACGCGCCGCCTGGATGCTGGCGGTCTTGTCATCGAGCTGATCGACGAACTCGTGCGAGTGCTTGACCCGTACTTCCACCGCCTCGACGGGCTCGGGTTGACGCGGGTATTCGAGAAAACCGGTAATTTTGCCCATTTCGTTACTCCTCAGGCCTTGGCCAGCGCAGTCGCTGCCTGTTCATCCCCATGCGGTTCCGCCGCCAGCTCCTTCAGCGCACGCTGGTATTCGTAAGGCATCACCTTGACGAAGCGGCTGCGCGCCGTCGGCCAGTCGTCCAGCAACGTTCTGGCGCGCTCACTGCCGGTGTAGTCCAGATGCGCCTTGAGCAGTTGCAACAGGATGGCCTCATCGGTGGCTGCTTCGGCACCATGACCGGAGCGATGCCACAGGCCGCGGGAGACGGTTCTTTCCTGCTCTTCGCTGCTCAGCAACGGTTGCAGCTCGACCATTGCCGGATTGCAGCGGGTCTGGAAGCTGCCTTCCGGGTCGTAGACGAAGGCTACCCCGCCGGACATGCCGGCAGCGAAGTTGCGCCCGGTATTGCCCAACACCACCACCGTGCCGCCGGTCATGTATTCACAACCATGGTCGCCAACCCCTTCAACCACCGCGCAGGCGCCGGAATTGCGCACCGCGAAACGCTCGCCGGCGACGCCGTTGAAGTAGGCCTCACCCTCGATGGCGCCGTAGAGCACGGTGTTGCCAACAATGATGTTGTCCGTACCACGGCCGTGGAAGCCCTCTGGCAATCGCACCACCAGCCGGCCGCCGGACAGGCTCTTGCCGACATAGTCGTTGGCCTCGCCGGACAGCTCCATGGTCACACCACGGGCCAGGAAGGCGCCGAAGCTCTGCCCGGCGATGCCTTTCAGCTCGATGTGGATGCTGTCCTCCGGCAACCCTTCCTGGCCGTAACGGCGAGCCACCTCACCGGACAGCAAGGTACCGGCGGTACGGTTGAGATTGCGGATGGTGCTGTGGATGCGCACTTTTTCACCACGCTCCAGCGCCGGCTGCGCCTGCTCGATCAGTTGATTGTCGAGGGCTTCATGCAAGGCATGGTCCTGGGTTTCCACATGCCGCCGGGCGATCTCGGCGGGGACTTGCGGATTGTAGAAAATCCGCGAGAAATCCAGGCCTTTGGCCTTCCAGTGATCGATGCCCGCGCGCGTGTCGAGCAGATCGACGCGGCCAACCAGATCATCGAAGCGACGGATGCCCAGTTTGGCCATGATCTGGCGCACTTCCTCGGCGACGAAGAAGAAATAGTTGACCACATGCTCGGGCTGGCCGGTGAAGCGCCGGCGCAGTTCCGGATCCTGGGTGGCAATACCGGTGGGGCAGGTGTTGAGATGGCATTTGCGCATCATGATGCAGCCTTCCACCACCAGTGGCGCAGTGGCGAAACCGAACTCGTCGGCCCCCAGCAGAGCGCCGATCGCCACGTCCCGTCCGGTTTTCATTTGCCCATCGGCCTGCACGCGGATGCGGCCGCGCAGATGGTTGAGCACCAGGGTCTGCTGGGTTTCCGCCAGCCCCAGTTCCCAGGGCGCGCCGGCATGGCGGATGGAGGACCAGGGCGACGCCCCGGTGCCGCCATCGTGACCGGCCACCACCAGGTGATCGGACTTGGCCTTGGCAACCCCGGCGGCGATGGTGCCGATACCCACCTCGGAGACCAGCTTCACCGAGATGTCCGCGTTGGGATTACAGTTCTTCAGGTCATAGATGAGCTGCGCCAGATCTTCAATTGAGTAGATATCATGGTGCGGCGGCGGCGAAATCAGCCCCACGCCCGGCACCGAGAAGCGCAGACCGGCGATGTATTTCGACACCTTGTGGCCGGGCAACTGCCCGCCTTCACCCGGTTTCGCGCCTTGCGCGATCTTGATCTGAATCTGATCGGCGGAGCCCAGATAGGCCGCGGTGACGCCGAAGCGGCCGGAAGCCACCTGCTTGATCCGCGAACGCAGCGAGTCGCCTTCCTGCAAAGCGAGATCGCGCACCACGTGCTCGTGGCCGATGATGCCAGCCAGGGTATCGCCCTGCTTGACCGGAATACGGCGCAGCTCGTTTCGGTAACGCGCCGGGTCCTCACCGCCTTCACCGGTATTGGACTTGCCGCCGATGCGGTTCATGGCGATGGCCAGCGTGGTGTGCGCCTCGGTGGAAATCGAGCCCAGCGACATGGCGCCGGTGGCGAAACGCTTGACGATCTCCTTGGCCGGCTCCACCTCATCCAGAGGCACCGCCTCGGCCTGATCGAAGCGGAACTCGAACAGGCCGCGCAAGGTCATGTGACGGCGGCTCTGGTCGTTGATGATGCGCGCGTATTCCTCGTAGGTTTCCGGATTGTTGGCGCGCGTGGCGTGTTGCAGCTTGGCGATGGCGTCGGGCGTCCACATGTGTTCTTCGCCCCGGACCCGCCAGGCGTAATCGCCGCCGTCGGCCAGCCGCCCGTCAAGCACCGGATCATCGCCGTAGGCGCTGCTGTGCCAGCGCAGCGCTTCTTCCGCCACTTCGAACAGACCGATCCCTTCGATGTTGGACTGGGTGCCGGCGAAGTAACGATCCACCAGCTCCCGATTCAGCCCCACGGCCTCGAAAATCTGCGCGCCGGTATAGGACATGTAGGTGGAAATGCCCATTTTCGACATGACTTTCTGCAGGCCCTTGTTGATCGCCTTGACGTAATTGTAGATGGCTTTTTCCGGGGTGATGCCGCCGGGTTCGCCGGCGAATTCCTGCTCCAGCGTTTCCAGAGCCAGATAAGGATGCACCGCTTCCGCGCCGTAGCCGCCGAGCAGCGCGAAGTGATGCACTTCGCGGGCCGAGCCGGTTTCCACCACCAGACCGGCGCTGGTGCGCAGGCCCTTGTCCACCAGCGACTGGTGAATGGCCGAGGTCGCCAGCAACGCTGGAATCGCCACCCGCTCGCGGCAGGCGTAGCGGTCGGTGACCACCAGAATGTTGCTGCCCTGGGCGATGGCGTCGGCGGCTTGCGCGCACAGCGAGGCGAGACGCGCTTCGATGCCGTCCTTGCCCCAGGCGACCGGATAGGTGATGTCCAGCTCGTGGCTGCGGAATTTGCCTTTCGAGTAGCGGTCGATCTGGCGGATCTTGGCCATGTCGGCAAAACCCAGCACCGGCTGCGCCACTTCCAGACGCAGCGCCGGGTTGACGTTGTTGATGTCCAGCAGATTGGGCTTCGGCCCGATGAAGGAGGTCAGCGACATCACCAACTGCTCGCGGATTGGGTCGATGGCGGGGTTGGTGACCTGGGCGAACATCTGCCGGAAATAGTTGTACAGTGGCTTGCTCTGATCGGAGAGCACCGCCAGAGCGGTGTCATTGCCCATCGAGCCGGTGGCTTCCTGACCGTTCTCGGCCATCGGCAGCAACTGGAATTTCAGGTCTTCCTGGTTGAAGCCGAACGCCTGCTGGCGGTCCAGCAGCGACTCGCTGGCGCGGCCTTCCGGCGTGGCGTCCGGCAGATCGTCGAGGCGAATGCGAATGTGTTCGATCCACTGCTCATAAGGCCGCGCCTTGGACAGCCGCCCCTTGAGTTCGGCATCGTCGATGATGCGCCCGGCTTCCATGTCGATGAGCAGCATCTTGCCGGGCTGCAAGCGCCATTTCTTGACGATGCTGGCTTCCGGCACCGGCAGTACCCCGGCTTCCGAAGCCATGATCACCAGATCATCGCTGGTGATGATGTAACGCGCCGGCCGCAGGCCGTTGCGGTCCAGGGTGGCGCCCAGTTGGCGGCCATCGGTGAAGGCAATGGCGGCGGGACCGTCCCAGGGCTCCATCATCGAGGCGTGGTATTCGTAGAAGGCGCGCAGATTGCCGTCCATCTGCGTGTGCTGCTCCCAGGCTTCCGGGATCATCATCATCATCGCCTGAGCCAGCGGGTAGCCGGCCATGGTCAGCAATTCCAGGCAGTTGTCGAAGGAGGCGGTATCCGACTGCCCCGGATACACCAGCGGCCACAGCTTGTCGAGATCGTCGCCCAGCACCGGCGAGGCGATCGCCTTGGTGCGCGCATTGAGCCAGTTGACGTTGCCCTTGACGGTGTTGATTTCACCGTTGTGGGCGATCATCCGGTACGGGTGCGCCAGCTCCCTGGCGGGGAACGTGTTGGTGGAAAACCGCTGGTGCACCAGCGCCAGCGCCGACACCGTGCGTTCGTCCTGGAGATCCAGGTAGTACTCGCCCACCTGGCCAGCCAGCAGCAGCCCCTTGTAGACCACCGTGCGGGTGGACATGGACGGCACGAAATATTCGGTGCCGTGCTTGAGGTTGAGCGCGCGAATTGCATGGCCGGCGCTCTTGCGGATCACGTACAGCTTGCGCTCCAGCGCGTCCGGCACCATCACGTCGGCGCCACGGCCGATGAAAATCTCGCGGATCAGCGGCTCCTGCGCCTTGACCTGCGGCGACATGGGCATATCGGCATTGACCGGCACATCCCGCCAGCCCAGCACCACCTGCCCTTCCGCGTGCACCTTGCGCTCCAGTTCCTGCTCGCAGGCCAGCCGCGAAGCCTGTTCCTTGGGCAGGAAGATCATGCCCACCCCGTACTCTCCGGGAGGCGGCAGGGTGACGCCCTGTTTGGCCATTTCCTCGCGGTACAGCACATCCGGAATCTGGATCAGGATACCGGCGCCGTCGCCCATCAAGGGGTCGGCACCCACCGCGCCCCGGTGGTTGAGGTTGCGCAGGATATCCAGCCCTTGCTGGATGATGGTGTGCCGCTTCAGGCCCTTGATGTGTGACACGAAGCCAACGCCACAAGCGTCGTGTTCATTGCGTGGATCGTAAAGACCCTGTGCCGGTATCTTGCTCATACGCAACCCTCCTGCGGGGATTGGTGGTTGTCCATACTGTCCAGCACCCTTTTTGGCGCACACAGAAACCGCGTCGGCTGACACGTCATATCATTACTGACAGTCTGACTGGGTGGCCAGGTGCTAAAGGATGGCCACGACTGAAGCGCGTCCACTCCAGTCAGCCATCGCCACTGAGGAGGAGGAAGGTGCGCTGACGGGCATCCCGCGAGAGCTGGCCGCGCCAGCGGTGTGGGGACGCTTCCGGCGCAGCAAGAAGGGAACCCGGACTCCATCGCGGAAGGGCTCCACTGCGCCGACAGTCGGGCGGGCTACATACTGCACTCAGATTAGCCACTGGTAAAGTGGGGATTTGCACCTTGTTCGACAAAATAAAGGTACTTTTGTGCCAGAATTCACGACAACAGGGGCCTGTTCCCTTTTACAGCGCATCGCGATTTCGCGCGCTCCAGAGCGCTGCCGCCAGCCGTTTGCCCTCCGCGAAACTGGCCGCCCGGTCCAATCCCCACAACACCGCCGCCGTCGTTTCGTGGATCGCGGCCAGGCCATACTCATCTTCGGCTTCCCCGCGCCAGACCGCCCGCACCTGCCGCACGGATACCTCCGCCGGCGGCGTTTGCCGTGGCAGCTCCGCGTTCAGGGTTTCCTCGCGCAATTCGCCGGCCAACAGCCTGACCAGCCGGCTGCGCGCATCCGGGCGGATTTCCGCTTCCCCACCCTCCCCTTTGAACAGCAACAGGTCGTACCCCTGGTAGTTTCTGGCGGTTTCCAGATGCAGTTGCAGATAGGCCGGATGGAACACGCTCTGCACGCTCAGCGCCGCCGCCGCGGGATTGAGGCACCGCACCAGCGTGTTGACCGGAGAACGCAGGCCCAGCTCGAAACGCAGCAACAGCAGTTGCGCCAGCGGCGCGCAGAAGTGCTGCAAGCCCAGCCAGGCCAGGCCGTTTTGCCGCAGTTGATCGGCGGCCTCGGCCACCGAGCCCGATACTGGCAGCCGCAACCCGGCAAAAGCCTGGTCGCCGTACAGACGCCCATCGGCATGCACCGGACCGCCGTGCATGAGAATGCGCACGCCGTTGTCGGCCAGCAAACGGGCGGCCGCCAGATACCAAGGGTGATGCTTGTGTTTACCGGCGTAGCTGGGCCAGTCCACATCCACGGCGGGCAGCGCGGCAAGGTTGTCCGCGCACCAGGGCAGGCAGGCATCACGGAAGCCGCTCATTTCATCGACACTGGCTTCCTTGACCCGCAGCAGCATCAGCAAGGCGCCGATCTGCGCGGGGCTGGCCTCGCCGCGCAGAATCATGCCCATGGCGTCGGCGGCCTCCTCGCGGCTCAACCCTTTCTGGGAGCGCTTGCCACGCCCCAGGGTGCGCACGAAGGGAGCGAAAGGATGATCATGCATGAACGGGATTACCTGCGGGCCGGGAGACAAGCCTCAAGGATACCAGTTGATGACCGAATCCTGCTCGGCCATCAGCACGATCAGTTGGTCATAATCGATACTGGCGAAAGAGACGGACGATTCGGGTTGCGGCTCTTCTTCCGGCAGCGCTTTCTCCTGCAACAGGAAAGCCCGCCCGCGCAGCGGAAAATCCGCAGCGACCAGACGCCCGAGATCGACGAACACGCACAGGTCGCCTTCCCGATACTGCTGCAGACAGGCCCGTGCGATATCGGAATCCAGGTCGTCGAAAGCGATCAGATGCAGCATCACAGCACCACCAGCGGCGTCTCGCCGGCACGCAACGCCCGCAGCGCGTCCGCCTCCAGCGACTCCACCCCGGACAGCCCGGCGGGCAGATTCTCAGCGGCCGCCACGCAACGTACCCCGAAGGCGGTCAACTCAGCGATCAGGGCCTCGCCATCACGGCGACGGGCCAGTTGCGCCAGCGGCGCCGCATCCAGCCACACCGTGGTGGCCAGGCCGAAAGCGGCACAGGTCAGCGCCATCTCCACCGCCTCGCGCCAGCCACTGTCACAATCAGGTGCGGCCTGATCAAATACCTCACAATCAGGTACGGCCCGATCAGATACAGCAGGACCAGGCACGGCACGGATCAGGTAGCACACCGACTCAGCCAAAATGCACCACCCGGTCACTGTGACTCAAAGCGTCCACCCAGTCACCCAGCCCCGTCAGTTGGAACCCAGGCGCCAGATTGGCATCGTCGAGCCCGGCGCGGCGGGCTTCCGCTTCATCGGCCACGCCACGCCGCAACGCCGCGCCGACACAAACCCGCACCGGCTGCTCCGCATCCACCACCCAAGTCTGCCATTGCTGCCGGGCGGAGTCGGAGCGACCCTCACGGGCGGCAAAGCGGTTGGCCAGTTGTACGGCATCGCCGTAAAGGAAAACCCGGTAAAGTTGCTGATCGGAACGGCACAGGGCCTGCACCGTGCGCAACGCGGTGACCGCCCCCGGCCGTTGCGGGGAAGCGGTCACCAGAATGCTGAAGCGCATCAGTCGTCGAGAGCGGAGAGGATGTTGAGCAGCGACAGGAACAGGTTGAACAGCGACACGAACAGCGTCACCGTCGCCATGATGTAGTTGGTTTCACCACCGTGCACGATGGCGCTGGTCTGCCACAGAATCAGCAGCGACGACAGCAGCACGAAGGCACCGGAAACCGCCAGCGACAGCGCCGGCAGATGGAAGAACATGGCGCCCAGCCCCGCCAGGAAGGCAACGAGAATGCCGACCATCAGGAACTGGGTGAGGAAACTGAAATCCTTGCGCGTCACCAGCGCGATGGCGGACATCGCCACGAAGATCGCTGCGGTACCGCCCAGCGCCAGACTGACCACATCCCCGGCTCCGGCCTGAGCGTACATGCTGATCAACGGCCCGGTGGTGAAACCCAACCAGCCGGTCAGCGCGAACACCGCCAGAATACCCCAGCCGCTGTTGCGCAGCGCCGTGGTGGTGAACAGCAACACGAAATACACACCGATGGTCAGCCACGGATTGATGTAACCAATGCCCATGGCCATGGCGAACATCGCCGCCGCCGTGGCACCCACCAGGGTCAGCCCGAGCAGCATGTAGGTGTTACGCAGTACCTGAGCCGCCCGCTCGCCGGTCACCGTGGCGGCGCCCCGCTGGTAGCGGGCGGTGGAGAAAGGAGAAGGTTGATTGCGCATAGAGAGAATTCTCAAAATTCAACGAAGTTCCACTGATAATAGGGTCGCTGCCGGCAAAATCAAGACAAGGCCTTTGAATCAACGACTTATCCTGAATTGCTGTGCGAATTTCTGACGCTGACCCGTTGACTCATCACTGCGCTCGGGTATGATTGGCGGCCTCGGAGGGGTGGCAGAGCGGTTGAATGCAACGGTCTTGAAAACCGTCGAGGATTAACGTCCTCCGTGGGTTCGAATCCCACCCCCTCCGCCA
>CAYMKZ010000125.1:0-3315 GCA_964391345.1 uncultured Alcanivorax sp.
TGCTGGAGGAGCGGCGCGATACGCTGCTGTGTGCTCTGTACGAGGAAGGACAGAAGATCGGCGCGGCCAGTCTCGATGTGGCGGCGGGGCGCTTTCTGGTGACGCAGGTGGAAGGTCACGAGCAGTTGCAGGCGTTGCTGGAGCGCTGGCAGCCGGCGGAGCTGTTGCTCAGCGAGCAGCATGGGCTGCCGGCAAATCTGGTGACACGGCCGGGAAGCCGGGTGCGGCCGCCCTGGGAATTCGATGCGCAGGGCGCCACCCGGCAACTGTGCCAGCAGTTCCAGGTGCAGGATCTCAACGGCTTCGGCCATCCGCCCGGCGCCGCCGTGGCCGCCGCGGGTGCGCTGCTACAGTACGCGCGGGAAACGCAACGGGGGGCGTTGCCCCATGTTACCGGGCTGGCCATCGAGTCCTTCGATGACAATATCGCCATGGACGCCGCCACCCGCCGCAATCTGGAGCTGACGGAAACCCTGGACGGTCACGAGCAGCATTCTCTGGTCTGGGTGCTGGACAGCACCACCACCGCCATGGGCACCCGCCTGCTGAAACGCTGGGTGCATCAACCGTTGCGTGATCGCACCGTGCTCACTGGCCGGCAGGAGCACATCGCGGCGCTGCGTGAAGGCTGGCAGTTCGAGGCGGTGCGCACGGTGCTGGATCAGGTCGGCGACGTTGAACGCATTCTCGGCCGGGTGGCGCTGGGCTCGGCCCGTCCGCGGGATCTGACCCGGCTGTGCGTCAGCCTGGCGGCGTTGCCGGAGTTGCACGCCAGCCTGCCGGAGACCGCCACGTTCGCCGCTCTCCGCGAACGGCTGGGGGCGTTTCCGCAGCAGGTGGATCTGCTGACTCGCGCGGTGATCGACAATCCGCCCATGCTGATCCGCGACGGTGGCGTGATCGCGCCCGGCTACAGCGCCGAACTGGACGAGTTGCGTTCGATCAGCAAGAACGCCGGCCAGGTGCTGGTGGACATCGAAACCCGCGAACGCGCCCGCACCGGGTTTTCCACGCTGCGGGTCAAATACAACCGGGTGCACGGCTATTACATCGAGCTGTCGCGCCGCGAAGCCGATCAGGCGCCGGTCGATTACCAGCGCCGCCAGACGCTGAAAAACGCCGAACGTTTCATCACCCCGGAACTGAAGGAATTCGAGGACAAGGCGCTGTCCGCTTCCAGCAAGGCGCTGGCGCTGGAGAAGCGTCTGTACGAACAGCTCATCGGCGAGCTGGCGGCGGACCTGCCCGCCTTGCAACGCTGCGCTGCCGCTCTGGCGGAGCTGGACGTGCTCGCGGCGCTGGCGGAACGGGCGGAAGCACTGGGCTGGGTACGGCCACAACTGGTCGATGAGCCGCTGATCGAAATCGTCGACGGCCGCCATCCGGTGGTGGAACAGGTGCTCGACGACGCCTTCGTGCCGAACAGCCTGCAACTGGACGACCAGCGCCGCATGGTGGTGATCACCGGACCGAACATGGGCGGCAAATCCACCTACATGCGGCAGACTGCGCTGATCGCCCTGCTCGCCCACATCGGCAGCGCGGTGCCCGCCGCCAGCGCCCGCATCGGCAGCCTGGACCGGATTTTCACGCGTATCGGTTCATCCGACGACCTGGCCGGCGGCCGCTCCACCTTCATGGTGGAGATGGCGGAAACCGCCAACATCCTCAACAACGCCACCGCCCGCAGCCTGGTGCTGATGGACGAGATCGGCCGGGGCACCAGCACCTTCGACGGCCTCAGCCTGGCCTGGGCCGCCGCCGAGCATCTGGCCCGGCATTTGCGCGCCTTCACGCTGTTCGCTACCCACTACTTCGAGTTGACGCAATTGGCGGATCAGCTGGACGGCGCCTACAATGCTCATCTCACGGCCAGCGAGCACGACAACCGCATCATCTTCCTGCATCGCGTTCAGGAAGGTCCGGCGAGCCGCAGCTATGGCCTGCAAGTGGCGCAACTGGCCGGGGTGCCGGCGGCGGTGATCACTCAGGCCACGAAAAAGCTGGCCGAGCTGGAAAGCGGCGAGCGGCCAACCCTTGCGGAAAGCAGCCCCCCGGCGCCGGCCCAGGCGGATCTGTTCGGCGCCCCCAGCGCGGTGGAAAAGGCGTTGCGAGAGCTGAATCCCGACGATCTCACCCCCAGGCAGGCGCTCGAATGGCTCTATCAGCTGAAAACCCTGAGCTGAGCCGAGGATAGCCCGGCCCGCCGTCCGGCAAACGGCCCGTCGCCATTTTCCCACCGTCACGAGTCGGGTAGACTAGCGCCGCGCCGCGACCAGCCCCCTGCTGAACGTGCATCAGCAGACGTCCGGCCGGCGGCATTGAACAGGATCACCCAGAGGGCAAGCCATGACATTCGTAGTAGGCGAGAACTGCATCAACTGCAAACACACGGACTGCGTGGAAGTCTGTCCGGTGGACTGTTTCTATGAAGGCCCCAATTTTCTGGTGATCCATCCGGATGAGTGTATCGACTGCGCTCTGTGCGAGCCGGAGTGTCCGGTGAACGCCATCTTTTCCGAGGACGAACTGCCGGACGATCAGCAGGAATTCCTGGAGATCAATGCCGAGCTGGCGGAGAAATGGCCGAACATCACCGAGATGATAGATGCCATGGACGACGCCGCGGAATGGGATGGCGTGCCCAACAAGAAAGACAAGCTGGTTCGTGAATGGCCCGCCGGCTCGTGAACGGCGCGCTGGTTGGTGAATGACGGGTCACATCAGGAACCGGTACCGCTTCCCGGCGGGTGCCGCCCCCGGAAGTGAGAAAGGGCGGCATCCTGCCGCCCTTTTGCGTCGAGTCATCCTTACCCGATTGCGCTCACCTGAACATCCCTGTTCACCTTCCCTGGTCCCATCCTTGTGCGCTCTTCCCTGAACGCAAGATGACTATAGCAAGCCCGAGGCCGCATAGGGGTTAAAGAAGTATAAAATCTGCTCTCCCCAACCATGCCAATGCTGAAATATTCCTTTGGTATCAATCAGTTACATATTTTCAGGCAGGAAAACGGGGGTGAACTCTGACATAAAAATGGCGCAAATGCTTACGATCTTGTAAGATATGTCTTACTGAATGGTGGCCTTGCGCCACCGCAGTCCGGGTCGATGTTTTACACTCGCCCAAGGATTTTTACAGCATGACCCCTTGATGGTCTGTACCATTGGAGACATGTCAAAACGCGCTGATAGATGACAATCGGTATCCCCCCAAGGCGCTAGAAATAGCGCTCACAACCCCCCCTCTTCCACCCCCCCAATTTGGAAGAGGGGTTTTTTTTGTGTCCGCCTTCCCTGGCGGCCACCCTTCGGGCC
>CAYMKZ010000125.1:3415-8453 GCA_964391345.1 uncultured Alcanivorax sp.
CGGCCACCGTGGTCAGCTCATTGAACCAGGCGATGCTCTGTCCGGCGGCTTCATACACCAGCGGAGCAACCTGGTGCTCTTCGATGGCGGCCAGCAGTTCCCCCGTCAGCACCTGCTGATACGGCATCGGCAGAGGCTCCGGCGCCTGCGCGGTTTGCCATTCGTCGGACCAGGCGCTGCGCACCACCCGGCAGGGTTTGCCGCTGTGCGCCCGGGTAATCACCGTGTCTTCGCTGGCGGCGGCCAGTAGCCGCTTGAGTAGCTCCGGTGGGGTGGCGTATTCACGGGTGGTCAGCCAGGCGGTGCCCAGCCACACGCCGTCCGCTCCCATGGCCAGCGATGCCGCCACCTGTCTGCCGCAGCCGACCCCGCCCGCCGCCAGCACCGGACGGCCACTGGCGGCCTCGATGATCTGCGGCAGCAGCGTGAAAGTGCCCACCGGCCCGGTATGGCCGCCAGCGTCATAGCCTTGCGCCACCAGTACATCGGCGCCGGCCTCGCAGGCCGCCCGCGCATGGCGTCGCGCACCGACCAGGGAAAAGGTCACTTTGCCGCGTGCTTTGGCGGCCTCCAGTACGGCGCGGGGCAACCCGACCGCCGTGGCCACGGCGTCCACGTCGGACGCCAGCACCGCTTCGGTCTGAGCATCGAAAAACGCCTGATTGCGCACCTGGGACGAGAAGAAGTTGCCCTGGGTGGCGGCCGGTACCTGGTATTTGTCGCGCAGTTGCGCCACGAAGGCACGGTGCTCCGGCGGCAGTTGCGCCCTGGCGCTGGCCATGTCGGTCTCCTGACCCGCCAACTTGGGGTACATCAGATCCACGCCAAAAGGCCGGTCGCCAATACGACGGCGGATTTCCGCCAGGTCGGCGACGATCTGCTCCGGGGTATCGCGGGCGGCGCCGAATACCGGAAAGCCCCCCGCCTTGGCAATGGCCACGGTCACCTCGATGGAATGGGCGAAACCGAAAATCGGCGTCTCGATACCCAGCAGGTCACAAACCGGGGTACGTGGAATCATCACAGTCTCCTGTCAGTAACAGGCCGGCGTCACTGCTGCCCGGCCACATTGCGAATGCTCTGCGCCAGGGCCGCCATGCGCGGCCCGAACTGGTATTCCACTTCATCGGCGCTGAAACGGAACGACGGCATGCCGCAGTTGACCGCCAGACAGTCCCCGTCTTCCGTCCGGTACAGGGGCGCGGCGACCCCGAAAATCTCGCTGCGCCACTCACCGAGTGAAACCACATAACCCCGTTCACGACACATGCGCATACCGGCCAGCACCCGTGGCCGCAGTTGGCGCCACTGATCCGGCTGGCTGGCGCGCATGTCGGCGTCGTAAGCCCGGAATTCCTCGTCGGTGAACAGCGACAGCAGTGCCCGGCCGGCAGCGGTGTGCGCCAGGGGGCCGCAGAAGCCCACTTCCGGCAGATGGAGCGCCCCCTCGCTGCCGCGCACGGTTTCCAGATAGATGAAATCGCGTCCCACCGGCATTACCAGTGAGGCCGTGCCGATCGCCCGGGCGACAAATTCCCGCATCAATGGGCGCGCCCGCTGGCGAACGCTCATGCTCGCCAGCAACGGATAGGCGATCTCCAGCACCCGGCTGCCGAGGCGATAGCGCCCCGCGCGATCGCGGCGCAGAAAACCCAGCTCCACCAGCGTGAACGTCAGCCGGGAGACGGTCGGGCGCGCCAGGCCGGTTCTCGCCGCCAGTTCGCTGTTCGACAACGCCTGATCACTCGGCCGGAAACCGGACAGCACCGCCAGCCCGCGAGCCAGCGTCGACGTAAAGGATGAGGATGTCGCCACAATGCTTTCTCCCCGAGTGCCGATGACAAGATCGATAATAAAATCCTGGGCAATTGACATCACCAAGTCAATATGTCAAAACATTATCCACTTAAAGATTCATTTATCGAATTGCATTCAGCGAACAGAAAGGCGGATACCACTCGCCGGCAAGAGGGCTCCATGGACTTCGAAATGTCACCCCGCTCCCAGCAGTGGCTGGAACGTTTGCAGCACTTCTTCAATGACAAGGTGCTACCACGCAACCGCGACTGGTACGAGGAAGTCGTGCGCCAGGGCAAAAGCCCGTCGTTTCTGCCGGAACTGCAACGCCAGGCCCGCGACGCCGGTCTCTGGAACCTGGGGTTGCCGGAGCTGGCCGACGACGAACCCGGCACCCGTCTTTCCAACCTGGACTACGCGCCGCTGGCGGAAATGATGGGACGGCTGTTCTGGGCCTCCGAGGTGTTCAATTGCCAGCCGCCGGAAGTGCCCAACATGATCGCCCTGCAACACTGCGCCACCGCCGAACAGAAACAACGCTGGCTGCGCCCGTTGCTGGAAGCGCAGGCCCATTCGGCGTTCGCCATGACCGAGCCGGACGTGGCCTCCTCGGACGCCACCAATATCGCCACCCGCATCGAACGGCACGGTGATGAATACCGCATCAACGGCCGCAAATGGTTCATCACCGGCGCTGCCCACCCGGATTGCCGGTTTCTGCTGACGCTGGGCGTCAGCGACCCACAGGCACCGCGCACACAACGCCACACCTGCGTGATCGTGCCCATGGACGCGCCCGGCGTGCGACTGGTGCGGCCATTGCGCTGGATGGGATGCACCGATTACGTGGCGCCGATCGGGCAACTGGAATTCAAGGACGTGCGGGTGCCGGTGGACAACCGGCTCGGCGAAGAAGGCCAGGGCTTTCGCGTCGGCCAGATTCGTCTCGGCCCGGCGCGGCTGCAACACTGCATGCGCTCCATCGGCCTCTGTGAAGTGCTGATCGAGCTGATGATGGCGCGCGCCGCCGAGCGCAGTACTTTCGGCCGGGCGGTGATCGAATACGATACGGTGCAGCGCTGGATCGCCGAATCACGGGTGGAACTGGAGCAGGCGCGCCTGCTCTGCTATCGCTGCGCCTGGCGGCTGGACCGCGAGGGCCACCACAGCGCCTGGCGCGACGTCTCCATCATCAAGGTGATCGTGCCGGCCATGTTGCAGCGCATCGCCGACCGTGCCTTGCAGGTGTTCGGCGCCATGGGCGGCTCCGAGGACACACCGATTCACCAGGCGCTGGCCTGGGGCCGCATGCTGAGGATCGGCGACGGCCCGGACGAGGTGCATCTGCGGCAGATTTTCCGCATGGAAAGCGCGCCGTCCTGGTCGATCGCCGATTCGCCTTATCTGGCGCGCAGCGAGTAATCTGTTGCACAACAGGGGCCCCGGCGAATACCGTCACCCTACCAGACTGACCGACAAGTCAGTGCGTCCGCCTTCGGAGAACCAACCATGACTTTCAACGCCTACCGCCTGTTCGACACCGACGATCGCCCGCAAGGGCGTCTGGTGGAAATGGAAATCGACGACCTGTCGCCCGGCAACGTGGTGATCCGTACCGCCTACGCCAGCGTCAACTACAAGGATGCCCTGGCCGCGCACGGCCTCAACAAGATCGTGCGCCAGTACCCGCGCGTCGGTGGCATCGATCTCACCGGTACCGTCGCCGAGAGCCAGGATCCGCGCTTCAAGGAAGGTGACCCGGTAATCGTGCACGGCTTCGGCATCGGCACCGACCACGACGGCGGCTACGCCGAATACAGCCGCGTGCCGGCGGACTGGGTATTGCCGCTGCCGACCGGGCTGACCCTGCGTGAAGCCGCGACCATCGGCGTCGCCGGCTACACCGCCGCACTTTCCGTACACCTGATGGAACTCAACGGATTGCAACCGGACGCCGGCAAGGTACTGATCACCGGCGCCACCGGCGGCGTCGCCAGCATCGCCATCGACATCCTCGCCCAGCTCGGCTATACCATCGCCGCCATTACCGGCAAAACGGACAGCCACGACTACTTGCGCGAACTGGGCGCCAGCGACATTCTCGATCGCTCGGTGGTCAGCGGCACGCGGCCACTGGAAAAAGCGCAGTGGGCCGGCGCCGTCGATTCCGTGGGCGGCGACACCCTCGCCTGGCTGACGCGCACGGTGCAGCCGCAGGGCGTGATCGCCGCCTTCGGCAATGCCGCCGGACCACAATTGAACACCACGGTGCTGCCGTTCATTCTGCGTGGTATTCGACTGATCGGCGTCAACGCGGGCAGCCCCATGGCCCTGCGCCAGGAAATATGGTCACGCCTCGGCGGCGACATGAAACCACGCCACCTGCAACGGATCGCCCAGCAGATTCAGTTGTCCGACCTGCCCACGGCCTTTCAGCGCCTGCTCGACAGCCAGGGACGCGGACGTTATCTGGTGGCACTGTCCTGAACTTTTTCAACCTGGGGGAGAAACCGCACCATGCCGGCCAACCAGCCACAAGATGAGCATGAAGTCAGCGATCACGAACCGGATTACCGTTTCACGCTCGCCAACGAACGAACCTTTCTGGCTTGGGTACGCACGGCGCTGGCGCTGCTGGCCGGCGCCGTTGCCGTCAACGAATTCGCTCCCAGCTTCTCGTTTCCCGGTGGCGGCAAATTGCTGGCCGGGGTGCTGGCGATCATCAGCATCGCCTGCGTCTGCGGCGCGGCCTTGCGCTGGCGCACCACGCAACAGGCCATGCGCCGCGACGCGCCGCTGCCGTCCGCGGTGATGCCGTGGCTGCTGGCCGCCGGCATCATCCTCATCGGGCTGATCGTGCTGGCCCTGGCCGTCGTCTTCGGACACGGCTGAGCGCGCTGCCCATGAATAAAGTGGAGCCCACCCCGATCCGCCCAGTGCCCGGCCTGCAAGCCCAGCGCACGGCTCTGTCATGGACTCGCGTGACGCTGGCCTTTCTGGCCAACGGCGCGCTGTTGCTGGGCCGCCAGGGCCTGTCCGTTACCGGGCCGGTGCGTCTCACAGCCATCGCCGCGGCGTTTCTGCTGGCGATTTTCGCCGCCATCATCGCCTACCGCCGCCGCCGCCAACTGGCCTGGCAACCCCTGCCGGACGCCCTCGCCGCCCCGGCCTCACTGCTGGGGCTGGGCATCGGCACCATGGGGCTCGGTGTGGCGGTACTCATTCTCATCTGACTTCCCGC
>CAYMKZ010000126.1:0-8230 GCA_964391345.1 uncultured Alcanivorax sp.
CCGCGGCGGCCGCCGCATTCGGCATGTACTTCTGCACGCCCAGCGGTGACACCCCACGCATACCGCGATCGACCAAACCCTGGTAACCCCAGACCAATTCCTCGGTGGAGCCCATCCCGGTGCCGATGCACACCATCAGTCGACGCGGATCCGCCTCGGGGGCTTCGGCATTCGCCCACACGCGCCTGCCCAACACGGTGGACATCTTCTGCAGGTAGGACAGCCGGCGCAGCTCGATCCGGGTCAGCTCGCAGTCGAAGTCCTCCAGCAGATGCCCGCCGATCCGCACCGGCAGGTCGTACTCCTGCACGAATGGGTCGGTGAGTTTGCGAATCCCGCTCTGACCGTCCAGCAGCATCTTCCACGTGGTGGCGGCGTCGGTTGCCAGGGCGGTTGTCATCGCGACGCCGGTGACCACCACATCCGGGAAGCCGTTGCCGGTGGTGAAGCGGGTCATGGCCGGCCCCCGTCGGGTTGCGGCGTGCTTGCGATCGTCATCTGCTTGCCTCCCGTCAACGGTGGTCCGGTATCAGGCCTGCCCTCCGGCGCCCAGGGTGCGTTGCATGTCAGGCTTCATCGCCACCAGCTGGGCGTTCCAGTAGCCCCAGCTGTGTACCCCGTTGGCGTCGATGTTGAACGTCGCGTTGTGTCCGCCCGCGCCGGTGTAGGCGTCGCGGAAGGCGACGTTGCTCTGCATGATGATCTGCTCGATCACCTGACCGGGAAGGCTGCCTTCGCCGATCTCCGACGGGGTGCCGTTACCGCTGTAGATCCACAGCCGGGTGTTGTTGCCCGCCAGCCGCCCGGCCTGCACCGTCGGGTCGTTGCGCTGCCAACCGGCGCTGCCCGACGGTCCCCACATGTCCTCCGGCTTGAAGCCGCCCTCGTCGTTCATCGCCATGCCGATCAGCATCGGCCCGTTGCCGCTGGAGGGTGTCAGCAGCGCCGACAGCGATGCGGCATAGCGGAACTGGCCGGGATGGTAGGCCGCCAGGATCAACGCCGACGATCCCGACATCGACACGCCCACCACCGCGTTGTTGGTCGATCGGACGCCGCGGCCGCTGAGGTAACCCGGCAGCTCACTGGTCAGAAACGTCTCCCACTTATAGGTCTGCCCGTTGGCCGATCCATACCAGTCGGTGTAGAAGCTGGAGCGCCCGCCGACCGGCGCCACGACGGAGATCCCCGAACCGTTGTACTCGCTGAACGCCGGTGTCTCGATGTCCCAACCGCTTCGGTCATCGCGGGCGCGCAGGCCGTCCAGCAGGTATACCGCCGGCGCCCCGCCGGCCTGGAATTCGACGGTGATGTTGTGGCCCATGCTCGCCGAGGGCACCTGAAGAAACTCCGGGCCCGCGGCCCGGGCCGGTGGCGCCGTCGCGCCCAGGCCGGCCAATGCCGGTAGCAGCGTCGCCGCAACCCCGGCCGTCGCGATCCGGTGCAGCCGGTGCGTGTCGTTTCGCATTGTTCTCCCCTTTCGCGCAGACGGAACCAGGGCCCGCCGGCCGGGTGCGCGAGAGGGGAGAGGTCGACACGGGGCTCGTGGGCTCGGTCCCATCCCTCGGCATCATGAGATGCCATGGGATGGCCGCCCTACAGTCTGAAGACGCCACACCTGACCTTCTTGTCATAACAAAGTGGGTGAGCAAAGTCCAGAGCGGGGCCTCCCGAAAAACTTTTTCAAAGAGCCGGTTTGAGCCGGGACCGCGGCGGGCACCTACAGCGACATGACTGCGCGCGGCCTCCGCTATTCCCTTGGGCTTGTGGTGATCGCGACATCCGCCGGCGGTGCCGCGACCCTCTTCGATCCGGGCATCCCCGCCGCAACGGCCCAGCCGTGTCCCGATACCGAGGTGGTGTTCGCGCGCGGCACCGGTGAACCGCCCGGCGTCGGACCCACCGGTCAGGCATTCGTCGATGCGCTCAACGCGCGCGTCAACGGCAGCCCGCCGGCCGTCTACGCGGTCAGCTACCCGGCCACCGACCACTGGGATACCGGCGTCGACGGTATCCGGGATGCCGGTGCCCACGTCGTCTCCCGGGCAACCTCTTGTCCCAGAACGAAGATGGTGCTCGGCGGCTATTCCCAGGGCGCCGCGGTGATGGGGTTCGTCACCTCCGCCCAGGTGCCCGACGGCGTCGACCCTGCGACGGTGCCCAAGCCCCTGGACCCCGGCGTCGCCGAGCACGTCGCCGCGGTGGTGCTGTTCGCGATGCCCAACGAGCGGGCGATGAACTTCCTCAACGAGCCGACGATCACGATAGGCCCGCTGTATCAGGCCAAGACACTGCAAGTGTGTGCGCCCGAAGATGCGGTCTGCTCGGACGGAATGAGTTTCGCCGCGCATGACAGTTACGCCGGCGACGGGAGCATCGTGGATCAGGCGGCCGACTTCGCCGCCCGCCGCCTGCAACGGTAGGCGAACATATCGCTCGCGAGCTATCAGGGTGAGAGAGCTTCCGGCCTGGCCTCGCGGTCCCGCGAGTTGGCCGATTGACGAGGGCGTTTACCGAACCTGCCGGAAGCCCTGCACGCCTGCCAGCGCGTCGGCCACCGACGCGGTGGTCGGCAAGGTGTTTTCCGGGTCGCAGATCCGCAACAGTCGAGACACCGCGGTGCCGGGCACGGTCGTGCAGTAGACCATGGCGTCAGCGCACCGGTCGGCGATCGTCTTCAGTGCTGAAAAACCGGCGGTGCCAATGAATTCCAAATGGTTCAGGTCAAGAACCAGCCATTCGGAGGAACTTGCGCAGTGCTGCACGTAGTCGGCGAGCTGGCTGGCATTGGTGGCGTCGAGTTCGCCGCCCACGCTGATCACCGCACCCGAACGCCCCCAGCGGGTGACGGCGCGGGCGGTGTGGTTCTCCCAGCTATCGGACGGCGGCAGGGTGGATATTCGGGGCGCCGGGAACACCGACCCGGCTGCCTTCAAAGCAGACATTGAATTACTCCATCAGTCGAAATTCGTACTGTTGGATCGCGTCGATGCGAGTTACACCTTTACGGATCGAGAGGCAGGGAGTATGCCTCCCTGGCTTTGCGTGCTTGACGCGGGTTCCGGGTGGCTGGGAACTCAACCTGCCTACGAACCTACGCCGATCTCTCCGGCCTTGCAACGATTCAGTAACGGTGGTGTCGCGCAAGCCGGCGAATCCGGTTGCAGCAAACGGCGTCGGCATGCGCGCCGACGTTTAGAGACCATGCACCGCGGGTTACCACCGGTTTTATGGTGTTTCCGCAGTCCACCGCGCGGTCGTTGCTCGTGTGGCACGTGCACGGCTCGTGGATGGACTCGTTCGTTGCCGGCGGACACCGCTACCTCATTCCGGTCAACGCCCCACACGATGCCGACGGCCGAGGGTTGTGCGGTCGCGACTGGCCGGATGCGCGGGAGGTTCCGGTGCGCGAGCTGCGCGACGAAGACATCGACCTGGTGGTATTACAGCGCCCTCACGAAGTGGAGTTGGCCGCGCGACTGCTCGATAGGCGGCCCGGGATCGATGTTGCCGCGGTCTACGTCGAACACAACACCCCGCGGCCGTTCGTCGTGGAGAGCCGACACCCGATCGCGGAACGCGACGACATCCCGCTGATCCACGTCACCGACTTCAACCGGCTGATGTGGGACAACGGCGCTGCCCCGACCACGGTCATCAACCACGGGATCGCCGATCCGGGCCATCTGTACACCGGTGACGTCGCCGCCGCGGCCGCCCTGATCGATGAGCCGCTGCGGCGGTGGCGCACGGTGGGCGCCGACCTGCTGGGCGCCTTCGGGGAATCCGCGCCGGTGGACGTCTGGGGAATCGGCACCGAGGAGCTCAACGACCCGGCGCGTCGCCACCCCGGCGTCACCGGTCACGGCGACCTTCGGGCCGGTGCGCTGATGAAGGAACTGGCGCACCGGCGCGTCTACCTGCACACCGCGCGCTGGACGTCACTGGGCCTGTCACTGCTCGAGGCGATGTTCTTGGGCATGCCGGTGGTGGCGGTGGCCTCGACCATGGCGCCGCTGGTGGTGCCGCCGGAAGCGGGCGTGGTCAGCGCCGACGTCGACACGCTGCGGGCCGCGCTGAGCGGATTGTGCGCCGACCGCTATCTGGCCGAGGTGGTCGGGAAGGCGGCCCGCGACTACGCGACGGAACATTTCGGACTCGACCGATTCCTGCGGGAGTGGGATCAGGTCATCGAAGCAGCTTGTGCGGCAACGGCTATCGGTGCACGCTCGTCGTGAAGTCCGTAACGGTTTCCGAACGCCGCGGGCAAACGGCCGGCTGGTGACGGCCGGGGCGTCGAATGTGTAACCGCTGAAAGAGATTCGGCGAATTCTTGGTTTCCGGACCGGATGTCCGGTGCGACGTCGACGTGGTTGCCGTGTCTGACCGATCGGAGGAGCATAGGTGCATCGGGCGGCGGCTCTGGGCGGAGCGACAATATGGCGGCGACGAACCGCAACGACATGATGCATGGCGTGGCGGGACTGGTGCACACCCTGGACGAGCGTGGGCGTGTCGATGCCGAGGGGGCGCTCGACGAACTGATCGCAAACCTGCTCGGCCACATGTCCTGTGCCCAGCACGCCGGTGTCACCGTCACGACAGCGCGCGGCGATGTGCAGACGCTGGCGGCGACCGGCGCCTGCCCGACGATGCTCGACGACATCCAGCGGCGGCTGCGGGAAGGGCCGTGCCTGGCCGCGGCGTGGAAACACCACCTCGTTCGCCTGGACGACATCTGCACCGAGGAGCGCTGGCCGTCCTACTGCCGCGAGGTGGCGGCCACGACAGCGGTGCGGTCCATCCTGGCCTTCGAGTTGTTCACCGGTGAGGGAACGACCGGCGCACTGAACTTCTACGCCGAATCCGCCAACGCCTTCGACGACGAAGCGGTCGAGTCCGGTCTGATCCTGGCCACCCACGCCGCCCTGGCCTTGCACATGGTTCGCCGCAACGAGCAGTTCCGTAGCGCGCTGGCCTCCCGTGACATCATCGGCCAGGCCAAGGGGATGCTGATGGAGCGGTTCGATATCGATGCCGTGCAGGCCTTCGAATTGCTCAAGCGGCTTTCGCAGAACACCAACACCCCGCTGGCCGGAGTGGCACAGGAGCTGGTGAGCGGGCAGGGCTAAAGCCAGTTCTCCGGGCCGATTACCGCCCACACCGTCTTGCCGTCGGGAGCGGGGCGGCTTCCCCAGGCGCGGCTCAGGGCGCTGACCACCGCCAGTCCGGATGTCCGGTCAACGCACCCGCCGGCCGGTTCGCGGAGTACCGCCGGGGTGTCGTCGGCGTCCTCGACCGCGACGGTGACCGTGGAATCGGCCCTCTCCAATCGGACCACCAGTTGGCTTTCGGTATGGCGCAGCACATTCTCCACGAACACGTCGACGATCACCTTGGCGGTTGGGATCACCTGATCCTGCGACCAGTCGGACAGCCACGTGGCCACGAAGTCGCGGGAACGGCGCAGGCTGCTCAGGCTATGCGGCAGCTCAACACTGGCGCGGTGGCGACGGATCGTGTCGCGCACGATCGAGGCCAACGCGGTCTCGAGATCGGCATACACCGGCACATAGCGGGTGACGCCGGTCTGCGCGATCCGCCCGGCCACGTCCGGGCGCGGACAGACCAACAGGATCGGGATACCGGGCCAGGTGCTGACATGCCAACGCGCACTGGCGAACACCAACCACGCCGAGGATGCCGGGACGTCCAGCCCGCTGACGTCGATCAGCACGGCGGACGGTTCATCGAGCGCCGCCTTGATCACCCTGTCACGCAGTTCGAGGTAGGTGCTGCTGTCCAGCGTCCCGAGTGCGTTCAGCAGACAAGCGCCGGCCACGGTGCTCGCCGACACCGTGAGCTGACTCTGTCGCCTAGTCAGGGCTGTCGCTCCTCCCGCAGCACGTGGCGGCTAACCGCCGGCCCGGATTGACGGCGTCATCTGTCATCGCACTCACCACCTTCGGGTGGCTACCCGCCTGGCTGCGCGGGCAATCGTGCTGCGGGTGATCCGGCGCAGCCACGTCGGCCGCTTGATCAGGTCACGGTCAGCAGGGTGTGATCCAGGTCGGAGAGCACCTCGGTCGGCAACTTGCCGGTGAAGGCCGCCAGAAACCGCGCGGCCAGGTCGCGTACCTTGACGTTGGTTTCCTGCGACCGCCACACCAGGATGTCGAACGCCCGCTCCGCGGAGATCCCGTACCCGACCATCAGCACACCCTTGGCCTGCTCGATCACCGCCCGCGACTGGGCGACCTCGGAGACCGCGGCGGTGACGTCGGCCTGCAGCACGTCGGTGACGTCCACATAGAAACCCGCCGTCCCGGTCACCACGCCGGTGTCGTCCAGCATGCGATCGCCGACCACGATCACCCAGTGGACCTGCCCGGCGGTGTCGATGATCCGGTGCCGGCTGGAAAACGGCTCGCCGTCGATGACTCGCTCCAGCGTTTCGGCGACCTGCGGGCGGTCGTCGGGATGCTTGTGCTGCAGCAGCAAATCGGTGCTGGGTTGCACCGAGCCCGGTTCGTAGCCGTGCATGCGGGCCACCGTATCCGACCACTCCCAGCGCTTCTCGCCGATCCAGTACCGGAACCGGCCGACTCGCTGCGGATCACCGAGACCGACCACCATGTCGAGCTCGGTGTCCTGTTCGGCATCGTCGCCCAAGGACTCCGCGAACTGAGCGTTGACGTCCCCGACCACCGCGTACCTGCCTCTCGTACCCCAACAGTATGAGTTTGATCTCCCAAGCCTGCGGACAAACCGCGGTCTGGGAATCGCAGGAGAGTAAGCGCGGACAACCCCGACCGGCGCTGTCTGCTCAACGCCCGAGCCTGGCGCAACTATCCACAATTTCGACACACCGCGCAACTGCGCCGGGGTTTCCCCTCCGATGATCCCGGGTAGCCGCTGGACACCTGCGGTGAGGGTTGCAGCAAAGCGGACCGCGGCTGGTGACGACTCAAAGAGAGGAGTCAGACACGAAGCTCTCCAAGACCGCGGCAAACACGGCTGCCGGCGCGGCCGGAATCGCGGTGCTGAGCGCTTTCTCCGCGACCACCGCCGCCGCGGGGCCGGCGATCCGTTCGGCAGCCCAGAACAGCTCGACGACGGCGCGCCGGCGACCTCCTACACCGTCAGCAACCTGGGCCCGGCCAATGTCGTCATTCCCGGCTACCAGCCGGACGGCAGGCTCTACCAGGCCGACGTGACGGCCGGCCCCATCCCGCAGGGCGGGACCGCCAGGGCAAGATCTACTTCGACGTCACCGGCCCGCCGCCGGACGGGGTGGTCTACAACGACGGCGCACAGGACGTGCTGATCTGGACGAGCAAGGCCTGACGGCGAGCCCGGCCGGTTCGCGCCGGCCTGTGTCTGTGCGAATTTCGCGGGCCTCCCGTAAACCGTTGGGGCAACGTGAATCCCAGCTATCCGTCCAGCCTCTCCGCCTCCCGGGAGCCCGGGATGGCACTCGAGCTGGCGGCGTGAAGTGATGGCGAACATGAAACCACCCGGCGCGCAGCGATATCTGCCACAGCGGCGGTCGCTGAGGGCGCTGTGTGATGCCGCCGCCTGTTGTCACGGTTGCCCGCTGTATCGCAACGCCACCCAGACCGTCTTCGGACAGGGTCGGCGAGGTGCAGCGCTGATGCTGGTCGGCGAGCAGCCCGGTGACCACGAGGATCGCGAGGGCCACCCGTTCGTCGGACCGGCCGGCTGCTCGACCGTGCGCTGCAGGACGCAGGCATCGAACCGGAATCGGTCTATACGACCAACGCGGTCAAGCATTTCAAGTTCACCGGCAGGGAGGGCAAGCGCCGGATCCACCAGAAGCCGGGCCGTACCGAGGTGGTCGCGTGCCGGCCGTGGCTCATCGCCGAGATCGACGAGGTGCGACCACAACTGGTGATCTGTCTGGGTGCCACCGCAGCACAGTCACTGCTGGGCACCGCGTTTCGGGTCTCCGCCCGGCGAGGGGAACTACTGCCTGCGCCGAGCGCACTGGAACTGCGTTACGGGCCGCAGCTGCTGACAACCGTGCAACCCCTGGTACTGCGGGACCGCACCGAGCGGCGTGGCGAGACCTACCGGGCGTTCGTCGACGACCTGTGCGTTGCACGCCGCGCGGTGACCGGTGCGGGGCTCGTCCACCCGTTTGACAAATCCGGGGGCGGGTAACCGACTGCCGAGACCGAAGGGAGCAGGCAATGCCGAAAACCGCGGA
>CAYMKZ010000127.1:0-8216 GCA_964391345.1 uncultured Alcanivorax sp.
ATGACGTAGCGCTCCGCTCCGCGCAGGATGACGTGATGACGTAGCGCTCCGCTCCGCGCAGGATGACGTGATGACGTAGCGCTCCGCTCCACGCAGGATGACGCTGACGGCCGGGCTTCCGCGGGATGACACGCTGAGCCTGGTTCCGCACAGGATGGCGCTGGTGGCCACGCTTCGAACCGGCACGCCCAGCAGGGCTTGTAGCGATACCCGACGCCGTCATTCTGCGCGTGAAATTCCGTCATTCTGCGCGCAGTCGCAGAATCCATGGGGATAGCCGGTGGATCCTGCGTACTGCGACTGCGCAGATGCTGCGACTGTGCAGATGCTGCGACTGTGCGCAGCATGACGTAGCGCTCCGCTCCGCGCAGGATGACGTAGCGCTACGCTCCATGCAGGGTGACGCTGACGGCCGGGCTTCCGCGGGATGACACGCTGAGCCTGATTCCGCACAGGATGGCGCTGGTGGCCACGCTTCGAACCGGCACGCCCAGCAGGGCTTGTAGCGATACCCGACGCCGTCATTCTGCGCGTGAATTCCCGTCATTCTGCGCGCAGTCGCAGAATCCATGGGCGATGGTGGGTCCTGCGTACTGCGACTGCGCAGATGCTGCGACTGCGCAGATGCTGCGACTGCGCAGATGCTGCGACTGCGCGCAGCATGACGTAGCGCTCCGCTCCGCGCAGGGTGATGCTGGTGACCACGCTTCTCCGTGCAGGTGACGTGAGGCGGTCAGCCCAGCAGCTTGAACATCTGCCGATGGGGGATGTGGGCGTCCATGAAGATGCCTCCGGAGACCGAGAAACCCGCCGACTCGTAGAAGCTGGTGGCGTGGGTCTGGGCATAAAGGAAGATTTCGCTCATGCCGGCGCCGCGCGCCGCTTCCTCGGCGGCCACCAGCAGCGCGCCGCCGATGCCGCTGTTGCGGCGCGTCTCGATCACGCACAGCCGGCTGATCTGGCCATTGCCGAGCAGACGGATGCAGCCGACCGGCTGATGGCCGGCGTCGAGGGCGAGAAAATGGCGGGCGGCCGAGTCGGCGCCATCCCATTCCGACTCTTCGGGAACCCCTTGCTCGATGATGAAGACCCGCTTGCGCAGGGCGCGCAGTTCGGTCTCGTGTTCGTCCCAAGTGGCTTCGATAATGCTAAAAGACATGGCGTTCTCGTCAAATTGCGGCGAAGTAGCCGTGATCAATCCATTCATCAAGTAGCTTCCTGCCGTCGTTGGTCATGACAGCCTGGAGGTGGTCCTTGCTGTAACGGCGCTGGCGGGCGAGCAGCGCCGCCAGCGGCCGCTGGTCCGCGTTCAGCGTCCAGGGCTGGCCATTGAGCCAGGCGCTGTCGCCATGGCAAATCAGCCTCGCACCGCCGTGACGTACCAGCACGGCACGAGGATCGGCGGCGCGAATGTGCGCCGGGTCGATCAGAAAATCAAGCCCTGATTGCCGCGGCGTACTCAACCAGCGCGCCACCGCCGGCCCGGCCATGGCCGGGTCGAGCAGGGCGTAGGCCTGGTGTATCAGCGCCTGCAGGTCCTGTTCTTCCAGCCGGCCGGGGTCTTTCGGCAGTACACGGCCGGCGTCGCTGAACAGGGTCGGGCCCATTTCGGCCAGATTCTCGGCGACCATTTCCGCCAGCAGATCCCTGAAATCCGGGGCACGGAAGCCCACCGACCAGGTGACACACTCGCTGTCCAGGGCGACGCCGTGATGGGCGACACCCGGTGGCAGGTAGAGTACATCGCCAGGGCCGGCATTGTACTCGGCTTGCAGCGGCATGTCGGCGAGCATTTTCAACGGCGTATCGCTGCGCTGCGGGGTGTTCTCGTCACACGGCGGGCCGAGCTGCCAGCGGCGCTGTCCGGCGGCCTGGATCAGGAACACGTCGTAACGGTCGAAATGCGGGCCGACGCTGCCGCCCTCGGCGGCATAGCTGATCATGATGTCTTCCAGCCGCCAGCCGGGCAGAAAATGGAAATCATCCAGCAGCAGCGAGACCTCGGTGAGGTAGTGATCCACCGACTGCACCAGCAGCGTCCAGTCGTTGTCGCCGAGATCGGCGAAACGGTGCTCCGAGAAGGGGCCTTGGTCCAATGCCCAGGGGCCGTTGCCCGCGCCGCGCACCAGCCTCGATTCCACTTCCTCTTCCAGCGCCAGCCCGGCCAGGGTGTCGGCGTCGGGGTGATCAAGCCCGCTGGCTGCGGCGCGCATGAACAGCGGCTGGCGCTGCCAGTAGCGGCTCAGGAAGTCCGCTGCCGGCAGCGGCAGTTGAAAGTGCGGCAGTGCGGCGGCTGGCTGGCTCATGGGGGGCTCCGGCGCTGCCCGCGTCAGAGATCGCGGGCCAGTTGGCCGGCGTTGCCGATGTAGCTGCCCGGCGTCATCGCCTTGAGGCGCTCCCTGGCGTCGTCGGGAATGGCCAGCCCGTCGATGAATTCGCTCAGAGCTTCCTGAGTGATCGCTTTGCCACGGGTCAGCGCCTTGAGTTTTTCGTAAGGCTTTTCGATACCGTAGCGGCGCATCACCGTCTGAATCGGTTCGGCCAGCACTTCCCAGGCGTGGTCGAGATCGTCCGCCAGGCGCTGCGGATTGATTTCCAGCTTGCCGATGCCCTTCAGGCTGGCTTCGTAGGCGATCAGGCTGTGCGCCAGGCCGACCCCCACGTTGCGCAGCACGGTGGAGTCGGTGAGGTCGCGCTGCCAGCGGGACACCGGCAGTTTGGCCGCCAGATGGTCCATGATGGCGTTGGCCAGCCCCAGGTTGCCTTCGGAGTTCTCGAAGTCGATCGGGTTGACCTTGTGCGGCATGGTCGAGGAGCCCACTTCGCCCTCCACGGCGCGCTGCTTGAAGTAGCCGAGGGAGATGTAGCCCCAGACGTCGCGGTCGAAATCCAGCAAGATGGTGTTGAAGCGCATCAGCGCGTGGAAGTATTCGGCGATCCAGTCGTGCGGCTCGATCTGCGTGGTGAAGGGATTGAAGGTCAACCCCAGGCTTTCCACGAAGCGGCGCGCGAAGGCGGGCCAGTCCACGTCCGGGGAGGCGGCGTAATGGGCGTTGTAATTGCCGACGGCGCCGTTGATCTTGGCGAGGATTTCCACCCCGGCGAACTGCTCGCGCTGGCGTTGCAGGCGCGCCACCACGTTGATCATTTCCTTGCCGACGGTGGTCGGGGAGGCGGATTGCCCGTGCGTGCGCGACAGCATCGGCGTGTCGGCCAGGCCGTGCGCCAGCTTGCGGATGGCGCTGATCACCTGGTCCAGTTTCGGCAGCAGTGCCTCGCGGGCCTCGCGCAGCATCAGCGCGTAAGAGAGGTTGTTGATGTCCTCGCTGGTGCAGGCGAAGTGCACGAATTCGGTCATGGTGTCCAGCTCTTCGTGGCCGGCCATGCACTCCTTGATGAAGTATTCCACCGCCTTGACGTCGTGGTTGGTGGTGGCTTCGATCTCCTTGATGCGCTCGGCGTGCTTTTCTTCGAAATCACGGGTCACGCCACGCAGGTGCCAGGCGGCCTTGCCGCTCATCAGCGGCACTTCGGGGATGGCCTTGTCGTGGGCCAGCTGTTCCAGCCAGCTCACCTCCACGTGCACGCGGTAGCGAATCAGACCGTATTCGCTGGTAATGCTGCGCAATACGTCGCTTTTGCCGGCGTAGCGGCCGTCTACCGGGGAAATGGCGGTCAGGGTACTGAGGCTGGACATGAAACACTCCTCGAACAGGGGGAACCGGAAGCGGCGCAATCATACCTCAAAAGCGCGCCAAAGGCGCGCTTGAGTATCATTCCATAATCAACATGAAATCAGCGGTCCAACTCACTGATTTTTATGGTATTCAGGCATTCATACAGACGCTTTCTCTGGAACAGCAGCCGCCAGCGCCGTCCGTCCAGTTGGTGCCACAGGAAGCCGGCGCGTACGCCGCTCAGGAACAGTGCGCGGATGCGCGCCGCGTTGTCTTCGTCCTGCAATAGCGCCGGGTTGCCCTGAACGCGGATACGAAAGCGGAACGTGCCCAGGGTATCCACGTAAATACCCGCCAGCCGGTGGCAGAAGCTGGCGCTGGTCAGGGAGTCGAAGTGCGCCCGCTGGCTTTCCAGGGCGGTCAGCCGCTGCCGCAGGATGTCGGTCATGTTGCTGTTGGCGCGCAGCCGCCCGGTCAGGTGCAGCAGGCCGACGGCGTAGGAAAGCGGGCGGGCGGTTTCCTGTGTCTGGCTGCGTGACAGGCTGAGCCGCAGTAATCGCAGGCCGTCGATGAAGCGCCCCGGATGAGGATAGATGGCGTTGAAGTCGCTGGCGTTGAGCGCCATCACGCCGTTCAGCAGTTCCTCCATGGCGGCGGTGTCGGTGTCGCCCTGGTGGGCGATCTGATCGGCTCTGGCGGCGGCCTCGAACACGGCGGCGAGGGCGATCAGGCTTTGCTGCCGGGGAGTCAGTGTGCTCATCGCGTTTCCTCGATCACCGCGCCGCCGAGGCAGCTTTCCCGGTCGTAGAACACCACCGACTGGCCCGGCGTCACGGCGCGCTGGGGCTGTTCGAAACGTACCCGCACGCGGCCATCGCCGGCGGCTTCCACGGTGCAGGGCTGATCGGCCTGGCGATAGCGGGTTTTCGCCGTCAGCCGCACCGGCAGGGCGGGCGGCGCCATGGCCACCCAGTCCACCGCGCCGCTGATCAGTTCGCTGCTGAACAGCAGCGGATGGTCGTGGCCCTGCACGGCGATCAGCACGTTGCGTTGCAGATCCTTGCCGGCCACGTACCAGGGGGCGTCGCCGGTGTCGGCGCGGCCGCCGATGCCGAGGCCCTGGCGTTGCCCGAGGGTGTAGTACATCAGGCCGTCGTGACGGCCGATGGGCTTGCCGTGATCGTCCTCGATGACGCCGGGCCGGGCGGGCAGATAGGTTTCCAGAAAGTCCTTGAAGCGGCGCTCGCCGATGAAGCAGATGCCGGTGGAATCCTTTTTCTTGTGGTTGGCGAAGCCGTATTCATTGGCCAGCCGGCGCACTTCCGGCTTGTGCAGATCACCGAGTGGAAACAGGGTGCGGGCAAAGCGATCGCCACCCACCGCGTGCAGGAAGTAGGTCTGGTCCTTGTTGGTGTCGGCGGCGCGCAGCAGCCGTGCCGGGGAGGTGCCTTGCTCTGCCCGGGCATGCTCCACTCTGGCGTAATGGCCGGTGGCGATGGCGTCGGCGCCCAGTGCCAGGGCATGCTCCAGGAAGGCTTTGAACTTGATTTCCTTGTTGCAGAGGATGTCCGGGTTGGGCGTGCGTCCGGCGCGGTATTCGGCGAGAAAATGTTCGAACACCCGGTCCCAGTATTCGCTGGCGAAATTGACCGTGTGCAGCTCCATGTCCAGCACGCCGGCCACCTGCATGGCGTCGAGCAGATCCTCGCGGGCGGTGCAGTATTCGGTGCCGTCGTCCTCGTTCCAGTTCTTCATGAACAGGCCTTCGACCTGATAACCGGCGTCGATGAGGCGGGCGGCGGCCACCGACGAATCGACCCCGCCGGACATGCCGACGATCACTTTCGGCCGTTCACCGGCCGCTGGAATGGGAAAGGATGACATCGCGGATTCAGCCTTGCTGCAACGGCCAGGGGTGCTGGTAAATGCTATCCAGCGGCAGCCGCCGGCCACTGAGATAGTCGGCCACGCAACGCGCCACCAGTGGGCTGCGGTGCTCCTGGGCGCGCGCCGCGAGCTGCTCGGGGGTCAGCCAGAGCGCCTCGATGATGCCTTCGTCCAGTTGCTGGCGAGGGTCGTGGCTCAACGGCTTGGCCACGAAGCAGGCCCGATAGTAGACTCCGGCTCCCGGCCGGGGCTGGAAGATGTACCAGCCGAGCAGGTCGGTGATTTCCACCTGCCAGGCGGTTTCCTCCAGCGTTTCCCGGTAAGCCGCCTGCATCAGGTCCTCGCCGAATTCCACATGGCCGGCGGGCTGGTTGAGCACGGCCTGGCCGTCCTGGGTTTCGCGGACCAGCAACAGCCGCCCCTCTTGTTCAACCAGGGTGGCCACAGTAATGTGCGGTTCGAAACTGTTCATAACGAGTCACTGTTTCCGGCGTTGCTCGGGCGAAGACGCGCTTCGCGGTTCCGTGGAGGCGGGTTCGGGCGCACGATGGTAGCGCACCTGCGCCCCCGGGAACAGTTGCACTACGGTGCTATTCGGGAAACGGCTATTCAGGAAATGGAATGCAGTAATGGCAAATGATGCTTTCAGTCATCTTGACGATCAAGGGCGCGCGCGGATGGTGGACGTCACCGCCAAGGCGGTGACCGAGCGCGAGGCCCATGCCTGTGCGCGCATTCGCATGGCGCCGGCGACGCTGGTGATGATTCTCGATCAGCAGCACCCGAAAGGAGACGTACTGGCGGTGGCGCGCATCGCTGGTATTCAGGCGGCCAAGAAAACCGGCGATCTGATTCCGCTGTGTCATCCGCTGATGTTGACCGGTGTGCAGGTGCAACTGGAGCCGGATGGCCCCGACGTGCTGCGCGTGGATGCCCGCTGCAAGCTGGCCGGGCGTACCGGCGTGGAGATGGAGGCGCTGACGGCGGCGTCGGTGGCGGCGTTGACGGTATACGACATGTGCAAGGCCGTGGACCGGGGAATGATCATCGAAAACGTTTGTCTGATGGAAAAGAGCGGTGGCCGCAGTGGCCACTATCGCCGGGAGTCGCCGTGATCCAGCTACGTTTTTTTGCCGCCCTGCGCGAAGCCGTCGGTGAAGAGGGCCGGGAGGTGGCCGTGCCCGAGCACGTCACCAGCGTGGCAGCGCTGTGCCACTGGCTGGCGGAACAGTACCCGGAGTTGGCGCACGCCTTCGCCGCCACGCCCCGATACCGGGTGGCGATCAACGAGGAACTGGCCCGGCCGGACAGCGTGATCCGCGACGGCGATGTGGTGGCGCTGTTTCCGCCGGTCACCGGGGGCTGAGATGACGACCGTTCGTGTAGCTATTACCCGCCAACCGCTGAAAGGCGAGGAGCCTGTCCCCGCCGCGCCGGGTGATGGGCGGGATGGGGCCGAAGTGCGTTTTTCCGGCCGCGTGCGCGACGAGCAGCGACGGGTACGGGCGCTGTATCTGGAACATTATCCGGGAATGACGGAAAAGGCGCTGCAACGTATCGCCGCCCACGCGCAACAGCGCTGGCCGCTGAACCTCATCGAGATCGTGCACCGGGTCGGTGAAATCGGCATC
The DNA here is from genome assembly GCA_964391345.1 of uncultured Alcanivorax sp. GTDB lineage: Bacteria > Pseudomonadota > Gammaproteobacteria > Pseudomonadales > Alcanivoracaceae > Alloalcanivorax. Next base: position 7,196 of record CAYMKZ010000127.1, read on the forward strand.
GGCGAAGAGATCGTGCGGGTGACGGTGTGCGCCGCTCACCGGCAGGTGGCGTTCGAGGCCTGCCGGTTTCTGATCGATACCCTGAAAAGCCAGGTGCCGCTGTGGAAAAAGGAGCTTGACGCTGACGGCTGGCGCTGGGTCGAGGCGCGTGAATCTGACGCCGAGGCCGCTTCCCGCTGGATGACGGAGGCCCCTGAAAAGGTTTGTTAAACAAAATCCGCCTGGCCGTGGCAAACCCCCCTTTCCGGACGTGCTAAGGCCAAGCAAGAACAGCGCCCGGGTGCTATACTCGCGCCCGGCAACCGAATTCCACGGTTTTTCTCAGAGGGAGTAGTGTAGATGGGATACCAAAAGATCGCGGTTCCGGCGGACGGTGACAAAATCACCGTTAACGCGGACCTATCCCTGAATGTCCCCAACCACCCGATTATTCCGTACATCGAAGGGGACGGCATCGGCGTTGATATTACGCCAGTGATGATGAAAGTGGTTACCGCCGCAGTAGAAAAGGCTTATGGCACCAAGCGTGGCATCACCTGGATGGAAATTTACGCCGGTGAGAAGGCCACCAAAGTTTACGGCCCGGATGACTGGCTGCCAGAAGAGACGCTGGAAGCGATGCGCGAATACACCGTCGGCATCAAGGGCCCGCTGACCACCCCGGTGGGTGGCGGCATCCGCTCGCTGAACGTGGCTCTGCGCCAGGAACTGGACCTGTACACCTGCATGCGTCCGGTGCGCTGGTTCGAAGGGGTGCCGAGTCCGGTTCTGCATCCGCAACTGACCGACATGGTGATCTTCCGGGAGAACTCCGAAGACATCTACGCCGGTATTGAGTGGGCCGCCGACAGCCCGGAGGCGACCAAGCTGATCCGCTTCCTGCGCGAGGAAATGGGCGTCACCAAGATCCGTTTCCCGGAAGGCTGCGGTATCGGCATCAAGCCGGTGTCCCGTGAGGGCACCCAGCGGCTGGTGCGCAAGGCCATCCAGTACGCCATCGACAACGACCGCGATTCGGTCA
>CAYMKZ010000128.1:0-5884 GCA_964391345.1 uncultured Alcanivorax sp.
GCTCCCCCTCACCCCGGCCCCCCGTCACCCGGTCCCCCCGTCACCCCGACACCCCGGCGCCCGTCGCCCGTCACCCGTCACCCGTCACCCGTCACCCCCGCGAAAGCGGGGGCCTGGGGCCTTTGTCTTTCAACGACACTGGGCCCGGGTGAGCGCTATCGCGCTGCCGGGGCGACGGGGTGTTGCGCTTCCGGGGCGACGGGGGTGTTGCGTTTCCGGGTGGGCGTTGGGGGCATGCGTGAGAAGACGGGTAGGGGGCTTGCAGCTTCGGGCTGGGCGCTTGAGAATGCGTCATGCCTGTTCGAGACCCCAAATTGCTTGTCCATGCTGTGCTGCTGATTATCCTGATGGCGGTGCTGGCGTGGGCGCACGATGCCGTCAATCCATGGTTGCGTTACGACCGTGCCGCTGTGCTGGGGGGGCAGGTCTGGCGCCTGTGGACTTGCCATCTGGTGCACCTGAACGGCTGGCACTTTCTGCTCAATACCTCCGGTCTGGTGCTGATGCTGTTCATCTTCCGTGATCTGCTGGACCGGGTACGGCTGTGGCTGTGGTTCTCGCTCTGTGGTCTGGGGGTGGGGCTGGCGTTCGTGTTCATCGATACCGGCCTGGATTGGTATGTGGGGCTGTCCGGGCTGCTGCAATCGCTGCTGGTGATGTGTCTGCTGCTGGGCTGGCGTGGCCATCCGCGGCTGCATTCGCTGGTGCTGGCGGCGGTCATCGGCCGTCTGTTCTGGGAGCATAGCCCCGGCTACGACACCGACTATCTGCAACCCTGGATTCATGCTCCGGTGTACGTCAATGCACACCTCTACGGCGCCATCATGGGCGCGGTCCTGGCCGCCGGTATGTTACTCTTGCCGTATCTCAAACGACCGGCCTGGCAATGAAGGAAGCACAGCGTCAACAGTATCTCAAAGCCCTCGGGCTGACCCCCTGGGTGGCGCGCGTTCCCCTGCCGGGGGCGGCGCCGTCGCCGTTGCTGGACTGGGCGCTGGAGACCGAGCAGGCCGCCGCGCCGGTGGTGGAAGGCACGCCGCTGGTGGCTTTGCCGCAATCACTGGCCCGTTCGTCGGGGGCGGCTGTTTCTGTCGCTCCCGTGGCTGTGCCCTCGGAGCCGCCGGCGGGTCCGGGCTCAAGCCTGGACCCAAACCTGAACCCAAATCTGGGCTCTGGACAAACCACCTCGCCGCCGCCGTCCTCTCCGGTGCCCGCCGAAGCCGCGCCGCTGGCGGCGGACGCGGCGCTGGTGTTCACGCTGGAAGCGCACCTGGCCGGTGACACCTGGCTGGTGTTTCAGCAGGAGGATGCTCAGGCGCCGGGGCTGGGCCGTCATACCGGGGCGTTGGCGGCGTCGCTGCTGGCGCTGTTCGATTCCCGCCCGGCGCGGCCGCGGCGTTTCTACTGCCCGCTGGCCGGGCAGGCGATGAACGCCGGGCAGGCCCATCAGGCATTGCAGGCGTTTTTCACCGGGCTGGCCCGCAACAGCGGCGGCCAGCGGTTGTTACTGTGCCTGGAGGCGGGGTTGGCGCGCGCGCTGTTCGACAGCGAGCCTTATCAGCTTTTGCAGGTCGGCGAGCTACCCGCGTTGCTGATCAGCAGCCTCAAGGACATGCTGGAAGATGCGCCGCGCCACAAGGGCGCCAGTTGGCGGGCCATGCGCGAGCAGGGATTTGATGGCCGGCGGCAATAACTCCTTTCCGGACTCTCCCCTGGGTTCCCCCCTGGGCGCCTGTTTGCGCCCCTTCACCGTGGCGCATCTGCCGCGCATCCTGGCCATCGAGGAGGCCAGCCAGGTCACGCCCTGGAGTCTGGGCAATTTCAGCGATTGTCTGAGCAGCCATTACCGCTGCCAGGCGGCTTTCGTCGATGAAGAGCCGCTGGCTTTCATGGTGCTTTCCAGCGTGCTGGACGAAATCCACCTGATGAACATTGCCGTGGCGCCGGCCTGGCAGCGCCGTGGTCTGGCCCGCTGGATGCTGGAACAGGCGCTGGCCGAGGCCCGCGCCGCCGGCATGTCGGTGATGTATCTGGAAGTGCGTGCCAGCAATCACGGCGCCCGCCGGCTCTATGAGGGGCTGGGCTTCGCCGAGAACGGCCGGCGCCGCCATTATTACCGCACGCCGGGCGGCCATGAAGATGCCGTGCTGATGTGGGCCGATCTGCGCGCCCACAAGTAGCGTCTGTTCAGCGGCAAAGCAGCGCCGCTCACGAGCGTGGCGGCGCCGTCTTGGCGGGATGGGGAATGCTCCAGCCGTGCGTGTCGCGCCGCAGCAGGATGCGGCGCTGCTGCTTGAACGTATCGCCTTTGTGGAAATCCCCGAACTGCTGCCGCACGGCGGCCAGCGCCATGATCATGGCGAAGCGGTCGATGGTGGCGCGATTCGGGTCCGCCTTCACCTGTTCCGTGTAGGCGTCGAGATCCTGTTTGGCGAGCAGTGTGTAGGTTATTTCCATGAAGTAGTTGTCGCTGTCCTGCTGGTGACTTTGCGTCTTGTCGATCTGCTTCACTTCCAGCAACTGGCCGAGATGGGCGCGCTGCAACTCCTGGTTGAGCGCCTGGCGGATGATCTTGTCGCCGGGAGGCTGGCTGCAACCGGCCAGCATCGTCAGCAACAGCAGCACAAACAGGGCGGGCAGGGCGCGAGGGCCGGAAAAAGCGGGCTGGGTCATGGTCAAATCCTTGTTATTGTTGTCGCCGTATGGCGCTCGTATCGGCTCGGGAGCCGCTCTACTGTAGCGACTTTTGCCGGGCTCTGTCAGGCGGGAAGGCAAATAAAGGCGGGTACGGGCCTGCTAAGCTCGGGGGCCGGTCGGGGCAGATCGAAAAGATTGGGAGGGCGGGGGAGTTTCGGCTCTGAAAGGTTCGGGAACGGGACGATCAGGCGCTGGAAGCTCAAGCGCTGGAAGAAAGCCGGGCGGCCTTGCCCTGGGCCTGCCCGTCGGGGCCGTAAAGATCCTTGCCGGCCAGGGCGTGCAGTTCGTTGAGCAGGCGCTGATTGCCGGCCATGCGCAGATTGATCAGTTCGCCGTTGAGCCGGTTCTGGCGGGCCGCCTGTCCGGCGCGGGCGCGCAGGCGTTGCCATTCCGGCAGGCAGTTCTGGTCGCGGGCGGCCTGCATGTCGGCGGCGCTGTGGTCGCCGTAGCCGAGGGTTTCCAGCGCGGCGCGCCGCCGCTGTTCCAGTTCCGCCAGCGTGGTCAGCTCTTGCTGCTTCTGTTCCGCCAGTTGCGCCAGCGCCTGGCCGTCCACCTCTCCCGCGCTCAGCAGCGCGCGTTCATCGGCCAGCAGCGCCAGTAACCGTTCGAGCCGGGCGTGCTGATCCTGCAAGTGAGCGGCGAGCGTCACGGCTTGCCACCCAGCAGATCCTGGACGCTGGCGATCAGCCGGTCGGCGATGCGCCCGGTATCGACGCTCAAACGCCCTTCGGAAATCGCCTGGCGCAGCTCGGCGACCCGCGCCTGATCGATGTCCTGGCGCGTGTCGCTACCCGCCTGGCTCAGGTGGGTGACCGAGCCGCTGGCGGCGCCGCTCGAGGACGTGGCGCTCTCAGCCTTGCCGCCGCTGTTCGGCAAATCGATGCGGCCGGGCGTCGACAGGTGCGAAATGTTGTCAATCTTCAAAGGACTTTCTCCATCACGTTACCTTGTCGGTTATCGGCCTGGCGGTCACTTTCTTTAGTATGAACGCCTTTCAAAACGTCACCCGCACCTGCTCGTTGCCGGAAACCACCCCGGAGAGCACGGAGCGATCCGCCATGCGTACCCGTACCGTATCACCCAGCGCGCCGTCCTGCAGCGCCTCGCCCTGGCGGGTAACACGAAAACCGCTGCCCAGCGCCTCCACGGTGACCGGCTGGCGGCGGTGTACCAGATTCGGCGCCCGCAGTTGCGTGCTCTGCAACACGGTGCCTTCCGCCAGCGTGCGGGTAGTGACCAGGCCGATGGCGGTGGCGCGGTCGAAAACCGTGGTCGCCGGCAGGCGGTCCAGCTCGCCATCGCGGGCTTGCAGCATGGCGGCGGTAATGCGTGTGCCGACGGGGATGCGCTGCCCGGCTACCCAGTAATGACCGTACGCCGTCACCCGCGCCTGCAGATAACGGACCTTGCCGTCACCACAGCGCACACCGACCGTGACTCTTCCCAGCCGCGCCTGAGCCTGGCCGGGCAAAAATGGCTGGGGGGCCGCACAGGGCGGCAGATCGGCCATGGAAGGCCGCACCGTCACCGTCACTTTCTCGCCCAGCCCTTGCGTCTGCTCGCTGAGAAAACGCCGGGCGGCCTCGGTGACGACGTTGGCCGTGCTCGCTGTGTCCGCCGTACCGGTCGCCGTGGCCGTGGCATGGGCGATGCCGCCGATCAACAGCAGCAGGGCCGCCGCCATGCGCATGGCGGGCACCCGTACAGCAAACGTTCGTGCGCCTGTTCGCGCGCCAAGAAAGGTGTTCATCGGTTCATCCCGGCTGGTCACCGATTGTTCTGACAACGATGCCAGTGTAGCGAGGCGCGGCCATCCACGAACAACCGAATTGGCGACCAAATGCCGTTTTGTTCGTCGATTTGCCAAGACCTTCCGGCTCGTATTCTCGATGCTGACTTGTTCCGTGGAGGCACCGCATGGCCTTTGCGGAGATCGACTCATTGACAGGGAGCGCCGCCATGCTCGACAAGCTCACCGCCGCGCTGGCTTACGATCGCCAGGCACTGAGCCTGCGTGCCGAGCGCCAGAAAGTGCTGGCCAACAACATCGCCAACGCCGATACGCCCAACTACAAGGCGCTGGATTTCGACTTCTCCCAGGCGCTGGCGGCGGCCACCGAGCGGGGCGGTGCGAGCCGGTCGTTGGCGCTGGCCACCACATCGCCGCGCCATCTTCCCGGTACCGCCGGGCAACAGACGACACCGGAGCTGCTCTATCGCGTACCGGACCAGCCGAGCCTGGACGGCAACACCGTGAACATGGATATCGAGCGTGCCGTCTTCGCCGACAACACGGTGCGCTACGAGACGTCCCTGAGTCTGATCAACATGCGGTTGCGTGGCCTGAAGACAGCCATGCAACCGGAATAATCGCTTCCCGGAAAAGAGAGTCGGTAAGGAGGTTCGAACATGGCGATGTTTTCCATTTTCCAGATCTCCGGCTCGGCCATGCAGGCCCAGTCGCAGCGCATGAACGTCACCGCCAGCAACCTGGCCAATGCCGACAGTGTGGCCGGCCCGGATGGCGAGCCGTACCGCGCCCGGCAGGTGGTGTTCGAAGCGCGTGGCCGTAACGGCATGGGCGGCGTCGGCGTCTCGGAGGTGGTCGAGGACCCCTCACCGCTGCGCCGCGAATACCGGCCCAATGACCCCGCCGCCGACGAGCAGGGTTACGTCAGCCTGCCGAACGTGAAACCGGTCAACGAGATGGTCAACATGATCGCCGCTTCGCGTTCCTACCAGGCCAACGTGGAAGTGCTCAATACCAGCAAGCAGTTGATGACCAAAACCCTCACCCTGGGAGAAGGCTGATGACGGTTTCCGCAAGCAACAGCATCGATTCGAGTGTGCTGAGCGCGCTCAACCAGACCAGCGGCAGCCAGAGCACCAGCGCCGATCTGCAAAGCAGCTTCATGACGTTGCTGGTTACGCAGTTGAAGAACCAGGATCCGCTGAACCCGATGGACAACTCGGAAATGACCTCGCAGTTGGCGCAGATCAACACCGTCAGCGGCATCCAGACGCTCAACGAAACGCTGCAAGGCATCAACGGCCAGATCGACGCTGGCCAGACACTGCAAGCGGCGGCGCTGATCGGCAAGGGTGTGCTGGTGCCCGGCGACCGCGTGCTGGTCGGCGAGGACGGCACCACCACGCCGTTCGGCCTGGAGCTGGGGCAGGCGGCGGA
>CAYMKZ010000128.1:5984-7989 GCA_964391345.1 uncultured Alcanivorax sp.
CGACATTCGCCAGATTCTGTGAACCAATCAACTATCCATTGCCAGAACACGCTTTTCGAGGAGAACGACCATGGGCTTTTCGCAGGCACTCAGCGGTCTCAACGCCGCCGCCCAGAATCTTGATGTGGTGGGCAACAACATTGCCAACTCGCAAACCTACGGTTTCAAAGGGTCCGGCGTGCAGTTCGCCGATGTCTACACCGGCTCCGATGTGGGCCAGGGGGTTCGCGTGGCGGCGGTGCTGCAGGATTTCTCCGGCGGCACCCTGGAGAGTACCGGTCGCAACCTGGACCTGGGCATCAACGGCGACGGTTTCCTGCGCTTCAAGCAGGACGATCAGGTGGTTTATTCCCGCAACGGTCAGTTGACCATGACGCCCGATGGCTATCTGGAAAACGCCAGCGGCGCCCGGCTTACCGGCTTTCCGGCGGGCGTTGGCACTGGCGGCCAGCCGGAAGTGTTGCGTATCCCGGCTGAGGCCATGCCGGCCAAGGCTACCAGCGGAATACAGGAGTCGTTCAACCTGGACGCCTCCAGTGGCATCATTGACCCGGCGGTAACGCCGTTCAATTCCGCCGATGCCAAGACTTACTCCTATGCCAACACGGGTACCGTTTACGATTCGCTGGGCGTGCAGCATACCCAGACCACCTATTTCACCAAAACCGGGGACAATACCTGGGAAGTTCATGTGGCGGTGAGTGGCGAAAGCGGCAATATCGTTGCCACCGAGGTGGGTGAGCTAAACTTCGACGCTAACGGTAAGCTGGATGATGCCGCCAGTACTTTCCCGACATATCACTACGCCGGTACCGCCCTTGGTAACGGCGCTGCCGACATGGATGTGGATGTTAATTTCACCGGCACCACTCAGTTCGGCAATGATTTCGCACTCTCATCGCTGAACCAGAACGGCTTTGCTTCGGGCACGCTGGTGGGCATCAGCTTTGATACATCCGGGAACATCATCGGTAACTACACCAACGAGCAATCACTCACGCTGGGCACGGTGACGCTGGCCAATTTCCGCAACCCGGAAGGGCTCAAATCCGCCGGTGACAACGCCTGGGTGGAATCCGGCAGCTCCGGCCAGCCGATTCTCGGCATCGCCGACAGCGGCCAGTTCGGCACTCTGGAAGGCGGCACCCTGGAAGCCTCCAACGTGGATCTGACCCAGGAACTGGTGGACCTGATCGTCGCCCAGCGCAACTACCAGGCCAACACCCAGACCATCAAGGTGCAGGACGAAGTGCTGCAAAGCGCGGTGAACCTGCGTTGATGATGGCTTGAGGAGGCGTCATGGACCGCATGATCTTCACCGCCATGAGCGGTGCGCAACAAAGCCTGGAACGTCAGGCGATAACCAGCAACAACCTGGCCAACGTATCGACCAGCGGCTTTCGCGGCCAGTTGCAGGCCATGCGCGCCGTGCCGGTGCGCGGCGCCGGCGAATTGCCCACCCGGGTGGCGGTGATGGCCACCACGCCGGGTAGCGATTTCAGTACCGGCCCGGTGAACGCCACCGGCCGCGACCTGGACGTGGCGCTGGTCGGCGACGCCTGGCTGGCGGTACAGGACCAGCAGGGTGGGGAAGCCTACACCCGGCGTGGCGATCTTCAGGTCAACGGCGAGGGCGTCATCACCAGCGGCGGCCGGCCGGTGATTGGTGAAGACGGTCCCATCGTCGTGCCGCTGGGCAGCCAGTTGAGCATCGGTACCGACGGCACCATCAGCGCCATCGGCGCCGGCGACAAACCCGATACGCTGGTGGAAATCGGCCGCCTGAAACTGGTGACACCACAACAGAACAGCCTGCAGCGGGGCGATGACGGACTGTTCCGCTCGCTGGCCGCCAATGGCGCTGCCGTACCGCTGGCCGCCGACGACCAGGCCCGTTTGCAGACCGGCGCGCTGGAAGGCAGCAACGTCAGCGCGGTGGAATCCATGGTTGACATGATCGCCGGCGCGCGGCTCTACGAAATGCAGATGAAAGTAATCCAGAGCA
>CAYMKZ010000129.1:0-3647 GCA_964391345.1 uncultured Alcanivorax sp.
GCTCGATGGCCAGTTCGCCGCTGAGCGGCACGCAACGGTAATCGATGCCGTACAGGCCGCAATACACCTTGTAGAAGCTGTAGGTGATGTCCGGAAACAACAGCGGCCGCGACTGCCGGAACAGGCCGAGAAACACATGGGCCAGCACTTCATCGGAGCCATTGCCGAGGAAAATCTGCTCCGGCTTCACCTGATAATAGCGGGCGATGGCCGCCTTCAATTCACTGGCTTCCGGGTCCGGATACAACCGCAGCCGCTCGTCAGCGGCCTCGCGGATCGCCGCCAGCACACGCGGCGACGGCCCCAGCGGGTGCTCGTTGGTATTGAGTTTGACCAGCCGTTCCATCTTCGGTTGCTCGCCGGGAACGTAGGGTTCCAGGTCGCGGACGAACGGGCTCCAGAATCGGCTCATTGGCGGAACTCGGCACTGCGGGCGTGGGCGGTCAGCCGCTCGCTGCGCGCCAGAATCGAGGCGATGCCGGCAAGGCGGCTGGCACCCTGCGGGGAGCAGCCGATCAGCGAGCTGCGCTTCTGGAAATCATACACCCCCAGCGGCGAGGAAAAACGCGCCGTGGCGCTGGTCGGCAGCACGTGGTTGGGCCCGGCACAATAATCGCCAAGCGCTTCCGGAGTATACCGGCCGAGGAAAATGGCGCCGGCGTGGCGAACCCGCCCCGCCCAGTTTTCCGCGTCATCGATGGACAGCTCCAAGTGCTCCGGGCAGATGCGGTTGACCACCTCGAAGGCCTGCTCCAGATCATCCACCTGAATCAGTGCCCCGCGATTGGCCAGCGCGGTACGGATGATGGTTTCACGCTCCAGGGTCGGCGCCAGCCGCTCCATGGCGGTGGCCACCTGCTCGATGAAGGCGGCATCCGGGCTGACCAGAATCGCCTGGGCCTCTTCGTCGTGTTCCGCCTGGGAAAACAGATCCATGGCGATCCATTCGGGGTCGGTGTTGCCGTCGCAGACCACCAGGATTTCCGACGGCCCGGCGATCATGTCGATGCCCACCTTGCCGAACACCTGCCGTTTGGCCTCGGCCACGTAGATGTTGCCCGGCCCGACGATCTTGTCCACACCCGGCACGGTTTCCGTGCCGTAGGCCAGCGCGGCCACCGCCTGGGCGCCGCCGATGGTGAACACCCGATCGACCCCGGCAATGGCCGCCGCGGCCAGCACCGTATCGTCCAGTTCGCCGCCCGGCGCCGGGCTGACCATGACGATATCGCCGACGCCCGCCACCCGCGCCGGCAGCGCGTTCATCAGCACCGAGCTGGGGTAGGCCGCCTTGCCGCCGGGCACGTAAATGCCGGCGCGGTCCAGCGGCGTCACCTGCTGGCCGAGCAGCGTGCCGTCGGCGTCGCGGTATTGCCAGGATTCCTGCTTCTGGCGCTGGTGGTAGTCGCTGACCCGCTCGGCGGCCGCTTCCAGCGCCTGGCGGCGCTCTGCGGGCAGGCGCGCCAGCGCCGCCAGCAGTTGCTCCCGCTGCACCGTCAGATCGGCCATGCTGGTCGCATCGCGGTGGTCGAAGCGGTTGCTGTACTCGACCACCGCGGCATCACCGCGCCTCGCCACATCGCGCAGGATGGCGCGCACGCTGTCGGTCACCTGCTCGTCGCGCTCCTCGCTCCAGGCGGTCAGCGCCGCCAGCCGCTGGGCGAAATCCGCATCATTGGCATTGAGACGACTGATCTTCATTGGTCCCGCCTCTTGATCACCGCTTGTTCCAGTTTGTCCAGAATCGCCTGAATGTCGCCGTGCCTTGTCTTCATGCTGGCACGGTTGACCACCACCCGCGAGGACACCTCGGCGATCATCTCGGTGGGCTCCAGGCCATTGGCGCGCAGCGTGTTGCCGGTATCGACGATATCGACGATGCGCTCGGCCAGCCCCACCAGCGGCGCCAGCTCCATGGCGCCGTACAGCTTGATGATTTCCGCCTGCTTGCCCTGCTGGGCGAAGTAGGCGCGGGCAATGTTGACGAATTTGGTGGCGACCCGCAGCCGCCCGGTCACCGGCGGCGCATCCTTGACGGCGGCCACCATCAGCTTGCAGCGGGCGATTTCCAGATCCAGCGGCTCGAACAGCCCGTCACCGCCGTGCTCCATCAGCACGTCCTTGCCGGCCACGCCGATATCCGCGCCACCATGCTGCACATAGGGCGGTACGTCCGTGGCGCGGATGATGATGATGCGTACATCCTCGCGGGTGGTCTCGAAGATCAGCTTGCGCGAGGCCTCCGGATCTTCCAGCAGTGCAACCCCCGCCTCTTTCAGCAGCGGCAGGGTTTCCTTGAGGATGCGCCCTTTGGAAAGCGCGATGGTCAGCGGCATGTTCGCCATGGGTCTGTCAGTTTTCCAGGTCAGCCGGGCACACGGTGAATCACCGCGCCCAGGGATTGCAGTTTCTCTTCGATGCACTCGTAACCACGGTCGATGTGGTAAATGCGGTCCACCAGGGTGTCGCCACCGGCCACCAGCCCGGCGATCACCAGGGAAGCGGACGCACGCAGATCGGTGGCCATCACCGGCGCGCCGGTCAGCTCGGCGACGCCACGGCAGATGGCGGTGTTGCCTTGCACTTCGATATCCGCGCCCATGCGGTTCATTTCCTGCACGTGCATGAAGCGATTCTCGAACACCGTCTCGACGATGGTGCCGGTACCTTCCGCCACCGTGTTCAGCGCCGTGAACTGGGCCTGCATGTCGGTGGGCATGGCCGGGTACGGCGCCGTGCGCAGGCTCACCGAACGCGGCCGGCGGCCTTGCATGTCCAGGCTGATCCAGTTGTCACCGGTGTCAATCACGGCACCCGCTTCGCGCAGCTTGTGCAGCACGGAATCCAGCAGCGTCGGATCAGTGCCTTTGCATTTGATGCGCCCGCCGGTAATGGCGGCGGCGATCAGATAGGTGCCAGTCTCGATGCGATCCGAAATCACCTCGTGATGGCAGCCGCCGAGCTTCGCCACGCCTTCCACCACGATGGTGCCGCTGCCGGCGCCCCGTACCTTGCCGCCCATGCGATTGATGAAGTTGGCCAGATCCACCACTTCCGGCTCGCGGGCGGCGTTTTCCAGAATCGTGGTGCCGTCCGCCAGGGCGGCGGCCATCAGCAGGTTCTCGGTGCCGGTGACGGTCACCGTATCCATGACGATGCGGGCGCCTTTCAGGCGGCCGTTGACCCGCGCGTGGACATAGCCGCTGGTCACTTCGATGTCCGCACCCATGGCCTCCAGGCCACGCAGGTGGATGTCCACCGGCCGCGAGCCGATGGCGCAGCCGCCCGGCAGCGATACCGTGGCTTCACCGAAATGCGCCACCAGCGGACCCAGCACCAGAATCGAGGCGCGCATGGTTTTCACCAGATCGTAAGGCGCGGTCAGTTCTTCGATGGTGGTGGCATCCACTTCCACGCTGAGCCGGTCGCCGATCACCACGCGCACGCCCATGCGGCCCAGCAGTTCGATCAGCGTGGTGACATCCTGCAAGTGCGGCAGGTTGCCCACCGTCACCGGCTCGCTGGCCAGCAGCGTGGCGGCCAGAATCGGCAATGAAGAGTTTTTCGAGCCGGAAATGCGAATCTCGCCGTCCAGGCGCCTGCCGCCGGTGATGCTCAGTTTGTCCATGGAAAGATCTCTAGGGGTC
>CAYMKZ010000129.1:3747-7857 GCA_964391345.1 uncultured Alcanivorax sp.
CTAGGCAATACCCATGCGCTGGGCTTTTTCCCATTCGGCAGGGGTGAAGGGCTTGATGGACACGGCGTGGATGCTGTTGTCCTTGATGCGCGCATCGATGCAGCCGTACACCAGTTGTTGCCGCTTGACCGGCATTTTCCCTTCGAAGGCATCGCACACCACGCGAATCAGGAAGCGATCGCCCTCGCCTTCCACCGCCACGTCAGCGCCTTCCAGGCCGGCTTCGACCAATGTCTTCACTTCTTCCGCGTTCATGCTGACTCCTCGGATCAATCGAGTGGGCAATGATACGCGAGCAGAGCGGGCATTGTCATGGACATGGAGCCCGCACGGGGCCGTGGCCCGCCGCTTCCGGGTGGAACCCCGGCCGGGCGGCGCGCGGCACTATTTGCCTTTGGGCGCCGGTGTCGGCTGAGCGCCGGTCTCTTTGTTCACTTCGACATTGTTGGCGGACCAGTGATCGATGACTTTCTGGATATCACCGTAATGCTGCATGGACTGGGCGAACTGACGCCGGTAGATATCGCGCAGATCCAGGCCGTTGACGTAAACGTTGATGACCTTCCACTGATCGTTTTCCTGGTACAGCGTGAAATACAGCGGCACCACCTTGCCGTCGTTGGTGGTCATCTGCACGCGCACCCGGGCGTAGTTGCCCTTGCGATCCTCGGCGCGCATGGGCAGCACCTCGATCTTCTGGCCCTGATAGAGGGTCACCCCGGATGCATAGGTATTGATCAGGCTGTTCTTGAACTTGTCGAGAAACTGGTACTTCTGATCACGGCTGGCCTGGGCGAAATAATCGCCCATCACCATCCGCGTGATGCGCTTGAAATCCACCAGCGGCACCAGTTCCTTGCGCACCAGATCGCGGGCGTAGGAAGGGTCCTGGTTGAGCTTCTGGCGGTTCTGATCGATCAGCGTGGTCATCTTGTTGACGGTGTTTTCGATCAGCGCGCGCGGATCCTGGTCGGCATGCGCCAGGCCCGTGGCCAGCAACAACGCCAGCAGCAGGCCGATAATCATGCGCTTGTCCATGGTCATGTCTCACTCCCTGATGATTGACGCCGTTTTTTCAGGCGTCCCGTTTTGTGGTCATTCTTTGGCAATGAGCTCCCGCCAACAAGCCTCTTGCGACATCCTTTTACGAAGTTGCTGCGGGCCTGTCCAGTGCGGGGCTCATTCAGCCCGTTCCCGTCTGCCTTGGAACACGGCTTCCGGCACAGGTTCCTTACGGAACGCCACCGTCGCTTTGACGGTCCTATTGCCGGCCTCCGCCGTGTATAATCGCGCTCGATAAAACCCTGACGCGCCCGACGGCAAACCTGAACAGGCCCAAGACCGATGAGTGATCGCTATACCGCCACCGCACGCCGCGTAATCGATGTGGAGGCCCGCGCAGTGGCCGCCCTCGGTGACCGCCTCGACGCCAATTTTGCGGAAGCGTGCAAGCGGATACTGGCCTGCAAGGGCCGCGTGATCGTCACCGGCATGGGCAAAAGCGGTCATATCGGCAGCAAGCTGGCCGCCACCCTCGCCAGCACCGGCACGCCCTCCTTCTTTGTACACCCCGGCGAGGCCTCTCACGGCGACCTGGGCATGATCACCAGCGACGACGTGGTACTGGCGCTGTCCAATTCCGGCGAAACCGCCGAGGTGCTGACCATTCTGCCGGTGCTCAAGCGCAAAGGCACGACGCTGATCAGCCTCACCGGCCATGCGCGCTCATCGCTGGCGCAACTGTCGGATTTCCACCTGGATGTGGCGGTGGCCGAGGAAGCCTGTCCGCTCAATCTGGCGCCCACCTCCTCCACCACCGCCGCGCTGGCCATGGGTGATGCCCTGGCCATCGCCTTGCTGGAGGCCCGCGGCTTCACCGCCGAGGATTTCGCCCTCAGCCATCCCGGCGGCAGCCTCGGCCGGCGCTTGCTGCTCAAGGTCGAGGACGTGATGCACGGCGGCGAGCAATTGCCGCTGGTGCCCGCCGACGCCAGCCTGCCCGAAGCCCTGCTGGAAATGACCCGCAAGGGCCTCGGCATGACCACGGTGGTTGATGATCAGGGGCTGTTGATCGGTCTGTTCACCGACGGTGACCTGCGCCGCACCCTGGAAAAGGATCTCGATATCCGCTCGGCGGGCATCAGCGAGGTCATGTCGCCGCGTCCGGTGACCATCCCGCCGGGGCGGCTGGCAGCGGAGGCGCTGCAAATCATGGAAACCCGCAAGATCAACGGCCTGATCGTCTGCGACGCCGAAGGGCGGCCGCTGGGCGCGCTCAATACCCAGGACCTGCTACGTGCCGGAGTAGTCTGAATGACGTTGCAAATCGCCGCCGATGACGCCCGCGACCTGGCCCTCATGGTCTTCGACGTGGATGGCGTGATGACCGACGGACGCCTCTATTACGGCGCCGACGGGGAGCAGCTCAAGGTCTTCAACACGCTCGACGGCCATGGCCTGAAAAAACTGGCGGCCAGCGGCGTGACCCTGGCCATCATCACCGGGCGCAACTCGCCGATGGTGGCCCGGCGCGCCCGCGAACTGGGCATCGAGCACGTCATCCAGGGCCGCGAGGACAAAGGGCAGGCGCTGGCGGAGCTGGCCGGCACACTGGGCCTGGATGCCCAGCAGACCGGCTACGCCGGCGACGACGAGCCGGACGTGTCCGCCCTGCGCTGGGCGCGCCTCGCTTTCGCGCCGGCCAACGCCCACGCCTGCGCCAAGGCCGCCGCCGGCCAGGTCACCCAGGCTCGCGGTGGCGAAGGGGCAGTACGGGAAATCTGCGATGCACTGCTCGAACTGCGGGGCGCGCCATGAAACGGCAGGGCCTGCTGAGCGTCACCGGCATCCTGCTGCTCGGCCTGATCGTGCTGATGACCCTGCACGAGTGGGGCAACCCGCTCGACCCCGCCCAGCGGGAGGCCTTTCTCAACGCCCCGGTGATCATCGCCAAGGGCGTCGAGGCCGAATCGTTCACCGATACCGGCAAGCTCCAGTACCACCTCGACGCGGATCACCTGGAACAGTTCGACCGGACGTCAAAGACATTGCTCACCAACCCGCACCTGCGCGTCAACAACGACAAGGGCGTCTGGACCATCAGCTCCAAACACGGAGAAGTGCTCGACAGCGGCGGCCTGATCCTGTTCAAGAACGATGTACAGGCGCATAACGCGGCGCGGAAACTGACCCTGAAAACCGACGAACTGCGCTATCACAGCAACACCGATATCGTCGAAGCACCTTCTTCTGTCAAGATGACGTTCCAGAAAGGAAGCACCCAGGCGGGCAGCCTGCACGGCAACCTGAAAACCGGAAAAATGCAACTCAAACAAGGAGTGGTCAGTGACTTCAATGGCCTCAAGCAGTAGATTCCGGCGCGCCCCGTGCCTGCGGACAGCGGCGTGGCTGTGCCTCTGCGCGGCGGGGCTGCTGGTGTTGCCGGCCCCGACGCGGGCCGCCAGCGCGCCGTCGGACCAGCCCGTGGAGGTACGCGCCGACCAGGCCACCTTCGAGCAGAAGGCCGGAACCGGCGTCTACCAGGGCCACGCGGAGCTGATCCAGGGCGACCGCCATCTGTACGCCGACACCATCCGGCTGTTCACCGAGAACAAGCAACTGACCAAGGTGGAAGCCACCGGCAACCCGGTGCACATGGTGGAAGGCGACCAGTTCGACGCCACCGCCGAGAAGCTGGTCTACGATCTCAAGACCCATATGCTGATCCTCACCGGCGACGCCCATATCAAGCATCAGGGCAGCACCTTTGAAGGCGCCGAAGTGAAATACAATCTGGAATCCAAGCGGGTCGACGCCAGCGGCAAGGGTAAAAAGCAGGTACGCCTGGTGATTCCGGCCAAGACCGAAGAAAAGATCCGCAACGACGATCACCAGAAAAAAGGCCAGACCCCTCCCGCCAGCCAGCCCGGCCAGGGCGCCCCGAATACGGAGACCCACTGACCATGGCACACCTGAGCGCCCATAACCTGGCCAAGAGCTACAAAGGCCGCCGGGTCATCGAAGACGTTTCCCTGGACGTGGAAGCCGGGCAGATCGTCGGCCTGCTGGGCCCCAACGGCGCCGGCAAGACCACCTGCTTCTACATGATCG
>CAYMKZ010000130.1:0-6045 GCA_964391345.1 uncultured Alcanivorax sp.
AGGGTGGATAAGCGCAGCGCATCCACCAGTCGGCCTCGCCTTACTTGCCCTTCTTCCTGGCAGCCGTTTTTTTCTGCTCCTGCTGCCAACTGCCGTCACGGTAGAAGGCGTACCAGCCGGTGGGCTTGCCCTCTTCCTCACTCATCACGTATTGCTCCTTGGTCTTGCGACTGTAGCGCAAAACCGCCTTGCGGCCTTCCGGGTCCTTGGCGGGCGCGGAGGCCAGATAGCGATGCTTGGGATCGAGCTTGTCGGCGACGGTCTGGATTTCCTCGATCAGCGGCGCGCGGGTTTCGCGGTTGCGGGGAAACTGGCTGGCAGCCAGGAACAGCCCCGAGGCGCCGTCGCGCAGCAAGTAGTGGTCGTCCACCTTCTGGCACTTCAGATGCGGCATGGGAATGGGGTCGGCGCGCGGCGGCGCCGGCTCACCGTTCTTGAGCAGCTTGCGGGTGTTGCCGCACTCGTCGTTGGTGCACTTGAAGAACTTGCCGAAGCGGCCGGTACGCAGCTGCATTTCGCTGCCGCATTTTTCGCATTCCAGAACCGGGCCGTCGTAGCCCTTGATGCGGAATTCGCCCTGCTCGATCAGATAGCCATCGCAATCCGGGTTGTTGCCGCAGATATGCAGCTTGCGCTTCTCGTCGATCAGGTACGATTCCATCGCCGTGCCGCATTTTTCGCAGCGTTTCTTGCGGCGCAGTTCCTGGGTTTCCGCCTCGTCATCGTCGGCGCGTACCGCCTCTTCGCCGGGCAGCAGATTGAGCGTGGCGGTGCAGCGCTCCTTGGGCGGCAGGCCGTAGCCGGAGCAGCCGAGAAACACCCCGGTGGAGCCGGTGCGGATCTGCATCGGCCGTCCGCAGGTCGGGCAGGCGATATCGGTATCGGTGGGCAGGTTGGCGCGCATGCCGCCCTTGGCCTGCTTGCCGCTGCCCTCGCCCTGCGCCGCTTCCAGCCGGGCAAGAAAATCACGGTAGAACTCGTCCAGCGCATCGCGCCAGCCACGTTGGCCGTCGGCGATCTGGTCGAGGGTCTGTTCCATTTGCGCGGTGAAGTTGTAATCCATCAGCGCGGGGAAGTTTTCCACCAGCCGGTCGGTGACGATGTCGCCCATCTTCTCGGCATAGAAGCGGCGGTTCTCCTGGCGCACGTAACCGCGATCCTGGATCGTCGAGATGATCGAGGCGTAGGTGGAAGGCCGCCCGATACCGCGTTTTTCCAGCTCCTTGACCAGGCTGGCTTCGTTGTAGCGCGCCGGCGGTTTGGTGAAGTGCTGGATGGCCTCGGCGTCGTCCACCTTGAGCACGTCACCCTGCTTGAGGTCCGGCAGCTCGGTATCTTCCTGGCCCTTGCGCGACGCTTGCGGCTGAATGCGGGTCCAGCCGTCGAATTTGAGAATGCGGCCGCGGGCTTTCAGTTCGTAGTCGCCGGCCAGCGCGGTGATCGTCGTGCTCAGGTACTCCGCGGGGGGCATCTGGCAGGCGATGAACTGGCGGCGGATCAGTTCGTACAGGCGCCGGGCGTCGCGCTCCATGTCCTTGAGAGACTCGGCGTCGCGTTTCACGTCCGACGGACGGATCGCCTCGTGGGCTTCCTGGGCGCCGTCACGGCTGGAGTAGCTGTTCGGTTTGGCCGGCAGATAACGCTCGCCAAGCTGCTCACCGATCCAGGTGCGGCAATCGTTGACCGCATCGGCGCTGAGGTTGGTGGAGTCGGTTCGCATGTAGGTGATATGGCCGGCTTCATACAGCCGCTGCGCCATCATCATGGTTTTCTTCACCCCGTAGCCGAGCCGCGTGCTGGCGGCCTGTTGCAGGGTGGAAGTAATGAACGGCGCCGGTGCCCTGGAGCGGGTCGGCCGTTCTTCCCGCTGGCTGATGGCCAGCTCTCCGGCCGCCAGCAGCGCGGCGCGGTGGCGATGGGCATCCTCGCCGTTGTCGGGGCGGAAGTTCTCGCCCCGGTAACGGGCCACCTGCATGCGCAGCCGGTCGCTGGCGCGCGCCTGGTGGTGGGCATCGGCGTACAGTTCCCAGAATTCCTCGGGAACGAAGGCGCGAATCTCGCGCTCGCGCTCCACCACCAGTTCCACCGCCACCGACTGCACGCGGCCGGCGGACAGCCCGCGGGCGATCTTTTCCCACAGCAGCGGCGAAATCATGAAGCCCACCACGCGGTCCAGGAAGCGGCGCGCCTGCTGGGCTTCCACGCGGTTCATGTCCAGCTTGCCGGGCTCCTGGAAGGCGGCCTGGATGGCCTTTTTGGTGATCTCGTTGAACACCACCCGGTCGAAACGGGTGTCGTCGCCGCCGATCACTTCCCGCAGGTGCCAGGCAATCGCCTCCCCTTCGCGGTCAAGGTCGGTGGCGAGATAGATGCGGTCGGCTTTCTCGGCCAACCGTTTCAGTTCGTCGATGACCTTTTCCTTGCCCGGCAGGATCTGGTAATGAGCCTTCCAGCCGTGCTCCGGATCAACGCCCATGCGGTTGATGAGCTGGCTGTGGGCCTTGTTCTTCTTATAGACGGCACGCTCTTCCGGCGGCAGCGAACGGGTGTAGGCAGCCTCCTTGGCGCGCTCCTTGGGGGTACTCTTGCTGCCACCGCCACTGACGGGCAAGTCCCGCACATGGCCGACGCTGGATTTCACCACAAAGTCGTCGCCCAGATAGCGATTGATGGTTTTCGCCTTCGCTGGCGATTCGACAATTACGAGGGATTTACCCATTCGCTGGTCACCCGATAACAGAAAAACGCGGTCAGATTCCCGGTGTACAGCCCTTCTCCGTACCCCCGGCGGCGCCTATTTAGACAGCGCGAGCATCGTCCGGTCAAGCTTCACGGTGTCACAGGCCCCGCGACCAAGGCCGCGGATCCCCGCTACAGGCCGTGTCACCACTGGCTTTACCCTGGGGTGGCAGGGAGACGAACGCAGGCTATACTCGGGGTATTCACTACCGATTCAAGGGAGTACCGTCATGACCGCACCCTATCGCAAGGTTCTGGTGGCCATCGACTGTAGCGAGGAATCCGCCGACGTGCTGTGCCGCGCGGCGGGTATTCTCGACAACACGGATGGCGAACTACATCTGATACACGTGATCGAGCCTCTGGCGCTGGCCTACGGTGCCGATGTGCCCATGGACGTCACCGATCTGCAAAGCGGGCTGGTGCAGCAGGCCCGGGAAACCGCCTGCGACTACGCCAGGCAGTACGACATTCCCAAGGAACGCATCCATGTGGAACTGGGTTCCATCGAGAAAACCATTCTCGACAAGGCCGACCAGATGGAGATGGACCTGATCGTGGTGGGCAGCCATACCCGCAGCGGTCTGGCCCTGCTGCTGGGTTCCACCGCCCGGGGTCTGGTGCCGGGCGCGCACTGCGACGTGCTGGCGGTGAAGATGCACAAGAAATCCTGATGGCGGCGTGGAGCGGTTTTGCTTCACAAGCCACTGGACATATTGTACTGTTCATACTACCAGTATGGAGAAGACGTTATGAGCAGCACTTTGACCGTCCGCCAGCAACAGGTACTCGACTGCATCCGCGAGTCGCAGATGGAGATCGGCATGGCGCCCACCCGGGCAGAGATCGCCGAACGCATGGGCTTCCAGTCGAAAAACGCCGCTTCCGATCATCTGCGGGCACTGGAGCGCAAAGGCTACATCCGCCTGCACAGCGACCGCTCGCGGGGCATCCAGCTGCTTGAGCACAGCTTCTGGGGCAATGCCGATGAATTGCCGATCGTCGGCCGGGTGGCCGCCGGCACCCCCATCGAAGCCGTGGAAAACGTGGAAAGAACCGTGCCGGTGCCGCCCGGCCTGTTCCGTCAGCGGCCCACCTATCTGCTGCGGGTACAGGGCGACAGCATGATCGACGCCGGCATTTTCAACGGCGATCTGATTGCCGTGCGCAAGAGCGAAACCGCCCGCAACGGCGAAATCGTGGTGGCCCGCATCAACGACGAAGTGACGGTAAAGACGCTGAAACTGAACAGATCCAGCGCCATGCTGCTGCCCGCCAACGAGGCCTACGAACCCATCCACGTGGCCGCCGAGGATCTGGTCATCGAAGGCATCTTCGTCGGCCTGATCCGCGATACCACCCGGCACTGAGCACGGCGGCGGTCATTGAATATCTCGGCACCTCCGACAGCACACTGGGCAGACATCGGCGTCAACCTGGGGGACAGGCAGTTCCGGGATGACCGTGACGCGGTGTTGCAACGCGCCGCAGAAGCCGGCGTCACCTTGCTGCTGCTCACCGGCACCAACCTGGAAGAATCCCGTCAGGCGCTGGCACTATGTCGTGAGAAAGACTGTGAGAGCAACGGCGCAAGCAGCGCCATCGAGCGCTACGCCACCGCCGGCGTTCACCCGCACAACGCCCGCTTCTACGACGCCGCAACGGAAGCCGGCCTGAAGGCGCTGCTGGCCGAACCTTCAATGTTGTGCGGCGGAGAGATGGGGCTCGATTTCAATCGCGATTTCTCGCCACGACCCGACCAGGAACAGGCCTTCGAGGCCCAGCTTGCCCTGGCCGCGGCAATGGGCAAACCGGTGTTTCTCCACGAACGGGACGCCCACCAACGCTTCCATGCGATCCTCAAGACATGGCGTGGCCAACTGCCGGCCGCCGTGGTGCACTGCTTCACCGGCGACCGCAAGGCGCTGCACGCCTATCTGGACCTCGATTGCCACATTGGCATCACCGGCTGGGTATGCGACGAACGGCGCGGCCGGGAGCTGGCGGCACTGGTGCCGTCGATCCCGGACCAGCGCCTGCTGCTGGAAACCGATGCGCCCTATCTGCTGCCCCGTGACCTGCCCGGCACACCCCCCCGCAAACGGCGCAACGAGCCCTGCCTGCTGCCCTGGATCGGACAGCGCGTGGCCGCCCTGCGGGACACTTCGCCGCAATCGCTGGCCGCGCTGACGCTGGCCAACACACGCCGCTTTCTCGGTTTGAACGCATCTGCCGCCACGGATCGCTGACCCCCAACCATTCAGTCTCCCAGCAAAAGGGCCCGCACTTCCAGCAAACCGAACGGCCAGGCCAGCTCTCTTCCCCGGCAATGAATCACCGGAATGCGCTCACCATAAGCGTCGATCAGCGCGTCGTCCTCGGCCACGTCCAGCAGGCGGATTTCCAGCTTCGGATCGACCGTCAGCAGCCAGCTGCGCGCCTGCTCACACAGGTGGCAACCCGCCGTGGTGTACAGCGTAACCGGCATCAGATATCTCCGTGGCGAATGGCGTAACAATGATGAATGGCGTCATGGCGGCGGAAATCTTCCGGAATGCTCCAGCTGGTCAGGTCCTCCACCTGATACCAGCGGCGGATCTGCTCATCCATCTCGAAACGCCGGTAGTTGCAGGAGAAGTACAGCACCCCGCCCGGCTCCAGCCGTTTCATGATGCGCCGGATCAGCTCGCCATGGTGCTCCTGAACCACGAAATCGCTGCGCGACTTGTTGTTGGAGAACGTCGGCGGATCGCAGAACACCAGATCGAACTGCTCCCGACAACCGTCCAGCCAGCTCATCACATCCTCGCGCACCAGCGGATGCACGTCCGTGGCGAAACCGTTGAGCGCCAGATTGCAGGCCGCCCAATCCAGGTAACGGCGTGAGGC
Source organism: uncultured Alcanivorax sp. (assembly GCA_964391345.1). Lineage (GTDB taxonomy): Bacteria > Pseudomonadota > Gammaproteobacteria > Pseudomonadales > Alcanivoracaceae > Alloalcanivorax. Next base: position 5,629 of record CAYMKZ010000130.1, read on the forward strand.
GTCCACCGTCACCACCCGTTTGGCGCCGCCCACCAGCGCCTGCACCGAAGCCGCTCCGGTATAGGCGAACAGATTGAGCACCCGCTTGCCGCCCGCCTCCTGCGCCAAACGCAAGCGCAGCGGCCGGTGATCGAGAAACAGCCCGGTATCCAGATAGTCGCTCAGGTTCACCAGCAAACGGGCCGTGCCCTCCTCGACCACATGGTAACGGCCACCGCCGCCCAGCTTCTGATACTGCTGTTTGCCCTTCTGCCGCTCGCGGGTGCGCAAATGGACCTGCTCACGATGCACCCCCAGCGCCGCGCGCACCGCCGTTACCGCCCATTGCCGCCGCTGCCGGGCCTTGTCTTCATCGATGCTGGACGGCGCCTTGAATTCCTGCACCAGCGCCTGATCGCCATAAACATCCACCGCCAC
>CAYMKZ010000130.1:6145-7853 GCA_964391345.1 uncultured Alcanivorax sp.
TGCTGCTGAAGCTCCGTGGCGGAACGATCCAGCGCGGCCACGTCAGCGCCCAGCATCACCGCCGTCCAATCGCGAGCATGGGTGCTCAGCACCCGGCCCAGGCCGGCCAGCAGCCAGGCGGCCTGATCCTGCTGATCCAGCCGCTCGCCCCAGGGCGGGTTGGTGGCCAGCAGCCCCTGATCGGCAAAATCCCTGGCGCGCAACGCGCCCAGCTCGCGGCGCTCGAAGTGAATCGCCTGGCGCACACCGGCGCGCTCGGCATTGTGCATGGCCAGTTTCAGCGCCTCGGCATCCGCGTCAAACCCCTTCATGGCAGGCAGATCCCGCAGCTTGCCCAGGCTGGCGGCGGCCTCTTCCATGGCCGCTTCCCACAGCGCCCGGCGGCAACCGCGCCAGGCCATGAAGCCGTACTGGCGGCGCAATGCACCGGGCGCCACACCCGCCGCCATCCAGGCGCCCTCGATCAGCAAGGTGCCGCTGCCGCAGAACGGGTCCATCAGCAACCCAGGACGGTCGGCACGATGCCAGCCACCGGCCCGCAACACCGCCGCCGCCAGATTTTCACGCAACGGCGCGCGCCCACCGGCCAGACGGTAGCCACGGCGATGCAGCGCGGTGCCGGCCAGGTCCAGCCACAGCCAGGCGCGCTCCCCGTCGATGCGGGCGCGCAACGCCAGCGCCCCTTCTTCCCGGCGCGCCACGCTCACTGCGGGAGGGAAAGTGTGCAGCACATGCCGGGTACTGATGCGGCTGTCGCCGCGCACCCCTTTGCCATGATCTAGACTCAGATGCACCGGCGTTTCCGGCAGCTTGAGGGCATCCCAGTCGAGCCCCACCGCCAGCAGTTCCGGAGTCTTCTGCGGCTCGCCTTCCACCATCGCCAGCGGCAGCAGCACACGCTCCGCCAGCCGCGACCAGAGGCACACTTTCAGCGCATCCTGCTGGCGGCCGTCGATGCCGACATGGGCGCTGCCGGGGTCCGTTACCTTTATACCCAGCTCCCCCAGCTCATCCGCCAGCAAGGGGCCCACGCCCGGTAGGCAGGTAATCACGAATTCCATGCAAATAACCTTGTTCAATCCAGTGATATCAACGGCTTGCCGCCGACTCTGCAAGTACTCTCATTATGCAGGTGCCGCTTAACCAGAGGCCCTGTTATCGCCACTCGTTATTCGACACTGCCGCCCCCGTTTCCCATACTCAAAGACAGGTTTCCACCTGAACGCGCCATACGGCAACGAACAACGCAACCGATGAGGTGACAGAATACATCGAAGCTCGACCCCCAGCTTACTGCTTATTTCCGCCACTGCGATCAACAGAGAGGACTGTGTCCATGATGAAGAGACAGAAACGGAATCGGGATGAACGTGCATACAGCCGAGGATACCAAGCCGGGTATCGCGGTCGCGACAGAGAATTCTGCCCTTTCGGCGCCCTGGAAGCTCGCAGCAGCTGGATGCGGGGGTGGCGTGAGGGCCGCACCAATCAGGTTACGGGGATGGTCGGCGTGGCCGGCATCCAGAATCTGAAAGACATCTGACAGCAAAGGGAAAGCCAACGGTACACACCGACATCGATGCTTCAACGATCACAGCGCCGGCGCGTCATGCGTCGGCACCACAGGGCCCCTCCAGGGCCCTTTTTTATGATCGCCATCCCTGGCGTCCACCCTTCGGGCCGTCGCGGCGCGACGTTAAAAATCGCT
>CAYMKZ010000131.1:0-7843 GCA_964391345.1 uncultured Alcanivorax sp.
CTTGGCCAACGCGCATGATGAATCCGCTGTCTCCTGACACGCAGTAGTTGGTGTTTTTGTAGGCTCTCAGGAGTTCTTTTGAAATGGCCATTGGTTTTTACGCCGCAGGCTGGCTGCAACGTGTCGCGCCCGGTTAGTTGCTCTCCAGCATGTAAGCTCGCAGCTGCCGCTCTTCTCGCATCACCTATAGCACCATAACCCGCTCACCGTCATCACGATAAAAAATGCGGCACGGTGGCACCACTGAACTGTTGGACACCCAAGGCTTGCGACAATCCCGGAAGCAACAATAGCGCTCGGCAGCTCACCGCTGGCAAATAATGAGGAAGCAGCGGCTCACTGATGCTGAAGGATGTTCACAAGCTTCCCAAACGGATCGCGGACGTAGAAACGACGCACGCCCCAAGGTTCGTTGGAGGGACCGTATTCGATGGCGATGCCGGCGTTACAGCAGCGTTCGAGGGCGGTGTTCACATCATCCACTTCGATGGAGAGGTCCGGTACCGGGGTGTCGGAGCCGCCTTGGGAGGCGACGCTGATCTGCACGGTCATTTGCTCGTGGTTGCCGTAGGTGCGCAGCCAGCCGTGGTCCATGAGTACGTCGAGGCCGAGGATGTCCTGGCACGCTAACCGTGCTTGGGTTTGATGAGCCTCACTTGCAACTCACAGCCTACTGCCCGGGCGTATTTGCGCAATGTGGCCAGGGAAGGAGAGTGTTTTCCGTTGGTCAGGGAGGTTTCCAGGCGAGTGATGGCCGGGGCTTTTGTTCCCATTCGCTTTGCGATTTCGGCCTGAGAGAGACCGGATCGTTCTCGCGCCTTCAGCATCTGCCTGAGCAGTGCGAATTCGGTGCCCAAGCTGTCGTAAACCGCTTGGGTTTCAGGGTTGGACAGCATCTTTTCTTTCAGATCAGCGTGATTCATTGCTATTCACCTCCGCCATGCGTCGACGGGCAATCTTGAGTTCTTTGGCCGGCGCTTTCTGGGATTTCTTGATGAATCCGTGAAGCATGACGATTCGCTTTCCTACGAGAGTGCAATAGAACACCCGAGCGATGCCTTCGTGACCTTTGATGCGAAGCTCGAACAGGCCGTCGGACATGGCACGTGTATGCGGCATACCGAGGTTGGCGCCAAACTCCAGCATCAGATCCGCAAGATGCAGGTATTTCGCTGCCAGCCCAGGCGGCATGTTCAAGATGAATTGTTCAACCTCGATTGATGCGTACTCAATAGCCCAGTGCATTCTGATTATGTAACATATATGTTATTATAGTCAAGGCTGGTAGCCTCTCAGTTCATGGCTGGAGCAGCCTTACCGACGTTGAGAGTCGTACTCGTGACGATGACAGGAAAGCATGTCTCATTCCTAAGCGGTTTGGCTATTTCCCTGGCGCCGGGTTTAGTGGGATATTCGGCAAATGCTGCCTAGCTGTAGTGTCTACCGGCACGGGGCGAATGTCGGAGTAGGTGCCGGCTCACTGGTGCTGAAGGATGTTCACAAGCTTCCCAAACGGATCGCGGACGTAGAAGCGACGCACGCCCCAAGGTTCGTTGGAGGGACCGTATTCGATGGCGATGCCGGCGTTACAGCAGCGTTCGAGGGCGGTGTTCACATCATCCACTTCGATGGAGAGGTCCGGTACCGGGGTGTCGGAGCCGCCTTGGGAGGCGACGCTGATCTGCACGGTCATTTGCTCGTGGTTGCCGTAGGTGCGCAGCCAGCCGTGGTCCATGAGTACGTCGAGGCCGAGGATGTCCTGGTAGAAGGCTCTGGCCTTGTCGATGTTGTCGGTGGCGATGTTCGCCATGATGCGTTTTACGTGCATGGGTGGCTCCGAGGGGGTATTGGTTGATGGATCCTGCGACTACGCTTTGCTTCGCGCAGGATGACGTTCGAGACGCTTTGCTTCGCGCAGGGTGACGCCTAGATGTGGGGTGACGCTCAGAGGAGGGATGACGGTACGTACGGGGCAGGCTCCGTGGCTGGTTGAGTGTCGGTTTTCGTGTGAGGCGGTAAAGACGCTAGGCCCCCGCTTTCGCGGGGGCGACGGGCGGGCTCGCGGAGTGAAACCGATCAGTCCCGCCTGATGAGGAACGCCTGCAACGCATCCAGCACCGGCCCGGGCGCCTCGGTCATCATGGCGTGGCCGGTGTCGATCTCGACGATCTGTCCGTGCCGGGCGTGTTGGGCAAGGGCCCTGGCGGATTTCGGCGGGGCCATGCGGTCCTGGCCGCCGACGATGAACAGGGTGGGGCAGGTGACGGCGGCCATGGCCTGTTCGCCGTTGGCGTATTGGTCGCAGGCTTTGAAGCCGGTGTGGAACAGGTTGGTTTCGCTGTTGCTGGCGAGCACGCGGCGCATGAGGGCGCGGGCGGCGCCGAATACCCAGGTGCCGGGGCCGAGTGAGGAGGGCGGCGGGCAGAGGGTGTTGTGGGAGAAGGTGTTGACCATGTGGATGGCCGCTTCGGGGTTGTTGAGCGAGTTGTCGAGCAGGGCCGGGGCGACGCTCATGGGGTAGGCGGTACCGACCAGCACCAGGCGGCTGATGCGGTCGGGGGCGCGGCCGGCGGCTTCCAGGGCGATCAGTGAGCCGTAGCTGTGGCCGACCAGTACGGCCTGTTTGACGCCGGCGGCGTCGAGCAGGGCGAGGATGCTGTCGGCGGCCTCTTCCACGGTGGCGGGCGGCTGGCCTTCACTGCGGCCGTGGCCGGGCAGGTGGATGGCGAGCACGTTCCAGCCGTTGTAGGCGAAGTGGCGGCTTTGCAGACCCCAGACGCTGTGGTCGTTGAGCACGCCGTGGATGAACACCACGGTGGGTTGCGTGGCGATGAACGGTTTGCCGGCGGTGTAGGCGTAGAGCTGGTGTCCGTTGACGTTGTAGTACATGGTTCAGGCTCCCGCTTTTTCGGCCGCTTTGAGGGCACGTTTGAGGTCGTCGATGAGGTCGTCCGCGTCTTCCAGGCCGATGGAGAGGCGGATGGTGCCGGGGCCGATGCCGGCGGCGGCGAGGGCGTCGTCGCTGAGGCGGAAGTGGGTGGTGCTGGCGGGGTGGATGACCAGGCTGCGGCAGTCGCCGACGTTGGCGAGATGGCTGAACAGCTTGAGGTTGTCGATGAAGATTTTGCCCTGTTCACGGCTGCCGTTGATGCTGAAGCTGAACACGCTGCCGGCGCCTTTGGCGCCGTGCTTGAGCAGGCGGTTGGCGAGGTCATGGCTGGGGTGGCTTTCCAGCAGCGGGTGGCCGACGTGGCCGACGAACGGGTGCTCGTCGAGGAAGCGCACTACTCGCTCGGCGTTGTTGATGTGCCGTTCCATGCGCAGCGGCAGGGTTTCCAGGCCCTGGATGATCAACCAGGCGCTGTGCGGGCTGAGGCAGGCGCCGAAGTCGCGCAGCCCTTCCCAGCGGGCCCGTTTGAGGAAGGCGCCGACGGTGGTTTCATCGGTGAATACCATGTCGTGGAAGCCCTCATAGGGCTCGCTGAGGCCGGGGAACAGGCCGGATTTGTCCCAGTCGAAGGCGCCGCTGTCCACCAGAATGCCGCCCATCACCGTGCCGTGGCCGCAGAGGAACTTGGTGGCCGAGTGGTAGACCAGGTCGGCGCCGTGCTCGAAGGGCCGGGCCAGGTAGGGGGTGCTGAAGGTGGCATCCACCAACAGCGGCACGCCGGCGTCGTGGGCGATTTTCGAGACTTCGGGGATGTTCAGCACGTCCAGGCCGGGGTTGCCGACCATTTCGCCGAACAGCAGGCGCGTATTGGGACGGATGGCGGCGCGCCAGGCGTCCAGGTCGCCGGGTTTGACGAAGGTGGTTTCGATGCCGAAGCGCGGCAGAGTGTAGTTGAGCAGGTTCTGGGTGCCGCCGTACACCGCCGAGCTGGCGACGATGTGATCGCCGGCACCCATCAGGGTGACGACCGCCAGGTGCAGCGCCGCTTCGCCGCTGGCGGTGGCGATGGCGCCGATGCCGCCTTCCAGGGCGGCGACACGCTGTTCCAGTACGGCGGTGGTCGGGTTGCTGATGCGGCTGTAGACGTGCCCGGCCCGTTCCATGTTGAACAGGGCGACGGCCTGATCGCTGGATTCGAAGGCGAAGGAGGTGGTCAGGTAGATGGGCACCGCGCGTGCGCCGGTGGCCGGATCGGGCTGCGCGCCTGCGTGCACCGTCAGCGTATCGAAGCCGGGGTCTGAATAGCCGGTCATGGGATCTCCTAAAATGGTGACGACCCGTCAGGGGTGGTTCGCTATCTTACCTGATGGGGCGAGAGGGGCGAACAGGGCGCGTGGCCGGCTAGGCCAACTCATTTCAGCCGCTTGCGAATGGTGCTCGACATGGCGATTTCTCCCTGGCTGGTGTAGCGGTCGCTGCGCTGCTCGATGCGGGCCGGTTCGTACAGGTAGTTCACCATCAGGCCATGGGACTGCTTGAGCCCTTTTTCGGAGCTGTCCGCCATCCAGTTGATCTGCGCCAGTTGCGCGCCGTTGCTGAGGTGAAAGTGCGCCACCGGATCGCGCGCGTGCAGGCCGTCGTGACGCTTGGCCTGGCACAGATAAGCGATGGCCAGTTGCATCAGGGCGTTCTGTTCGGTTTCCGCGTCGGTGTACTCGGCGGTGGCGTCCAGCCATTGGGGGCCGCCCGGCTGCTCTGCCAACTGCTCCGGCGACATTTGTTCCAGCCAGCGGCGAAAGCCGGGAATCGGCGAGAGCGTGGAGAAGCGTTTCAGTTGCGGCATTTCGCCGGCCAGGCGGTTGGCCACCTGTTTGATCAGGAAGTTGCCGAAGCTGATGCCGGCCAGCCCGCTTTGTGCGTTGGAGATGGAATAGAAAATCGCCGTGTCCGCTTCGTCCGGGTCCTGGGTGGGGGTGCTTTCATCGAGCAGTTTCTGGATGTTGTCGGCCAGCCCTTTGCACAGCGCCACCTCGATGAAGATCAGCGGCTCGTCGGGCATGTTGGGATGAAAGAAGGCGAAGCAGCGGCGGTCGGAATCCAGCCGGTTGCGGAGATCATTCCAACTGGTGATGGTGTGCACCGCCTCGTAGGCGATCAGCTTTTCCAGCAGCGCGGCGCTGGATTGCCAGGTGATTTCTTCCAGCCGCAGCAGGCCGACGTCGTACCAGGTGGCCAGCAGTTGCCGCAGTTCGAATTCCAGTGGCGCCAGCGTGGGGTGGTCCTTGGCGAAGGTGACCAGATCCTCCCGCAGATCGACCAGAAACTGGACGCCGGTGGGCACGCCGTTGAACTGCCGCAGCAGCGTGGTGTGGGCCGGCCGCAGGGTACGCCGCAAGTGCTGGGCGGCGATACCCCGTTCTTGCGGGGCAGTTTCTTGCCACTGGCGGATGGCTTGTTCGACCCTGGCTTCGTCGAGGCCGTAGTCGCTGCTGAGCATTTCCAGGAAGCGGATGCGGCCGCTTTCGGAAAGCTGCAAATAAGCCCGCCCGATGGTAGCGGCCTGGTTGCGTGCGGCCACCGGGCCGCCGCTGCCGGCGAGGCAACTGTCGATCCATTTGCGCACCAGCGCCAGATCCGCGTCCGGCAGGTCCGCGCCGATCGACGACAGTTGTTCCGCCGCCCGCCGGGCGGCGTCGCCACCGGGAACGATGCGCCGGAAGGCGCGCTCGAAAATGTTTCTGTGCTGTTTGTACATGCCATTACATCCGGTTTTCTGGCTGGGCAGTTGCAAGGCAGGCAGGCGCAGGCCCGCACCGCCCACCAAGCTGCAAGGCGGACGTGCGGACCGGTTTCAGAGATGGAAAGCCGTCAGGCGATCAGCCTGCCTTTTTCAGCAGTGGGCAGGCACTTTTGGACAGCGGAATGAACGCATCGTTTGCCGGCACGGTGCGCACCACGTCCATCAGGTCCCAGTCGCCCTTGGATTCCGACGGCGCTTTCACTTTCAGCAGGTACATGTCGTGCACCATGGAGCCGTTGGGCTGCACCTTGCCGTTGGCGGCGAAGAAATCGTTGATGGTCATTTTGCCGAGCTGCGCCCGCACGGCATCGGAATTGTCGGTACCGGCGGCTTTGACTGCGTTCAGATAGGCGGTGACCGCGGAGTAGGTGCCGGCGTGAATCATAGACGGCATGGCGTGGTTCTTCTCGAAGAAACGCTGGGACCACTGGCGTGTGGCTTCGTTGCGGTTCCAGTAGAACGCGGAAGTGAATTGCAGCCCCTGTGCTTCTTTCAGGCCGATGCTCTTGACGTTCTGGATGTAGATCAGCAGCGCTGCCATTTGCTGGCCCTGCTGGATGAGGCCGAAGGCGCTGGCCTGTTTGATGGCGTTGACCACGTCGCCGCCAGAGTTGGCAAGGCCGACGACGTCCGCACCGGAGGCTTGGGCCTGCAACAGGTAGGAGGAGAAGTCGTTGGCGCCGAGCGGGGCAAAAACGGTGCCCAGCACGGAGCCGCCGAGCTTCTCGACTACGCCGGCGGTGTTGTCGCGCAGGGAGTGGCCGAAGGCGTAATCCGCGGCGATGAAGAACCACTTCTTGCCGCCTTCCTTGACGATGGCGGTAGCGGTCGCCGTGGCGGTGGCGTGCACGTCATAGGTGTAGTGGATGCCATACGGAGTGCAGGCTTGCTCGGTGAACGCGGTGGAGCCGGCGCCGGTGTCGATGGTGATCACTTTCTTCTCGGAGGCCAGGTGCTGCACGGCCAGGCCAACGGCGGAGTTTTCCATGCCGGTGATCATGTCCACGCCGTCTTTATCGAGCCAGCGGCGGGCGGTGGCGGAGCCGATTTCCGCCTTGTTCTGATGGTTGTCGGCAACCAGTTTGATGGGCTTGCCCAGCACCTCGCCGCCGAAATCGTCGATCGCCATCTGCGCGGCGATCTTCATGCCGGGGCCGGCCACGTCGCTGTACACGCCTGACATATCGCCGAGCACCCCGATCTTGACGTAGCCATCGGAGACGGCATCGTCTTGCGCTACGGCAGCGCCGCTGACGGCCAGCGCCAGCCCGGCCGCCACGGTTACAAGAAAGCTTTTCATGGTATTTCTCCTGCGAATCAAACCCTGGTTGGCAAGCAATGAGTGGTTATTATCCGCACTGATATTGTGAAATTGAAGCATGGGTATGGAACCATTTGGCACTATACCCGTCGGCGCGAGAGCCGCCAATCAGCCCCTCTTTTTCAGCATGGCTTCGGCCATCTCCTGCTGGCCTTGCTGCCGCAATCCCTCCACCGCACCGATGAGGTCCCGCTTGTCCTTGTTCTGGCTCAGCTTGCTTTTGCCAGTCATGGCGGTGATCTCGATGTCGATGCCGACGATGGCGGTGAGCATCTGGTCGATGTATTCCCTGGGAGCGTCGGACATTTTCCAGGGCCGCTCCGAGCCGGTGCGGGCTTCGTGTGTCCGAGTGAGCCGTGCCACCATGCCACGCACGAATTGCGGGTCGTCACGGATGTGCATTTTGCCGTGGACGTGCACCACTTGATAATTCCAGGTCGGCACTTGCCGATGCGTTTCGTGCTTGCTGGGGTACCAGTTCGGCGAGATGTAGGCGTCCGCGGCGCGAAAAACCACCAGCACTTCCGTGCCGTCGCGGCATTGCTCCCAGAGCGGATTATTGCGCGCCACGTGGGCGAGCAAATGCCCTTGTTCCCCGGCGGTAAGGTCCAACTCGAAGGGCAGATGGTCGGCATCGAGACCCTTGGGCCCCATGGTTACCAGCACGCCCAGCGGGTACTCGGCGATGATGCGGTGCAGCTCTTCCTGTTGCGTTTCCGCGAAATGGCTCGGCGTGTACATGGCGTGGTGCGTCCTCATTGGAATGGCAATGGCACGAGTGAACCTGCCCCCCGAGAACGGACGCCAAGAAGCAGCGCGTCAAGCAGCTTGC
>CAYMKZ010000132.1:0-1020 GCA_964391345.1 uncultured Alcanivorax sp.
CCGTCGAGCATGTGGTCGACACCAAAATTGCCCAGCGCGGTACCGAAAAACACCGGCGTCAGTTTGCCATCGAGAAACTTTTGCAGATCGAAGTCGTGGCTGGCGCCCTGCACCAGTTCCAGCGTGTCGCGCAGCTCCTGGGCATAATCGGCGCCCACTGCCTGGTCCAGTTCCGGGTTGTCCAGCCCCTTCACTTCGCGCACTTCCTGGATGGTGTGGCCCTGGCCGGTTCTGTACAGCACGGTGGTGTCGCGCAGCAGGTTGTAGACGCCCTTGAAGCTCTTGCCCATGCCGATCGGCCAGGTCACCGGCGCGCATTCGATGTTCAGCACGTCCTCGATCTCGTCGAGCACTTCGATGGGGTCGCGGACGTCGCGGTCCAGCTTGTTGATGAAGGTGAGAATCGGCGTGTCGCGCAGCCGGCAGACTTCCATCAGCTTGACGGTCCGTTCCTCCACACCCTTGGCCGCATCGATCACCATCAGCGCCGAATCCACGGCGGTCAGGGTGCGGTAGGTGTCTTCCGAGAAATCCGCGTGGCCGGGGGTGTCGAGCAGATTGACCATGGCGCCGCCATAAGGGAACTGCATCACCGAGGTGGTCACGGAAATGCCCCGCTCCTTCTCCATCTCCATCCAGTCCGAGGTGGCGTGGCGGCCGGACTTCTTGCCCTTGACGGTGCCGGCGAGCTGTATCTGGTTGCCGTACAGCAGCAGCTTCTCGGTAATGGTGGTCTTGCCGGCGTCCGGGTGGGAGATGATGGCGAAGGTGCGCCGCTTGCGGATCTGATCGATGAAGTTCATGAGACTCTCGCAGGAATTCGGCGCGCATTGTAGCGCCCGGCCGCCGATTCGTGTAGATGCAGGGCCAGCCATGGCGCCGATACGGCGGCCGCAGGACGGATGGATGTCACGCATCTGTCGGCGATGGGCGCTGTCGTTCCGACCGTATGTCGTCATTCCGACCGTATGCCGTCACTCCGACCGTATGCCGTCATTCCGCGCGCAGTTGCGGAATCCG
>CAYMKZ010000132.1:1120-7840 GCA_964391345.1 uncultured Alcanivorax sp.
GGGTTTGGGAAAGTCATGGATCCCGCGACTCCGCTACGCTCCGCGCGGGATGACGATGGCGCGGGATGACGATGGCGCGGGATGACGGGGGCGCGGGATGACGGGGTGCGAGATGACGATGGTCGCTGTCGTTCCGACGGTATGCCGTCATTCCGCGCGCAGTCGCGGAATCCGGGGTTTGGGAAAGTCATGGATCCCGCGACTCCGCTACGCTCCGCGCGGGATGACGGCGGTGCGGGATGACGGGGGCGCGGGATGACGACAGCCGGGCCGGGTCAGGAAAGACGGGCGCGCAGGCGCGAGACGGCCTGGCTGTGGAGCTGGCAGACGCGGGATTCGCTGACGCCGAGCACGGCGCCGATCTCCTTGAGGTTCAGTTCTTCCTGGTAGTAGAGCGCGACGACCAGCTTTTCGCGTTCCGGCAATGCCCCGATGGCGGTTTTCAATCGTTCGCGGCGCTCGCCGTCGAACAGGGCGGCGAACGGGGATGGCGTACCCTCGCTATCCGCTTCCGGCTCGCCGCGCTCGGCCACCACTTCCTCGAACGGCAGCAGGTAACCGTTGTTGGTGTCCGCCAGCAGCTGCTGATACTCCGCCAGCGGGATGCCCATTTCGGCGGCGATTTCATGCTCTTCCGGCGGCCGGCCATGGCGCTGTTCCAGGCGATGGATGCAGGCATCCACCGCGCGCGCCTGCCGGCGCACGCTGCGCGGCAGCCAGTCGCGGCTGCGCAGTTCATCGATCATCGCGCCACGGATGCGCTGGCTGGCAAAGGTGGCGAAACTGGCCCCGGCATTGGGGTCGAAACGGTGCATGGCCTCCAGCAGCCCGAGCGTACCCGCCTGAATCAGGTCGTCCAGATCGATCCCGGCAGGCAGCTTCACCTGCAGGGCCAGCGCCTGGCGGCGCACCGCCGGCAAATGCTGCTCGAGTAATACGTTCTGGTCGATCTTGCCCTGTGCGGTATACATGCTCCATCCTCTCGAACCCGGCCGCGCTGACGACGGGCACGGTTTCATTATTGGCCAGGCGAGGGATGCGGAAGCAGGGAATAGGCCATGTTATTGGCGGCTTTTTGATGAATCGGTGGTGCCGGTGTGGGGTGTTCGTGGGGTGTTTTGGTGGATGCGCTTCGCTTATCCACCCTACAAAACAAGGCGGGTGGACCATAGGGTGGATAAGCGCAGCGCATCCACCTTCCCCGCCGGCGCTACGGGACGCTGAGCCCGCGCACGGCGTCGCGGGTGGCCAGCAGGGTAACCAGGGCTTCAAGGAGGGCGCGGGGGCCACGTTTCTGGCGGGTACCGGCCAGGTTGAGCAGCCGGGAGCGCAATTCCAGCGCCCATTCGCGGTCGTCGGCTTCCAGCCGCACCGCCAGGGCGGCCAGCCGGTGGGCGATCTGCCGGGCTGCGTCGTCCGCCGCGGCAACGGAGCGGGGCGGCAACAGCGTGGTGGCGTGGCGGGCCAGTTCCGGCAGGGGCTCGCTGCGCAATTGGCTGACGATCAGCCGGGTCGCGGTGTCGGCTTCCAGATATGAAGGCAACAGCCAGTAACCACGCGCCACCACGGCGCCGTTGCCACGATCCCGTAAATCGACGAACCAGGCGTTCAGCAACGCGCAGAGCCGCTCGCCGGACAGCTCGCTGGCGACCGGCAGGCAGCGCAGCGCGGCCTGCACCGCCCGCCCCCGGTAGCGCAGCGGGAAGCCATCGGCGACGCTGGCAAAGGCGCGGCAATCGTTCAGGGGTTGCCGTTGGCCGTGGTGCCAGATACGGCTGTTGGCGCGCGCCCGGCAGGCCCAGAGCAGATCGCGCTCCGTCAACCAGCGCCAGTTGGCGGCGTCCGGCAGTCGCGGCAGCAGATGCGCGGCGGCCGCGCCGTCCTGATCTTTACTCTGGTCCAGACTTTGCAGCAGGCTCGCGGGCGCAGCGCCGGATGGCTTGCGGACCTCGGTCGCCCCTTTACCGGTACTGGGCGGGAAGCAATAGTAGCCATCGGCCACCGGCAGGCCGTCCTCGTCCAGCTGATACGCGGATCGCACGCCATCACCATGGTTGTGCCAGTACAGCATGGCGATCGCGCTCCGTTTCTCCGGCGACATTCCGTTCGGCGATGCTGCGTTCAACGAAGCCCGATCCGGCGACGACACTGCCGGCGACGCTTCCGACGACGGCTCATCCGATGACGGCCCATCCGACGGCGCTTCCGATAACAGGATGGCAAACCGCTGACGCCACTGTTCGGCCGGCAGATTCCGCCACTGCCACAGCCGCTCCAGGTCGGCGAAGCCCGGTACCTGCCGGCGCAGCCGCTCCAGCGCTTCGCCAAGTACGCGCCCCTGGTTCAGCAGATGGCTGGCCCAGGGGGCGGCCTCCACGGCGCGCGGGGCGGGCGCATCGGCCAGCGCCCTGGCAATCAGCGCCGGCCCGGCGGCGGTATCCAGGTCTTCCGGCACGCGCTGCCCGCCGGTGACGTAATGCAGGCGCAGACCGTGGCGCATCAGCACGTCCAGCACCGGCCCCAGGGCGGCGGCTTCGTCCTGCTTGGTGACGATCACCTCTTCCAGCCTGGCGCCAGCGGCTTGAGCACTGGCCAGGTAGCGGGTAGCCACGTCATCGAGCGTGTCCGGGTGGCTGGCGGCGTTCAGCAACAGCACCGGGGTGATGGCGGCCGCGCCGCCCCAGAAGATTCTCGCCTGTTCGGCAAGGCGCTCGTCGCGCTGGCTCAACCCGGCCGTATCGATGATGACCCATCGTTTGTCCTGCAATGCCGGTTGCAGATCCTCAAGGCGGTGGCGACGATCAACCACATGCAAATCGACACCCAGTCGCTCGGCGTACAGACGCAGTTGATAGTGCGCGCCGGGGCGCTGGTCGTCGGCGCTGAGCAACGCCACCTCGCCGGGGCCGTGGCTCTGGGCATAACGGGCGACGAGCTTGGCGGCGGTGGTGGTCTTGCCGACGCCGGTGGGGCCGATCAACGCGATGACGCGCACGCCGTCCAGAGTTCCGGGGGCCGCCACGGACAGGCGCGCCTGCAATTGTCGGTCCAGCCAGTCGTCCTCGCTGTGCTCCGGCAACGCCGCCAGCAGCGTCTCGCCGAGCGCCGCGCTGAAGCCGGCGGCACGCAGGCGCTGCCAGAGCCGGTCGCGTACCGCCTGATGACGACGGCCGCTGCGCGCGCCGAGCAGCGAGCGAACATCGGCCATTTCCCGCAACAGCCGGCTGCCGAAATCCCCTTCGCGGGCCGGCGCGTCGGCAATCAGCTCGGCTTCGCCTTCCGCCAGGGCGAGAATCTCCACACCGCTTTCGTGGGGACGATTGGCCAGAATCAGGGCGTCGTCACCGAGCGCGGCGCGCACCCGCGCCATGGCCTCGCGGTTGGTGGCGCCATAAAAGTGCCGCACGCTCATGGCGTGGCCCCGATCAGGCTGGTGACGCGCAGGCCACGCTCGTCAGGAATCTCGCTCTGGGACATCACCACCAGTTGTGTCAATCGGCGACGCAGGAAACGCGCCAATAGCGGCCGCAGCGCCGGCGGCACCACCAGCACCGGCGGCTCGCCGGCGGCTTCCTGGCGTTCCAGCGCGGTGGCGGTCTGCTGCATCAGGGTATCGGCGAGACCGGGCTCCAGTGCGCTGCCGCCGCTGATCGCCTGGCCCAGCACCTGCTCCAGCCGGGTATCCAGGCCGATCACATGCAGCTCTTCCTCGCCGCCGAACCACTGATCGGTGATCGCCCGGCCCAGCGCCACCCGCACGCGGGCGGTCAGCTCATGCACATCGGCGGCGTGCTCGCCCTGCTCCGCCAGCGTGTCGAGGATGGTGCGCATGTCGCGGATGGAGACCGCCTCGTCGAGCAGGTTCTGCAACAGCCGTTGCAGTACCGTCAGCGAGACCACCTTCGGCACCACGTCCTCGACCAGACCCTTGTCGTCCTTGCCCAGCTTGTCCAGCAGTTGCTGCACTTCCTGACGGCCAAGCATTTCGCCGGCATACAGATGCAGCAGATGGTTCAGATGAGTAGCCACCACGGTGCCCGCGTCCACCACCGTGTAGCCGAGTATCTGCGCCTGCTCGCGCTGTTCCGCGTCGATCCACACAGCCGACAGGCCGAACGCCGGATCGCGGGTGGACATACCATCCAGCGGCCCGGTGACCTGCCCCGGATCGATCGCCAGCCACTTGCCGGGCCAGGCTTCGCCGCTGCCCACGCGCGCGCCCTTGAGCGTCACCACATAGCCGTTCGGCGCCAGCTCGAGATTGTCGCGGATGTGCACCACCGGCGGCAGAAAGCCCACGTCCTGGGCGAACTTCTTGCGCACACTCTTGATGCGCCCGAGCAGTTCGCCCTGCTGATGGTAGTCCACCAGCGGGATCAGCCGGTGCCCCACTTCCAGGCCAAGCACGTCGATCAGTTGCACGTCCTCCCAACTGGCCTCCGGCGCTTCCACCGCCGGTTCCGGCACTGTCTGCTGTTCACTTTCCACCTGCTGGCGCTGCTGGCGGCGCGTCAACAACCAGGCCAGGCCCGCCAGCGCCACGGTGAAGAACAGGAAGATCATGTTCGGCATGCCCGGCACCAGGCCCAGCAGGCCGAGCACCGCGGCGGCCAGCACCAGCACACGCGGCTGGGTCAGCAGTTGGTCGATGACCTGCTGGCCCACGTCCTGGTCGGTATTGACCCTGGAGACGGTGACGCCGGCGGCGGTGGAGATCACCAGCGCCGGAATCTGCGCCACCAGACCGTCGCCGATGGTCAGCAGCGTATAGGTGTGCCCCGCTTCGGCGAACGACATGTCGTGTTGCAACATGCCGATCAGCAGCCCGCCGATGATGTTCACCGCCATGATCACCAGGCCGGCCACCGCATCGCCGCGCACGAACTTGCTGGCGCCGTCCATGGAGCCGTAGAAATCGGCCTCCTTGGCGACGTCGGCGCGGCGCTTGCGGGCTTCGTCCTCGCCGATCAGCCCGGCGTTGAGGTCGGCGTCGATGGCCATTTGCTTGCCGGGCATAGCGTCCAGCATGAAGCGCGCGCCCACTTCGGCGATGCGCCCAGCGCCCTTGGTGATGACCATGAAATTGATCACCACCAGAATCAGGAACACCACCAGGCCGACGGCGAAGTTGCCGCCCACCAGAAAGTGGCCGAACGCCTCGATCACCTTGCCGGCGGCGGCGCCGCCGTGGTGCCCTTCCATCAGCACCACGCGGGTGGAGGCCACGTTCAGGGACAGCCGCAACAAGGTGGTGAACAGCAGCACCGAAGGAAAGGCGGCGAAATCCAGGGTATGCAGGGTGAACATGCTGACCAGCAGCACCATCACCGAGAGGGCGATATTGAAGGTGAAGAAGAAATCCAGTGCGAACGGCGGCAATGGCAGGATCAGCATCGCCATGATCAGCATGATCAGCACCGGCCCGGCCATCAGTTTCATGCGCGGGTCGCTGCGCCAGTTGCCAACGGCTCCGTTCATGGCTGGCTGGCTCCGTCAGGGCTGATCGGGTCCATGCCTTCCGGCACCGGCAGATCGGTGGGCGACGGCGGCGCCGTGCCGCCTTCCTGGCGCACCCGGCGCAACTGCATGGCCCAGACCAGCACTTCCGCCACCGCGTTATACAGCGGGCCGGGAATCTCCCGGTCCAGGTCCACATGACGATACAGCGCCCGCGCCAGCGGCGGCGCTTCCAGCAGCGGCACACCGTGCTCGCCGCCCAGCTCGCGGATGCGCGCGGCGATGGCGTCGGCGCCCTTGGCCACCACCCGCGGGGCGTTCATGCGCGTTTCGTCGTAGCGCAGCGCCACCGCGTAGTGGGTCGGGTTGGTGACGATGACGTCCGCCTCCGGCACGCGGCTCATCATGCGGCTACGCGCCATGGCCTGCTGCTGGGAGCGGATATGCCCTTTCACATGGGGATCGCCTTCGGTTTCCTTGTGCTCGCGGCGCACTTCCTCCTTGCTCATGCGCAGCTTCTTGGCGTGGCTCCACAGCTGATAGGGCACGTCGATCAGCACCACCACGGTGAGCGCCAGCACCATCAGGCCGCAGGCGGTCGCCGCCAGTTTCATGGCGCTGATCAGGGCCGGCTGTACCGGCTGGCCCATCAGCGCGATGAACGTGCCGCGCTGGTGCAGCAGAAAGACCACCGCCACGCCGCCCACCAGCAGGGATTTGGCGATCGCCTTGCCCAGCTCCGCCAGCGCCTGGCTGGAGAACAGCCGCTTGAGACCCTTCAGCGGATTGAGCTTGGACAGCTTCGGTTCCAGCGACTTGGCCGACATCAACCAGCCGCCCAGCAGCAGCGGCGCCACCAGCGCCAGCACCACCAGCATCAGGAACAGCGGCAGCAGTGTCAGCAGAGTATGAGTACCCAGCACCGCCACATGACTGAGCATCACGTTGGTATCGAACGCCTGGTTGCGGTCGAACAGGAACGCTTGTTCCATCACCATGCTGAGATGTCGGTACAGGTGCGAGCCCAGCGCCCACATGCCGAGCACGCCGCCGCCCAGCAGCAGGAAGGTGGTCAGCTCCCGGGAGCGGGCCACCTGCCCTTCTTCACGAGCCTGCTCCAGACGCCGCGGGGTGGCCGATTCTGTCTTTTCCTGATCGTCGGTATCGTCGGACATGGCGTGGCTGGGCTGGCAATAACGGACTTTGGAGCCTTATTGTCGGCCATCACCGCGCCGGGCAATCCGGGGATAAGGGGGGGTTAGC
>CAYMKZ010000133.1:0-4011 GCA_964391345.1 uncultured Alcanivorax sp.
CTGTAGGCGGATCGCTTGGGGGTGGGTATCTCGCCCACCAGCGACGTCACCACCACGAAACGGCCGCCGCGCTGCTGGCGGAACACCGGCAGTACCGCCTTGGTCAGCGCCACGGCGCCGAAATAGTTCACCTCCATCAGCCGCCGGTCCACCGCCAACGTGGTGTCGCGGGCCAGCGCCCGCTGTGAGATGCCGCCGTTGTGTACCACCTGATCGATGCGCCCGAAGCGCTCGAGCACCGCCGCCACGGCCGCCGGCATGGCGGCTTCATCGGCCAGATCCAGGGGCAGCACCAGATGCTCGTCCGCGTTCACCAGTTGCCCGCAGACCCGCCGCAACTCGGCCTCGCGCCGCGCCGACAGCACCAGCCGGGCGCCATAGCGCGCATATTCCGCCGCCACCGCTTCGCCGATGCCGGACGAAGCGCCGGTGATCCAGACGATCTTGTCGGCCAGGGATTCAGGCATGCTCACCGTCCTCAGTGGTTGGGGTTCATTGATGATGCTAACAGAAATCGGCCGGTTCTTTGCCGGCTTGAGCCACTGGCACAAGCCGTTGGCGTCCCGGCCGGAGAAGCGGGTATCCTTGGCCGTCCGTGCGGCCCCTTCGGCCGGGACATCCAACCAGGGTTTTCAACCAAGAGGCAGACCATCGTGATCAACAATCCCAAGCTGAAGCAGATCGTGGAAACCGGCGTCGCCGGGCTGGGTGAGGATGCACCCACCTGGGTCGAGATGCATGGCCTGCTGTGCGCTTTCGCGGTCGGCCCCTATGATTCCCCGGCGGATTTCGACACCGCGCTGGACAGCCAGTTGGAAGCCCCGGTGCTCGCCGCCCTGGAAGAACTGCGCCTGCGCCTGTTCACCGACATGATGGAAGGCGAGCGGGTCAGTCTGCCCTGTCTGCTGGACCCCTATAAGGAAGACGACGGCAACGATCTGGCGTCCTGGTGCGCCGGTTTCCTTGGCGGCGTTTTCACCCACGAAGACCGCTGGTACGCCGAAGACGAAGCCGAGGTGGCCAACTGGCTGCTGCCGATGGTGCTGATTTCCGGCGTCGATGACGATGACGCCCTGGACGAGCTGTGGAACGACAGCCAGTTGGTACGGCAGATGGCCAACGGCTTGCCGGATCTGCTCGAAGAGCTGTTGCTGCATTTTCAGGGGCCCAGTGGCGGCGAGGGTTAGCCTCAAACCAGCGCCGCCGCCTTGATCTGCGCGTACAGATGCGTACCCGGACGCAGGTTCAAGCGCTCGCGGGACAGCCGCGAAATGCGCGCCAGCAACCACTGTTCCTCGCAACGCAAACGCACCAGACACTGCCCTTCCTCCAGGTCGCGCAGGCTGTCCACCGTGGCCGGCAGAATATTGAGCACGCTGGAATCCCCGGCGGCGCTCAAGGCCAGGCTGACGTCACGGGCGGCCACCCGCACCCTCGGCGTTTCACCACGCGGCCCGGAGGCCGGCAGGCGCAGACACTGGCTGCCCAGCTTCAGTTCCAGCAGATGATGGGCGCGGTCGTAGCCCTGGTGGCAGGTACTGAGCACCACGGCTGCATCGCGGTGTCCGGCCAACGGGCTATGCAGCCCGGACAACACCTCTCCGATCGGCCCCTGCTCGCGCAAACGGCCGTCGTCCAGCCACCACAGGTGGCGGCCGAGCGTGATCACCTCGTCGAGCTGATGGGTGATGTAGAGCACCGGGATGCGCTCCGCGATCTCGGCGATCACCGCCATCAGTGACAGGCGGCGCGCCTCGTCCAGCGCTGCCAGCGGTTCGTCCAGCAACAGCAGGTACGGATCGCGCAGCAGCGCCCGTCCCAGCGCCACCCGGCTCGCCTCCCCTCCGGACAGCCCCTCGACCCGGCGCTTCAGCAACGCCCCCAGATCGAGCATGCCCACCACCCGCCGCCAGGCGGCCAGGTCCTCTCCGCGCGGTGAACGGCGCGCGGCGAAGCGCAGATTGCCTTCCACGTTGAGGTGCGGGAACAGCGTGGGCCGTTGCAGCATCAGCCCCACCGGCCGCCGGTGCGCGGGCAGCGAGCCTTTTTCGTCCTGCCAGTTGTCATCGGCGAAGCGCACCAGCCCGCGACAGGGTTGCAGCCCGGCGATGGCGCGCATCAACGTGCTCTTGCCGGCCCCCGAGGCGCCGAACAGCACCGTCACGCCCCGCCCCGGCAGGCGGCCGTTGACGGCCAGTTGGAAAGCGCCGCGCTCCAGGTTGATGTCCAGTTCCAGACTCATTGCCGGCCCTGCCCGCGCTGCCAGCGAAACACCGCCCACAGCATCAGCAGCGACAGCACCACCAGCACAATGGCCAGGTGGTTGGCGCTGGCGTAATCACCCGCCTCCACGTGCTCGTAAAGCGCCACCGAGGCCACCCGCGTATGGCCCGCCAGGCTGCCGCCGATCATCAGCACCACGCCGAACTCGCCCAGCGTATGGGCAAACCCCAGCACACTGCCGGACAGATAACCCGGTTTGGCCAGCGGCAGCACCACCCTGAAGAAGCTGTCGCGCGGCGCCGCGCCGAGAGAGGCGGCCATGTCGAGGGTGGCCCGGTCGATGGCGGCGAAAGCGTTCTTCAACGGCTGCAACACGAACGGCAGGGAGTAAACCACGGAACCAATCACCAGGCCGGGAAAGGTGAACGCCAGGCTGCGCAGCCCCCACAGACCGGCAATGGCTCCTCCGGGGCCCTGGGGGCCGAGCACCAGCAGCAGGTAGAACCCCAGCACCGACGGCGGCAATACCAGCGGCAGCGCCAGCAGCGCTTCCAGCAGGGCCTGTCCGCGCCGCTGGCGACGCGCCAGCCACCAGGCCAGAGGGGTGCAGATGATGAGCAGAATCAGGGTCGTCAGCACCGCTAGCTTGATGCTCACCCAGAGGGCCAGCCAGTCCCCTGCGTTCGGGGTCATTCAGGCACTCCGTAACCGTCGCTCTGGATCATGTCCCGGGCCTCGGCGGAAAACAGAAAGCGGTAGAAATCCCTGGCCGCCGGCTGTGCCGTCAGCAGCACGCTTTGCTGCACGATAGGCGGATAGCGGCGCGCCTGGGGCAGCCACAGGCTGCCGCCGGAACCGCGCACCTGGCTGAACGCCACGAAAGCGGCACGCACCGCGCCGCTGTTGGCGAACTGGAAAGCCTGGGCGACGTTCTCACCCTGCACCAGCTTGACGGAATCGGGGATCGACAGCCCGTCCAGCACCGCCACCGCCGCCGCACCGTAGGGCGCGGTACGAGGGTTGGCCAGCGCCAGCGGCGTCAGCTTGCCGCTTTCCAGCAATTCGGGGCCCAGATCCAGGCCGGTTTGCGCACTCCACAGGGCCAGGCGCCCCAGCGCATAGGTCTTGCGGGAGCCGGCGACGATCAGTTTCTCCTGCTCCAGTTCCTTGGGGCGGCGCGCATCGGCGGCCAGAAACAGGTCGTACGGCGCGCCCTGGCGAATCTGCGCGGCCAGCTTGCCGGTCGATGCCACGGTAATCTGAATCGGGCTTTGCGGATGGCTCTGGGAATACAGCGCGATCAGTTCACGCAGGGGGTTGGCGAAATTGGCCGCCACCGCCACCTGAACCGGAGATGCCGCCAGCGTCAGCGGCGCCATCAGCAGCAGCACAACAGCCAGGAAATATCGCATCGTCGCTCCCTTGCAGGCTTCAGTCCGGCTCTCTGGGATCGTGGCCGAGGTGCTCCCGGCCGCGCAGCCGGGCCAGTTCGATCTGCTTTTGCCGCTCGGCGAAGCGGGCCTTCTGTTCGTCGCTGGACCGGTCGTGACAGTGCGGGCAGGAGACGCCCGGCTGGTATAGCGGCGACGCCTTGTCCTGCTCGGAAATCGGCCGGCGGCAGGCATGGCACTGGTCGTAGCCGCCGGGGCGCAGCGCGTGATCCACCGTCACCCGTTCGTCGAACACGAAGCACTCACCGCGCCACAGGGACTGTTCCTCGGGGATGGTTTCCAGATACTTGAGGATGCCGCCCTTCAGGTGATAGACCTCATCGAAGCCCTGGGACTT
>CAYMKZ010000133.1:4021-7723 GCA_964391345.1 uncultured Alcanivorax sp.
AGGAAGTGGACTTCTCGCAACGGATGCCGCCGGTGCAGAACATCGCCACACGCTTGTGCCGCCGGGGGTCGAGATTTTCCCGCACATAGTCGGGAAACTCGCGGAACGCCCGGGTTTCCGGGTTCACCGCCCGCGCGAACGTGCCCACCTCGTATTCGTAGTC
Source organism: uncultured Alcanivorax sp. (assembly GCA_964391345.1). Taxonomy (GTDB): domain Bacteria; phylum Pseudomonadota; class Gammaproteobacteria; order Pseudomonadales; family Alcanivoracaceae; genus Alloalcanivorax. The sequence goes on from CAYMKZ010000133.1 coordinate 4,185, forward strand.
GTTGCGGGTGTCGATCACCAGGGTTTCGGGGTCGGCGATCACCCGGTTCCACTCCTCCGGCTCCAGATAGGTGCCGCGATCCACGTTCGGGTCCAGATCCTCAACGCCCATGGTGACGATCTCTTTCTTCAGCTTCACCTTGGTGCGCAGAAAGGGAGGCGTGTCCGTATAGGATTCCTTGTATTCCAGACCGGCGAAACGGCCATCCGCCGCCAGCCAGGCGAGCAGCGCATCGATGCCCTCACGGGAACCGGCGACGGTACCGTTGATACCCTCGCGGGCCAACAGCAGAGTGCCCTTGACCTCGTGCTCGGCCAGCAGCGCCAGCAGCGGCTCGCGCAGTTGCGGGTAATCGTCCAGCCGGGTAAAGCGGTACAGCGCCGCCACCACGATGGCGTGGCTCATCGCTGAAACTCCGGGTCGTGCTTGCTGCCGCCGCGACAATCGGGCGAGTTGGCCACATCACCCTGGCGCTGTTGCCATTCCTGCGGCGTGAACAGATGCAGCGCCAGCGCGTGTATCGGCCCGTCCAGTTCCTCGGCCAGCACCTGATACAACCGCTGATGGCGGCGCACCGGCATCTGGCCGTCGAACGCCGCCGACACCAGTACCAGCTTGAAGTGGGTTTCCGAATTGGGCGGAACGCTGTGCCGGTGACTCTCGTTCTCGACAGTCAGATGGGTTACCGGCAGGGCGTCACGGATTTTCTGCTCTATGGCCTCGGCCACGGACATGAGAGGCTCCGGGTTGGTATGCGGAGCCGCCATTTTAAGGAGATCGCGGCGCCGATACCAGAAGGCGTCGAGCCGCCTGCGGGGGAGCTTACCCGGCCAGCGGCTCCGCCACCGGGATGATCTGCCGCCACAGTTGCTCGGTATCGGCATCGAGCAACGGCGCCATGGTTTCGCCGGGGCCGAACTGATGAACCTGGCGCGCCTCGTTCCAGGGCGTCCAGCCCGCCCCCCGGCCATGGGCGAAATCTCCCCAGGCTTGCTGCACCTGTTGCGCCAGCTCCCGCGCCTCGCTGGTGCCGCCGGTGAAGAACACGCCGATCGGCGTATCCGTCACGCCGAAAACAAAAGGCACGTCGATGACGTGACAGGCACCCATGGGCACACCGAAACGGATGCTTTCGTAGGTGAACTGGTAGCCCCAGACCGGGCGGTAGGCCGCTTGCGCATCCAGCAGCCGCAGGGTCGGCACCCGGAACATGCGGTCGGTTTCCATGGCCGAAAACCAGTCCATGTTGCAGCGATCAGGGTGCGGCACGACCCGTTCCCGGTAGTGCGCCATGACGCGCTCGCCGTTGCCCGGCAAGGCGCGCTCGAAGCGGTGCAGAATGTCGTCGTCGCTCCAGCCGCGCATCTGTTCGATGGTCGGGTAGCCGGCCATGGGCCCGGCGTACTGGAAGAAATGCCACTCATCGCGGCACACCCCGGCCAGCAGCTCGATGTCCCTGGCGGCGCCGTTCGCCAGCGCCTGCACCGGCAGTTCCGGCAGCAGCTCACCGTCCACCATCGGCAGGAAATTCATGCCGAACTGCGGCGTGCTATCGCGCAGGCCGCGCGCGGCGAGGGTGCGCAACGCCTGATTCTGCGCCTTGATCCAGGCCGCATCGTCCGCTCCCCGGATACGGCTGACGGCGCTACCCTCACCGGGCAGCGCCGCCACGAAGGCCTCGGTAACGCGCCGCACTTCGTCCCTGGAGAGCACGAAATCCGCCCCGCCCGACTGAATGATGGCGCGCTGGAACAGTGGCCTGGCGCGCGGCGTCGCCAACAACGCCGCGACACTGAAACCACCGGCGGATTCACCGAAGAGGGTCACCTGATCATTGCGGCCGCCAAAAGCAGCGATATGGGCATGCACCCATTCCAGCGCCGCCACCTGGTCACGCAGGCCCAGATTGCTGTCTGCTTCCAGCTCCGGCGCCAGGGCGGAAAAGTCGGCGAAGCCATGGGCCCCCAGGCGATAGGCGGCATGCACCACCACCACCTGCTGGCTGGAAGCCAGCGCGGCGCCGTTGTAGAGCGGCTGGGAAATGGAGCCGGCGGTATAGCCGCCACCGTGGTACCACAGCATTACCGGAAACGGCCCCTCGCCTTTCGGCGCCCAGATGTTCAGGTACAGGCAATCCTCCCCCGATTGCTCGATGCCGGTGATCGGGTTGTTCATTTGCAGCGAAGGAAGCGGGTAGCGATCCGCCTTGTGGTCGCCGCCGCCGTCTGGCAGCGCCTGCGGAGCCTTGAAACGCAACGGCCCCAGCGGCGGCCGCGCGTAAGGCACGCCACGAAACTCCACCACGGACGCTCCGTCCAGCCCCTGATACCGTCCTTGTGGAATCACTACACTGCTTTCCGTGTTCGCCATGCTTGCACTCCTGAAGGGCTTGTCGCCGACTATTCGCTTATCTGCATTGTCTGATTGTAGGACAGCAATAGCCGTCCCGAAATGGGCTCTGGCTACCATGGGCGGATTCCGTCAGGCGGTCTCCTGACGACCCTGCTTCGAAAAGGAGAGATTCCCCATGAACCAAGCCGTATCTGATTCCACTATCAACACCGACACCGATACCAGCAGCAACAGCGCCTTCGCCGGGCTGGCCTGCAATGTCCGCGAAAACGCCGGCCAGATCGCCAAGGCCGCGCGCGGCGCGCTGCTTCAGGCCGGCCACAACGGCAATGCGTTTTTCCAGGAGCTGGTCAGCACCGGCCAGGCCGTGCGCACCAGCACCACCAGTAAAACCGCCCATGCCGGCAGTTTCGACTGGCAAGCCTGGCTGGCCAGCACGCTGGGGCTGCCCACCCGCAAGGACATCGACAGCCTGAACAAGAAGCTTGACCGGATCAGCCGCAAAGTCAACAAGCTGGCCCGCGAACAGCAGGCCTGAGCGCCCGCCACTGGCGTGCGGTCTCCTTCAGGGTAAGACCGCGCGCATAGCCGGCCAGCAGGGTTGGCGTCAGCCAGCGGCTGAGCAGCGGATAGGAAACCGGCAGCAGTGCGTAAAAACCCTGTGCCAGGTAGGTCACCTGGCGCAGTTCACGGCTCCAGTTGGCCAATAACGCTGGATAGTCCGCGGGCCGGCCGGCCAGCAGGGCGCTGGCGGCCAGTTGGCCGCTGAGCAGCGCGCCATAGATACCCTCCCCCAGCAACGGCTCGGTGGTGCCGGCGGCATCGCCGACGAACAGTACCCGGCCGCTGTACACCGGCCGTTGATTGAGCCAGGTGCCGAGCGGATAGCCGGCCACATCGGACAGTTGACGGCAACCGAGCGCGCGTTCCGCGTAACGCTCCAGGGCGGCAATCGCCGGGCGCGCCTGGTCCCGGCGCCACACGTAGAGCCCCAGGTTGACGTGATCTCCCTTGGGAAACAGCCAGCCATAGCCGCCAGGCAGTTCCTGAAAGTCCAGCGTCATCGGCGGGTAATGAGCAATCTGCTCGCGGGGCACATGGGCCTCCAGCGCCATGGCGCCAAGCACCTCGCTCCGGCCCTGCAACAGCCGCCGCAACGGGCTGTGGGCGCCGTCCGCGACGATCAG
>CAYMKZ010000134.1:0-5190 GCA_964391345.1 uncultured Alcanivorax sp.
GTTTTGCCTCGGTGCAATACATCATGCGCGACGTGGAGTGGGGCTGGCTGATCCGTTACATGCACGCGGTGGGCGCCTCGGCCTTCTTCGCGGTGGTCTACATTCACATGTTCCGCGGCCTGCTGTACGGCTCCTACAAGCCACCCCGGGAGCTGGTGTGGATCTTCGGCATGCTCATCTACGTGGCGCTGATGGCAGAAGGCTTCCTCGGCTATGTGCTGCCCTGGGGGAACATGTCCTACTGGGGCGCGCAGGTGATCATCTCGCTGGCCGGGGCGATTCCCTTCAATATCATTCCCTTCGTCGATTCGGGTACCGCATCGGACATCGGCAATGCCCTGACCACCTGGGTGCGCAGCGATTTCACCCTCTCTGCGGCCACGGTCAACAAGTTCTTCGCGCTGCACGTGGTGGCGATCCCGCTGGTGCTGGTGGCGCTGGTGTTCCTGCACCTGCTGGCGCTGCATGAGGTCGGGTCCAACAACCCGGACGGCGTGGAAATCAAGAAAAACAAGGACGAGAACGGCATTCCCCGCGATGGCATTCCGTTCCACCCCTACTACACGGTCAAGGACCTGCCGGGCGTGATCGTGTTCCTGATCCTGTTCGCGGTGATCATCTTCTATTTCCCCACCGGCGGCGGCTTCTTCATCGAACACGACAACTTTTTACCCGCCAACGGCCTGAAAACCCCGGAGCACATCCACCCAGTGTGGTACTATGGCCCGTATTACGCCATGTTGCGCGCTACCACCATCACCTGGCTGGGGCTGACGGCCAAGTCGTGGGGCCTGATTATAATGGCCTCGGCCATTCTGATTCTGTTCCTGGTGCCCTGGCTGGACCGTAATCCGGTGAAGTCGATCCGCTACAAGGGCTGGGTCAGCAAGCTCTCGCTGATGCTGTTTGCCGCGGACTTTCTGATGCTCGGCTTCCTGGGAACCGAGCCGGCGACGGATCTGTACAAGACATTGGCCCAGATCGGTACGGTTTACTATCTGGCCTTTTTCCTGATCCTGATGCCCTTCGGCTACCGGTTCGAGAAGGCCAAACCCGTTCCGGAACGTGTTACGGGGGGCCACTGATGAACAGATTCATTGCAGTTGTGGTGCTGGCTTGCTGTCTGCCGCTGATGGCGTCGGCGGCGGAAGGAAGCGATGGCGGATTGATGAAAGCCCCGGTGAATCTGCAGGATACGGCAAGCCTGCAACGGGGCGCCAAGCTGTTCGTCAACTATTGCATGGGCTGTCACAGCCTCAAATACATGCGATACGAGCGCTTGGGCGAGGATTTGAAGATCCCCGAGGATCTGGTGCTGAAGTACCTGTACTTCTCCGGCGGCAAGATCGGTGACCGCATGGTCAACGGCATGAGCGAAGCGGATGGCAAGGCCTGGTTTGGCGCCGCGCCGCCGGATTTGTCCCTGGAGACGCGAGCTCGTTCCCCGGATTGGGTATACTCCTACCTGCTGGGTTTCTACAAGGACGAGAGCCGGCCGTACGGGTACAACAACAAGGTCTTTCCCAAAGTGGGCATGCCTGATGTGTTGGCGCCGATGAAACAGCAGATGGGTGACAAGAAATTCAAGCAGGCGGTTGGCGACCTGACCAATTTCCTCACCTACGCGGCGGAACCGATCGCCAGGACCCGTCAGCACATCGGTGTTTATGTGCTGGTGTTCCTGGTGATTCTGTTTATCCCGCTGTACCTGCTGAAGAAGGAATACTGGAAAGACGTTCACTGAGGGGTAGCCCGCCCCGGGCGCCCTTTCCGATGAGTACGACAGGGTAATCGCGCGAGCGGCTACCCTGTTTGTGTTATAGACAGATGCTGATGCTGGAGACAACTCGATCATGGGTGTGGTGACCAAACGTTCCTCGATGACTTTCTTTTCCGCCCCGGAGGACCATTACTGTCACCGGGTACGGATCGTGCTGGCCGAAAAAGGGGTGACCGTCGACATCGTTGACGTGGACGGCTCCGACAAGCCGGAGGATCTGGCGTCGCTGAACCCTTACAACGAAGTGCCCACCCTGGTGGACCGGGAGCTGACGCTGTACCAGTCCACGGTGATCATGGAATATCTCGACGAGCGTTTCCCGCATCCGCCGCTGTTGCCGGTGTATCCGGTGGCGCGGGCGCAGAGCCGTCTGCTGATCCATCGCGTGCAGCGGGACTGGTGCGGCCACGTGGATGCGCTGGTGGCTGGCCGTGAGAAAGAGGCCAACCTCAACAAGCACCGCAAGGAACTGCGTGATGGTCTGATCACCACGGCGCCGGTATTCAGCGAGCTGCCGTTCTTCATGAGCGAGGAATTCACGCTGGTGGACTGTGTGGTGGCGCCGATTCTGTGGCGGCTGCCGGCACTGGGCGTGGAATTGCCCGCCAAGCAGGCCAAACCGCTGCTCGACTACGCCGAGCGGCTGTTTGACCGCGATGCCTTCCAGGCCAGCCTGTCCGAAGCCGAGCGCGAAATGCGCAACCCGCTGTAAGCCATGAGCAACAGCATGACGTCCAATCGCCCCTATCTGATCCGGGCGATTCACCAGTGGATTTGCGATAACGGCCTGACCACCCATCTGGTGGTGGATGCCGGCTACCCAGGCGCGGAAGTGCCTCAGGAATTCGTCCGGGATGGGCAGATCGTGCTGAACATCGCCCCGCGGGCGGTGACCGGTTTCAGCGCCGACAACGACGAGATCGTGTTTTCCGCCCGCTTTGGCGGCATACCCCGGCATATTCGTTTGCCGGTGAATGCCGTCATGGCGGTATTCGCCAAGGAAAACGGCCAGGGCATGGCCTTCGATCCGGTGGAACCGTCACCGGACCCGGCGCCGCCCGGCGCCGACGATCCGGGCCCGGCCCGTGGCGGTCATTTGAAGGTGGTGAAGTAGGCGGCAGACTTTAGTGTGGTGGATGCGCTGCGCGCTCCGGTCGGGATGACAAGGCAGGTAGGCCGTAGGGTGGATAAGCGCAGTGCATCCACCGGATTGCCAGTCAGTCGATGTACTGAATGACCTTGACGATCTTCTGCACGCCACCCACTTTCTGCACCTGAGCGACCACTTCGCTGGCTTCCTTGTGGGTCAGCAATCCCATCAGATAGACCACGCCGTCCTCGGTGACCACCTTGGTGCGGGAGGCCGGCGCGTTGCCGTCCACCAGCAGGCGGCTTTTCACCTTGGCGGTCAGCCAGGCGTCATTGGCGCGCGCCAGCGCCGAGCTGTTGCCGGAGATTTCCAGGGCGTTGTAGACGTGCCGCACATGCTCCACGGAACGGACGATGTTTTCCGCCTGCGTGCGCAGGGACTGATTGGAGACCTGTCCGGCCAGCAACACATTGCCGTTGAAGGACACCACCACCAGATGGGATGCCGCCAGGGCATCGCTGGTGGTGGCCAGTTTGTTGCTGGCCTTGCGTTCGATGTTGGCGTCCTCGATGAACGAGCCCATGGTCCGCGAGCCGTGTTCCTGGACCGCCGTGTTGTCGGATGTGCTGGCGGCAATCGACGCGCAACCGGGCAGCGAGGTCAGCAGAATGCCGCCGAGCAGTACCATTAGCCAGGAATGACGCATGAATCAGACCCCTCCGAAAAGCTGTTGGTCTATGAAATCGCACAGGGCGTGAATCACCAGCAGGTGCACCTCCTGAATGCGCGCGGTGGACCGGGCCGGCACTCGTACTTCGATGTCGCTGGGCCCGTAAAGGTTCACCATCTCGCCGCCTTCCTTGCCGGTCAGTGCCACCACTTTCATTTCCCGGTCGTGAGCGGCCTGGATGGCCTGAATCACGTTGGCGGAATTGCCGCTGGTGGAAATCGCCAGCAGCACGTCGCCGGCGTTGCCCAGCGCACGGATCTGCTTGGAGAAGATTTCGTTGTAGCTGTAGTCGTTGGCGATCGAGGTCAACGTGGAGGAATCGGTGGTCAGCGCGATCGCCGGCAGGGCGGGGCGCTCCATCTCGAAGCGGTTGAGCAGCTCCGAGGAAAAGTGCTGGGCATCGCCGGCGGAACCGCCGTTGCCGCAGCTGAGAATCTTGCCGCCGTTGAGCAGGCTTTCCACCATGGTCTGGCCTGCCGCGGCGATCACTTCGGGTAGCACCTCGCCTGCCTTGGCCTTGACTTCCAGGCTCTCGGCGAACAGTTGCCGGATGCGATCCACACTCATTGCTTGTCTCCGTTCAAAGCGTTTCAGCCATAGCTGGCGTAGAAGGCGTTCTGAATCCATTCATAATGGATTGCCTCGTCGGCGCCGGGCCTCAGGCCCAGCACATCGAATCGGCAGGGGCGCTGGGCCTGTTGCGGATGGCGCCCGAGAAAATGCCGCGCCGCCTGTGTCAGACGCCGTTGCTTGCGCGTATCCACCGAGGCCAGCGGCCCACCGTACTGCTGGTGGCGGCGCCAGCGCACCTCCACGAACACCAGGGTGGCGCCGTCCTGCATCACCAGGTCCACCTCGCCGAGCCGGCAACGGTAATTGCTGGCCAGCGTCTTCAGCCCCTGTTTTTTCAGCCAGGCCTGGGCGTGCTGCTCGGCCCGGTCGCCCAGATCCTTTTTAGTAAAGGGCATGGGCGGTCGGCTCGGAGGTCTGGGGCAGTGGCGTCGCCTTGCCGTCATCGAACGCGGCCCAGTCCGATTCACGCACCAGGCGGGAGCCATCCAGATGCAGCCTGCCGGTGACGCCAGGCAGATCACTGCCCGGCAAGTTGCGCAGCAGATACAGGCGCGCCTGCAACCGGTAGGCATCGATGCCCATGGCGAACAGCCGGGCATAGCGGCCATGGCCGTCCGGCCAGGTTTGCGCCGCCATCCGGTGCAGTTTGCTGTCGCCGTACAGCACCCAGGGCATGTCCAGGTAGTGGATGCCGTCAAGATCGCGGTCCCGGCGCGGCGATGGCGTGCCGTCATAAATATACGACGTGCTGTAAATGGGCAGATAGCGGGCGTAGTGGAAATTGAACGCCGGCTTGATCTGGCGGCCCTGGTCGGGATTGGCCACCAGGAAAACAAAGCTCATGTCCTGGCCGGGGTGCGGCTGGTACTCGGTTTTCGGCGCGCTGGGGAAGCCGGCCTGGGCCTGCGCGCTGCGTGCGGTTTCCATCAAGTCCTGCACCGTTGGGCCGATGGTGTCGTCCTGGTAGGCACGCTGGGCGGTAATCTGTCCGCCGCCCTGCTGGAAGGCGCTGATGAA
>CAYMKZ010000134.1:5290-7681 GCA_964391345.1 uncultured Alcanivorax sp.
TGGTACAGAGCCTGCACATTGCCCTGGCTGGCGTCGTAAAAGCGCAGTTCCGGGGTCTGATTACCGGCCTGGCGAGCGCTGTAGTAGGCGGTCATCATGCCTTCCCGGATGGCGTCGCCCGCGGCTTTCAGCGGGCCGTTTTCCGGCAGCAGCACGGCAATGTGCTGGGGCCGCTGGCGGGCCGCTTCCTGCAATGCCTGAACCATCTTCGGCAGACGCTGCGCCGCCGGGTGATCGGGCCACTGCTGACGCCATTGTTGCAGGCGCTGAACCTGGGATTCGATGTTGGCCTGCGGATCGCGGTACAGCAATGCCAGTTGAATCCAGCCCTGCAGATCGCCGCGGGTATTCCTGGCGTGGGCCTCCAGCGTTTCCAGCGGCAGATCCATCAGAGTCTGCCAGGTGAGATCGCGGTTGCTTTGCTGGTCATCCGGATTGAGCATGGGGTCCGCCTGTACCCTCAGGCGCACGCTGTCCATCAACTGGCCGTCACGGGCCAGCGCGGCGGCGTGCAGCAGATCGATGCCGGCGCGCCGCTGCGGGTCCAGGCCGTCAATATCGCGTTGATGGGCGCTGAGCAGCGCCAGCGCCTGCTTCGGCTGCTGTTCGGCCATCCAGGTTTGCGTACGCAGTTGCAACCAGCGATAACGCTGATCCTGGCTGCGCGCGCCGCTGCCGATCTGGTCGAGCAGGGTGGCCGCGTTCCGGGGCTGCTGGCGGCTCAGGTAATCCTTGGCCCAGGCCAGGGCGGTGTCGGTGCGTACCGGCTCGGCCAGCGCGGCAAGCTGCTGCTGGGCGGCGTGAAGCTGGGCCGGGGCGGGTTGAATGGTCGCTTCCGTGGACGAAGGCAAGCCCGGCAATCCGGGCATTTGAGCACAGCCAGCGACGGCGAGAACGAGGGCCACGAGGGCCAGACGAGCCTGTCGGAAATCCATGGCGTTGGGGAAACCCTTTTGCTACTCGGCGAATGAAGCCGCTATTGTAGGCGGTTTGGAACCCCTGAATCACCCCCACCGTCGCCGCGCCGGCCGGTGTCATCGTCAAATCAGCGAGGCCTGAAAGGAAATGAGTGGCGTTCTTTACGTGGTCAGTACCCCCATCGGCAACCTGCGGGACATCACCGAGCGGGCCCGCAGCATATTGGCCGATGTCGACTGGATCGCCGCCGAGGACACCCGGCACAGCGGGCCGCTGGTCCGGCAACTGGGTATCGATACGCGCCTGATCAGTTGCCACGATCACAACGAAGCGCAGCGGGCGCCGGAACTGGTGGCGCGGCTGCGGGGAGGGGAAAGCGGGGCGCTGATCAGCGATGCCGGCACTCCGCTGGTCAGTGATCCGGGATTCCGGCTGGTGCGTGCCTGCCAGGATGCGGGCGTGAGGGTGGTTCCGGTGCCCGGCGCCTCGGCGCTGCTGGCGGCGCTGGCGGTGGCCGGCCAGCCCAGCGACCGTTTCCTGTTCGAGGGTTTTCTGCCCGCCAAGGGCGCCGCCCGCGAGCAGGCCCTGCAACGGCTTGCCGCCGCTCAGCTCACCACCATCATTTATGAGGCCCCGCACCGGGTACTGGCGCTATTGGAGGCGCTGGCGCCCAAGGTGTCGCCGGAACGGCAACTGACCCTGTGCCGCGAACTCACCAAACGCTTCGAAACCGTACGCCGGGCGCCGGTGGCGGAGATCCTTGACTGGGTGCGCAACGACAGTGACCAGCAGCGCGGCGAACTGGTGCTGGTGCTGGCGCCCGCCGCCGAGAGTCAGCAGCTCGGCGAGCGTGATCGCGCGCTCGCCCAGGCGCTACTCGAAGAGCTGCCGCTGTCCCGTGCCGCGCGCATCCTTGCCGCCCACACTGGGCTCAAGCGCCAGCAGCTCTACGCCTACCTGGAAACCTTGCAGCCATAGCCGCAAGCCGGTGGCTTGCGGTCCGCCCTTGCTATACACTGCGCGCCGGGCCGGCCAGACAGTCGCTGGTGGCGTAGGCCACTGGAGGAAAGTCCGGGCTCCACAGGGCAGGGTGCCAGGTAACGCCTGGGGGCCACGCGGGTGACGGCGTGGTCACGGCAAGTGCCGCAGAAAACAGACCGCCAGCTTCTTTCGGAAGCCGGTAAGGGTGAAAAGGTGCGGTAAGAGCGCACCGCGCCGCTGGCAACAGCGGTGGCAGGGTAAACCCCACTCGGAGCAAGACCAAATAGGAATCCAATGGCGTGGCCCGCGCTGGATTCGGGTAGGTCGCTAGAGGCTCGCGGCGACGCGGGTCCCAGATGAATGACTGTCCACGACAGAACCCGGCTTATCGGCCGGCCCACCTTATTGCAAGAAGCCGAGCCTGCCGTGCCCGCCCTGCGCGCACTCGCAAGGGCGTGATTGCCGGCGGAGGCACGGATCACGCCCCCCGTC
>CAYMKZ010000135.1:0-7590 GCA_964391345.1 uncultured Alcanivorax sp.
CCGCGCTGGTGGAAACCGGCTCGAAAATGGACGAAGTGATCTACGAGGAATTCAAAGGCACCGGTAACATGGAACTGCACCTGGACCGCAAAGTGGCGGAAAAGCGCGTGTTCCCGGCCATGAACATCCGCCGCTCCGGCACCCGCCGCGAAGAACGGCTGGTCTCCGAAGACGAACTGCAAAAGATGTGGATTCTGCGCAAAGTGCTGCACCCCATGGACGAAATCGCCGCCATGGAATTCCTCATCGACCGCATGAAGCAGGTCAAGACCAACGCGGAATTCTTCGACTCCATGAAGCGGAAATAACCGCACGGAGCATACGTCACCCCGCGCGAAGCGTAGCGGTACGTCATCCTGCGTGGAGCGTAGCGGTACGTCATCCTGCGTGGAGCGTAGCGGAATCGCAGGATCCAAGCTGCAAGTGCCAGATTCCGCGACTGCGCGCGGAATGACGAGGCGAGCGTCATCCTGCGTGGAGCGTAGCGATACGTCATCCTGCGTGGAGCGTAGCGGAATCGCAGGATCCAAGCTGCAAGTGCCAGATTCCGCGACTGCGCGCGGAATGACGCGGAGGTTGCACGCAGTATGACGCGGAGGTTGCACGCAGTATGACGCGGGGGTTGCGCGCAGTATGACGCGGGGTTGCGCGCGCAATGGCGGACTGCTGCTACAGGAAAATCACGTAAAACAGCACGGCGATGAGCAACCACTTCAAGGTGTAGTAGGCCGTGCGGTTGTGCTTTTTCAGATCCTTGGCCAGGGCCCTCGCCTTGTAGATCACATCGAACACGCGGTTCAGCAGACCAACTTTGTCACCGGCCACGTTCTCGGTACTGGTGGCGCGCACCACCACCTTCTTGAAAACGCGATTGATCGCCGCGGCGAAGCGATAGCGCAGCGGCCGCTCGATATCGCAGAACAGAATCATGCGATCCTGATCCGTGTTGTTCTGCGCCCAGTGAATGAAGGTTTCGTCGAACATTACGCCCTCACCATCACGCCAGGAATACTTCTCGCCATCGACGAAAATCGCGCAGTCGTCGCTGTTCGGCGTCACCAGCCCGAGGTGGTAACGCAGGGAGCCGGCGAACGGGTCCCGGTGTTTGCCCAGCCGCGCGCCGGCCGGCAGCATGGCGAACATGGCGGCGTTGACGCCGGGCACCCGGTTGACCAGTTCCACCGAGCGTGGACAGAGCGCCTTGGCCGATGCCTGGGGCTCGTCGTACCACTTCAGGTAGAAACGCTTCCAGCCAGTGCGGAAGAAAGAGTGGAACGCCAGATCGTTATCGCTGGCGGCCTGACGAATGTAGCCTTCGTCGAACAGGTTCAACGCCTCGTCGCGGAACACTTCCCAGTTGTCCTGCAACACTTTCAGTTCGGGGAAGCTTTCCAGAGGCGGGAAAGGAATATTTTCGACATCCGAAGTGGCGTACACGAAACAGTTGTACGGCCCCATGATGGTCGAATGATCAAGCAACTGACGGCTGAACTTGTGCCGTACCCGGCCACGAAAATGCACATACAATCCACAGGCGATGAACAGGTACAGGATCAGCATCTTCCCAGACCAAAGCACTTCCATTGCGTCACTCCTGACAGAGCATAAATAGGTCATGTAATTTTACCTTTTACCATGACCAACTTCCATCCCTTCGATGCCCCCTGCCCCCGTCTTATCCAGAGACCGGGACAGGCTGCTATACTGCGCCGACTCTATCAAACCGGACGGGCTACTGCGCTATGCAATACCGGGATCTACGCGACTTTCTGCGACAGTTGGAAACACTGGGCGAGCTGAAGAGGGTGTCGGCACCGGTAGACCCATGCCTGGAAATGACGGAGATCTGCGATCGTGTTCTGAAAGCCGGCGGCCCCGCCATTTTATTCGAAAACCCGAAAGGTTTCTCCACCCCGGTGGTCGGCAATCTTTTCGGCACGGAACGCCGCGTGGCCCTGGGCATGGGCCGTGATTCCATCGAGGAATTGCGCGAACTGGGCGAAATTCTCGCCTTTCTCAAGGAGCCGGAACCGCCCAGCGGCCTGCGTGACGCCTGGCAAAAGCTGCCTCTCTTTCGCAAAGTGCTGAGCATGAACCCCAAGGTGGTCGGCACCGCTCCCTGCCAGGAGCGCATCGTCGAAGGCGACAACGTGGACCTCACGCAACTGCCGATCCAGACCTGCTGGCCGGGCGACGTCGGCCCGCTGGTGACCTGGCCGCTGGTGGTCACCCGCGGCCCCCACAAGGAACGCCAGAATCTGGGCATCTACCGCCAGCAACTGATCGGCCGCAACCGGCTGATCATGCGCTGGCTCAGCCATCGCGGCGGCGCGCTGGATTTTCAGGACTGGCAAAAAAACCATCCCGGCGAACCCTTCCCCGTGGCGGTGGCGCTGGGCGCCGATCCAGCCACCATCCTCGGCGCCGTGACGCCGATACCGGACACCCTCAGCGAATACGCCTTCGCCGGCCTGCTGCGCGGCTCGCGCACCGAGCTGGTGAAATGCATCGGCTCGGATTTGCAGGTACCGGCCACCGCCGAGTTCATTCTCGAAGGCCACCTGTATCCGGACGACGATGCCGATGAAGGCCCGTTCGGCGACCACACCGGCTACTACAACGAAGTGGAACGCTTCCCGGTATTCACCGTGGAACGCATCACCCATCGCCACGAGCCGATCTACCACAGCACCTACACCGGCCGGCCGCCGGACGAGCCGGCCACGCTCGGCCTGGCGATGAATGAAATCCTGGTGCCGATCCTCAAGAAGCAGTTTCCGGAAATCGTCGATTTCTATCTGCCCCCGGAAGGCTGCTCCTATCGCATGGCGGTGGTCACCATGAAGAAACAGTACGCCGGCCACGCCAAGCGCGTCATGTTCGGCGTCTGGTCCTACCTGCGCCAGTTCATGTACACCAAGTTCGTCATCGTCTGCGACGATGACGTCAACGCCCGCGACTGGAAAGACGTGATCTGGGCGATCACCACCCGCATGGACCCGGTACGCGACACGGTGATGGTGGAAAACACCCCCATCGACTACCTGGATTTCGCCTCTCCGGTGGCCGGGCTGGGCTCGAAAATGGGCCTGGACGCCACCAGCAAATGGCCCGGCGAAACCACCCGCGAATGGGGCCGCCCCATTGTCATGGACGACGCCGTGAAGAAACGGGTCGATGCCCTGTGGAAGGATCTCGGTCTCGATTGAGAGCTGTCGCACCCGGCCGGCCCTCCACAAGGCCGGCTTTGTCACGGTTTTACAAACGCAAAGGACCCAACGAGCCCGGAAATTGCCATAATTCCAAGGCCGTTTCCCGGCTTCCAACAAGGAGTACGACCATGGAAAAGTTGATGCTTGCCGCGCTGATCGCAGGCGCCACCGTCACCCTGGCCCACGCCGCCACGGCCACCAAGGCCGACAGCGCCACCGCCAAGAATCTGGCGGACGATACCGCCGTGCAACTCAGCGGCGAAATCACCCAGCATCTCCATGGCGATCACTACCTGTTGCGTGACAACGCCGGCACCATCGAAGTCGAGATCGACGACGACCTGACTCATCACCGCAAGCTGCAAAACGGCACCCAGGTGGATATCACCGGCGAAGTGGACCACGACGACGGCCAGGTGCTGGTCGAGGCCACCCGGGTCAACACCATCAACGGCGAGGCTCCGCTCCAGCCGGGGCTGGAAACCAACAGCGCCGCCATCAACAAAGGCATGGCGGAAGACACCAAGGTGCGGCTCAAAGGGGAAATCGCCAAGCACCTTCATGGCGACCATTACCTGCTGCGTGACAGCGCAGGCACCATCGAAGTGGAAATCGATGACGACCTGACCCACCGCCAGAGGCTGCAAAACGGCACTCAGGTGGATATCTCCGGTGAAATCGACCACGACGACGGCCGCGTGCTGGTGGATGTGAAAAGAGTCAATTCCCTCACCGCACCCAAGTAACCGGCACCCTCTTGCCGACAGAGCAGGCCGCGGAACATCCGGCCTGCTCCGGGGCCGCTCCGCGCTCGCGCCCTCGCGTCAAAGAGCCGGGGCCGGGCGCCTTGCCCTCCGCCACGCCAGCCGTCAAACTGATCCTTTCCGTTTGGTGTTCGAGAATTCCCTGAATGCGTTACGACGACCGCCTGGATGACCCGCTGCCGGCAGTGGACAAGCAAGCTCTGCTGGCCCGGCTCCACCGCGACCTGCCCGATCTGCAAATACTGCACCGCCAGGAAGACCTGAGACCCTATGAGTGCGACGGCCTCGCCGCCTACCGCACCCTGCCCATGCTGGTGGCGCTGCCGGATACCGTCGAGCAGGTCCAGAGGCTGATGAAGCTGGCCAGCGAAGAAAACGTGCCGGTGGTGGCACGCGGCGCCGGCACCGGCCTGTCCGGCGGTGCGCTGCCGCTGGAAAGCGGCATTCTGCTGGTGATGGCGCGCTTCAACCGCATCCTCGACATCAATTCCGACGCCGGCACCGCCCGCGTGCAACCCGGCGTGCGCAATCTGGCGATTTCCGAGGCCGCCGCCCCCTACGGCCTGTATTACGCGCCGGACCCGTCGTCGCAGATCGCCTGTTCCATCGGCGGCAACGTGGCGGAAAACGCCGGCGGCCTGCACTGCCTGAAATACGGCCTCACGGTACACAATCTGCTGCGCCTGGAGATCGTCACCGTGGAGGGCGAACGCCTGACGCTGGGCAGCGAGGCGCTGGACGCGCCGGGCTTCGACCTGATGGCGCTGTTCACCGGCTCCGAAGGCATGCTCGGCATCGTCGTCGAAGTGACCGTCAAGCTGCTGCCCAAACCCGCCTGCGCCAAGGTGCTGATGGCCAGCTTCGACAACGTGGAAAGTGCCGGCCAGGCGGTGGCGGACATCATCGCCGCCGGCGTCATTCCCGGTGGCCTGGAAATGATGGACAACCTGGCGCTGTGCGCCGCCGAGGATTTCGTTCATACCGGCTACCCCCGCGAGGCCGCCGCCATTCTGCTGTGCGAGCTGGACGGCGTGGAAGCGGACGTGGACGAAGACTGCCAGCGCGTGCGCGCGGTGATGGAAAACGCCGGCGCCACCGACATCCGCCAGGCCCGCGACGACGCCGAGCGCCAGCGTTTCTGGCTGGGCCGCAAGGCGGCGTTCCCGGCGGTAGGCCGCATCTCGCCGGATTACTACTGCATGGACGGCACCATTCCCAAGCGCGAGCTGCCCAGAGTGCTGGCCAGCATCGAAAGCCTGGCCGAGCAACACGGCCTGCGCGTGGCCAACGTCTTTCATGCCGGCGACGGCAACATGCACCCGCTGATTCTCTACGATGCCAGCATCGCCGGGGAAAGCGAGCGCGCCGAGATGCTCGGCGGCAAGATTCTCGAATTGTGCGTGGCGGTGGGCGGCAGCATCACCGGCGAGCACGGCGTCGGCCGGGAAAAGATCAATCAGATGTGCAGCCAGTTCAACAGCGACGAGATCACCTGTTTTCACGCCGTCAAAGCCGCCTTCGACCCGCAGCGGCTGCTCAACCCCGGCAAGAATATTCCCACGCTCAACCGCTGCGCGGAATTCGGCGCCATGCACATCCATCGCGGAGAAATGCCGTTTCCGGAACTGGAGCGCTTCTGATGGCCGGCCAGGACATTTCCGCCACCCTGCTTGAACGGGTGCATCAGGCTCTCACCGACAAATGCCCTCTGTACTTCCAGGGCACCGGCAGCAAAGCCTGGCTGGGCCGGCCGGTAACAGGCGAGCCGCTGGACATCACTGGCCACCACGGCATCGTCCACTACGACCACAGCGAGCTGGTGGTCACCGTGCGCGCCGGCACCTCCGTGCGGGCGCTCACCACCCTGCTGGCCGAGCGCGATCAGATGCTGCCGTTCGAGCCGCCGCTGTTCGGCGGCGACGCCAGCGTCGGCGGCATGGTGGCTGCCGGCCTGGCCGGCCCGCGCCGCCCCTGGGTCGGCTCGGTACGTGATTTCATCCTCGGTACGCGCATCATCACCGGCGAAGGAAAGCACCTGCGTTTCGGCGGCGAAGTGATGAAAAACGTCGCCGGCTACGACCTGTCGCGGCTGATGGCCGGCAGCTTCGGCGCCCTGGGGCTGATCACTGAAGTGTCGTTCAAAGTGCTGCCTCGCCCACGCCGCTGTGCCTCGCTGCAACGGTCGATGGACCAAGCCACGGCGCTGGAAACACTGCTTCGCTGGCGTCATGCGGGACTACCGCTCACCGCCGCCAGCCACCGGGACGGCCAGCTCCGATTGCGTCTGGAAGGCAACGACAGTTCGGTGCGGCAAGCGGCGCAACAGATCGGCGGTGAGGTTCTCGACGACCATTACTGGGCACAGTTGCGCGACCATCAGTTGCCTTTCTTCACCGACACCCGGCCGCTGTGGCGGCTGTCGCTGCCCACCGATACACCGGCGATCGACCTGCCCGGCGACACCCTGATCGACTGGGCTGGCGCCCAGCGCTGGCTGAAAAGCGACGCCAGCGCGGAGGACATTCGCGCCCTCGCCACGCACCACGGCGGCAGCGCTATCTGCTACAACCCTGATCCAGGGATCGAGCCGTTTCACCCCCTGCCGGCGCCACTGCACCGCTACCATAGGGCGTTGAAAGCAAAGCTCGACCCACACAATATTTTCAACCCAGGCCGGCTTTATCCCGATCTTTAACGTTTGCGAAAGGCAACACCGATGCACACCGAACTCAGTGATCAGGCCCGCCAACTGCCCCGCGCCGAAGAAGCGGAAGCGATTCTGCGCGCCTGCGTACACTGCGGTTTCTGCAACGCCACCTGTCCCACCTACCAGCTTACCGGCAACGAGTTGGACGGCCCGCGCGGGCGCATCTACCTGATGAAAAACATGCTCGAAGGCGGCGAACCCGGCCCCGGCATGCAACAGCACCTGGACGCCTGCCTGAGCTGCCGCAACTGTGAAACCACCTGCCCCTCCGGCGTCAACTACCACGCCCTGCTGGACATCGCCCGCCCGGAAATGGAAAAACAGGTGCCGCGCGCGATGCATCAACGATGGCTGCGCTTCGGCCTGCGCCAGTTGATGCCGCGCCCGCGCCTGTTCGCCGTGCTGCTGCGCCTCGGCCGCTGGCTGCGACCGCTGACACCGCCGGCCCTGCGCAAGAACATTCCCGCCCGCATCGAAGCCGCCGGCCCGCGTCCGACCTCGCGGCACGCTCGCCATATGGTGATGCTGGAAGGCTGTGTGCAGCCGGCGCTGTCGCCGAACACCAATGCCGCCACCGCACGGGTACTGGACCGGCTCGGCATCAGCCTCACCACTCGCTCCGAAGTAGGCTGCTGCGGCGCCGTGGATTACCACCTCGACGCCCAGCACACCGCGCTGCAACGGGCGCGGCGCAATATCGACGCCTGGTGCGCCGCCCTCGACGACGGTGCCGAGGCCATCCTCATCACCGCCAGCGGCTGCGGCAGTTTTATCAAGGAGTACGGCCACCTGCTGCGCGACGACCCGTTCTACGCCGCCAAGGCAGAGCGCGTCAGCGAACACTGCCGGGATCTGGCGGAAATCCTCGCCGCCGAAAACCTCGACGCGCTCGCCATCGACCCGCAAG
>CAYMKZ010000136.1:0-7518 GCA_964391345.1 uncultured Alcanivorax sp.
CGCGGCCACCGGAGCGCCGGCGCACAGCAGCTCTTCGATGACCACGAAGCGGGCGAAGGCGTCCAGCTCGGCGCCGCCATAGCGTTTCGGCAGCGTCAGCCCCACCCAGCCACGGGCTGCCAGCTTGCGGCTGAAATCGGCGTCGAAACCGTGCCAGCTGTGCGCGCCGAGGTCGGCGGGGTAATCACCGAGGGTTTCGGCGAGAAAGCTTCGCACCTCGTCACGCAGTGGGCGGTAGCGTTCGGGGAGGGGGGTGAAATCCAGATAGTCCAGCATGGCGGTTATTCCGGGCGGCCGGCGATCAGGCGCTTGACGTCGTATTCCATCACCGTCACGCCCTTGTCGTTGACCACCTTGACCAGGGTGTCCACCACCGCGCGGTTGCCTTTGGAAGTTTGCCGCAGCGCGGTGACTTCCACTTCACCGTGAATGCTGTCGCCCACCACCACCGGCGCCTTGATGCGCTGGCTCACTTCCAGCAGCGCCAGTCCGGCGCTCTGGATCAGCGTCTGCATCAGCATGCCTTCGATCAGGCTGTAGGTGAGCGCGGAAGGTATCGGCCGGCCGTCACCCTTGATGGCGCCCTGGAAGGTGGCGTCGATGAACAGGATTTCCGTTTGCCCGGTGACGCCGATGAAGTTGATCAGATCGGTTTCGGTAATGGTGCGCCGCAGGGTGCGGTAACGCTGGCCGACTTTCAGGTCTTGCCACAGCGGGCCCTGGCCGAGCTGCACGACGGAATCCGACATGGTGAATCTCCTTGTAAACGATAACGGTGAGCGCAAAGGAAAAGCCTAGGAATATTGCCATTCCGAATCTAATATTGTTTGCAGTTTGATTGATACATGAAAGATATCAATATGGATGTCCGTCAATTGCGCCAGTTCGTGGTGCTGGCCGAAACTCTCAATTTCCGTCGCGCCGCCGAGCTTCTGCACATCTCGCAGCCGCCGCTGTCGGTGGCGATCCGCAAGCTGGAGCAGCACTTCGGCGCGGCGCTGTTCGAGCGTTCCACGCGCCAGGTGCGGCTTACCGAGGCTGGCCAGGCGGCGCTGGTGGAGGTGCGCAAGTGCCTGTTTCATCTCGATCAGGCCCAGCGCCATGCCCGCCAGACCCTGGAAGGGGTGCGCGGCACGCTGACGGTGGGCTCGGTGGGTTCGGCCACGTTGTCGCTGATTCCGCGCATCATTCCGCCGTTTCGCAGCGCCTATCCCGGTATCGATCTGGTGCTCAGGGAATACCCTTCCAACCGCATCGTCGAGGAGGTGGAGGAAGGACGTCTGGATCTGGGCCTGGTGCGTTCGCCGATCATCGGCCGTTATCAGGTGCAGGCGGTGGCGCTGGAGCGCGACCGGCTGATCGCAGTGGTGGAGGCGGGTAGCCGTCTGGCCGGCCGGCAGCGGGTGGCGCTCGAAGAACTGGCGGAGGACGCCTTCATCTCCTACTCCCGGGATGAATCCACCGGCCTGCACGCCGCCGTGGCCAGCGCCTGTCAGGCCGCCGGCTTCATTCCCCGGGTGGTGCATGAAACCACCCAGATTCAGGCCACCATCAGCTTGGTGGCGGCTGGCCTTGGCGTGGCGCTGGTGCCTTCGCTGCACCGGCGCATTCCCAATCATCAGGTGCGCTTTCTGGAGATCACCGATAGTGAGCGCCTGCCGGAGATCGGTCTGTCGCTGGTCTACAGCCTGGAAAACGACAGCTCGGTGGTGCGGCATTTCCGCGAGAGCAGCCTGGCTTCCATGCTCAGCGAGTGAACTTGCCGGCGGAAAGAAGGTCGCGTTGACGCTCGTGGCGGTGCGAAGTAGTTTCGGAGTCAGTGGCTTGAGCGGGCGTTTGTTTGACGCCCGCATTCGGCTCAATACCAAAAACAATGATGCGATGGCAGGGAGAAAAACGATGGACAAGGCCTTGGCTGAAAATCTGATTCAGCGAGTCAATGTGGGCGATTCATTGACGCGCACCGCCAACCGCTTGCCGGATCGCCTGGCGGTGGTGGAGGGCGAGCGGCGCTGGACCTACGCCGAACTCAACGCGGCGGTGAACCGCTTCGCCCATGGCCTGATGGAACGCGGCTACCAGCGTGGCGAGGTGCTGGCGCTGGCCAGCGGCAACAGTATCGAATTCCTGGTGACCTATTACGCCTGTGCCAAGATCGGCGTGGTCTGCGTACCGCTCAATCTCGGTTGGGGCCCCTCGGAAATCGCCTACGCGCTGGAGCATTCGCGGGCGCGCGGCCTGGTGCTGGAAGCGCAACTGGCGCCGCTGGTGGAGCCGGCGGTGGAGCAGGTGCAAACAGTCCGTGATCTGGTGGTGGCCATGGGCACCGCGGACGCTCTGCCCGAGACGGTGGGCGGGCGGCGGTGCCAGCCTTTCGAGAGCGTTTATGCGCAGGACGATTCAGACCCGCAAGTGGAAGTTGGTGATCGTGACGCGGTCAGCTACCTCTACACCAGCGGCACTACGTCGGCGCCCAAGGGCGTGGTGGGCAGTCATCTGGCCATCTATCTGGAATCGCTGACCGTGGCGCTGGAAAGCGAGATGAAAAGCGATGAGCGCGTCGCCGGGCTGATGCCGCTGTTCCACACTGCGCAATTGAATGGCCAGGCCACGCCGGCGGTGATGGTTGGCGCCACTCAGTACCTGCTGCGCGGCTTCGATGGCCCGGCCCTGCTGGACATGATCGAGCGGGAAAAGATCACCCGTACTTTCGTGTTGCCGATGATGTGGCGTGCGCTGGTGGAGGACCCGTCGCTGGCGCGGCGCGATGTCTCCAGCTTGCGCAAGGCGGCCTACGCCATGGCGCCGATGCCGGATGATCTGCTGCACAAGTGCATGAAATGCTTCAGCAATTGCGGTTTTTATCTGTCGTTCGGGCAAACCGAAATGAGCCCGATCACCACGGTGTTCCGCCCGCAGCACCAGTTGTCGCACGCCGGCGCGGTAGGCTCGCAGATCGTCAACGTGCAGATCGCCATCATGGACGACAAGGGCGCGCTGTTGCCGGCGGGCAGCGAAGGGGAGGTGGTCTATCGCGGGCCGCACGCTCTGGAAGGCTACCTGCGCAACCCGGAGGCGACCGAAGAGGCTTTCGCCTATGGCTGGTTCCATTCCGGCGACGTGGGCTATCTGGCCGAGGACGGCATGCTCTGGTTCAGCGACCGCTACAAGGACGTCATCAAGAGCGGCGGCGAGAACGTGGCTTCCATCGAGGTGGAGAAAGCCATTTACGCCGCCGACCCCAGGGTGGCCGAGGTGGCGGTGGTGGGGCTGCCCCATGACCACTGGATCGAGGCGATCACCGCTGTGGTCAGCGTCAAGCCGGGTGAAACCCTGACGCCGGAGGAACTGTTGGCCGCCGTGCGC
This sequence comes from uncultured Alcanivorax sp., assembly GCA_964391345.1. Lineage (GTDB taxonomy): Bacteria > Pseudomonadota > Gammaproteobacteria > Pseudomonadales > Alcanivoracaceae > Alloalcanivorax. The sequence continues at coordinate 3,367 of CAYMKZ010000136.1, forward strand.
GGGCGCATCGCCGGCTTCAAGGCGCCCAAGGCGGTGATTCTGGTGGACGAGTTTCCGCGTACCGCCACCGGCAAGATCCAGAAGAACGTGCTGCGCAAGCAACTGAAGGACTACTACAGCGAGACCGGCAAAAGCGCCTGATTGCTGTAACCTGATTGCTGTAAAGAGTCAGACCGACTGCGCGGCGCTCAGTGTCGTGCCGATTTCGCCGTGAATGGCCAGGTCGGCCATGCCATCCAGCGGCGTTTCCTCGCGGTTGAGGATCACCAGTTTGGCGCCGACCTGTTTGGCCATCTCCGGAAAACCGGCGGCCGGGTAAACCTGCAACGACGAACCGATGGCCAGGAACAGGTCGCAGCGCAGCGTGGCCCGCTCGGCGCGGTGCATGGCCGACCACGGCATGGGTTGGCCGAAGGATACCGTGGCCAGTTTGATCAGCCCGCCACAGTGCGAGCAGGGGCCCACCTCGCCGTCGCGCTCGAATTCCGGGGCCAGCGCCGCCAGCTCCGAGCGTTGCCCGCATTCGAGGCAGTGCGCGTAGCCGGCATTGCCGTGCAGTTCGATGACCTTGTCTTCCGGCACCCCGGAAAGCTGATGCAGGTTGTCCACGTTCTGGGTAATGACGGCGGAGGCCTTGCCGGTGGTCACCCAGTTGGCGATCACGTCGTGGCCGCTATTGGGTTGTGCGCCGGTCCAGCCGCGCTCGCCGCTGAACACGCGCCGCCAGGATTCACGGCGGGCGTCCGGCGAGGCGACGAAATCCTCGAACTGGATCGGCTTGATGCGCGACCAGACTCCGCCGGGGCTGCGAAAGTCGGGGATGCCGGATTCGGTGGATATGCCGGCGCCGGTGAATACCACCATGTTGCGCGCCGCGCCGATCAGCTCGGCCAGTCGTGCTTCCTTTGCCTCGGTATTGCCGTTCATCAGCCGCGCAGCTCCCGTCGCAGAATCTTGCCGGTGGCGGTTTTCGGCAGCTCCGGCAGAAACTCGACAATGCGTGGGTATTTGTAGGCGGCCATGCGCGCCTTGCAGAAGGCGATGATATCCTCGGCGCTGGCCTCGGCGCCGGGCTTCAGGCTCAGCACCGCCTTGACGTTCTCGCCGCGATACGGGTCGGGTGCGCTGACCACTGCCGCTTCGCGCACCGCCGGGTGGGTGTACAGCACGTCCTCCACCTCCCGTGGCCACACCTTGTAGCCGGCGGCGTTGATCATGTCCTTCTTGCGGTCGATGAGGAAGATCCAGCCGGCGTCGTTGATGGCGCCGATGTCGCCGGTGGCCAGCCAGCCGTCGCGCAGGGCCTTGGCGCTTTCCTCCGGTTTGTTCCAGTAGCCGGGAATCACTTGTGGGCCTTTGATGAAGAGCTCGCCGGCCTGGCCGTTGGGCAGCGGCGCACCGGTTTCCGGATCGCCGATGCGCACGTCGGTATTGAAGGTGGGCACGCCGATGGAAAGCGCGCCGAATTCCGGGTCCACCGGGCTGAGGGAGCAGTGCGGCGTGACCGTGGCCGGCGAGGTGGTTTCCGTCAATCCATAGGCGCTGCGGATGTAGATGCCGAATTTTTCCTGGAACTGTTCCACCACGGCCGGCGCGATGGGCGCGCCGCCGGAGTAGACGGCGCGGAAGCTGCTCAGGCTGTCGGCGTGGGCCGCCGGGTGATTCATCAGGGCGATCAGCGCGGTGATGGCGCCGACCGTGAATTCCGGCTGGTGTTCGGCGATGGCGTCCAGTATCACGCCGGCTTCGAAGCGGTAGGCCAGCACCAGCGGCGCGGCCAGCAGCCAGGCCAGCACCACGTGGCCGATCTGCCCGGTGATGTGAAACAGCGGGGCGATGCCCAGCACCGGGCCGCCGTCGCGCAACGCCATCCAGTCGCGGTAGACCTGGGCGGTGAAGGTGACGTTGCCGTGGGTGTTCATGGCGCCCTTGGGCAGGCCGGTGGTACCGGAGGTGTAGACCAGCAGGGCGGTGTCGCCGGCCTGGTAGTGCACGGCGGGGGGCGTTTGGCCAGCGTATTGCCGGGTCAGCTCCAGCAGGTCGCGGGTGTCGGCCGGCGGCTGGCGCTGAGGGTCGGCAAACAGGCGCGGGTCGTTGCGGGTCTGGAAATCCAGCTCGCTGGTGCTGATACGGATGGCTACCGGATGGTCGGCCAGTACTTTGCCGACCACTTTGGCGTAGTCCGAGTCGTGAGCAATGATGGCGCGCGGCTGGCAATCTTCCAGCAATACACTGAGCTCGCGCTCGCGGTTCATCGGGTTGATCGACACGGCGATACCGCCGGCTTTCCAGATCGCCAGTTGGGTAATCACGAACTGCGGCACGTTCTGTAGAAACAGCGCGGCGCGATCGCCCGCTTGCATACCGCCGTCGAGCAGGGCGACGGCCAGCGCGTCACTCAGCGCGTCCAGCTCGGCGTAGCTGATGGCGCCGTCGAAATAGTGCAGCGCGGGCCGTTCGGGAGCACGCTGCACCGCGGCGCGAAACAGCGCCAGAGCGTCGTCGAATTCGGGGATAATGTCGGCCGGTTGACCGTCTTCGTACGCGGCGATCCAGGGTCGGTTGTGGTTTGTCGGTGTGGTTTGCTTGTCCATGAGATCTCCGCGTTGCTGTTCACTGCTATTGTTTTGTGCACCTGTATCGCCGGGATGCACCCATCACCCCGGAAGCACTGTCTCTCCCTGTCACCCCGGAAGCACTGTCTCTCCCTGTCACCCCGGAAGTGCTGCCTCTCTCTGCCCAGTGTCACCCCGGAAGTGTTGCCTCTCTCTGCCCAGTGTCACCCCGGAAGTGTTGCCTCTCTCTGTTCAGTGTCACCCCGGAAGTGCGCAGCACTATCCGGGGCCCAGTGTCTTTCAAACCCAAAGTCGCTGGGTACCCGCTTTCGCGGGTACGACGAGGAATGGCGGGTACGACGAGCGAAAGGGATGCCTAGCAGTTTTGATCATACAACCAGAACGGCGGCGAGGTCAGCAAGTGGGCGGGTGATGGAGATCTCAGACTTTTTCGAACAGCAAATCCCAGACACCATGGCCAAGCTTCTCTCCCCGGCGCTCGAATTTGGTCTCGGGACGCCAGGCCGGGCGCGGGGAAAACTGTCCGTGGCCGGCCTGGTTGACGAAGCCTGCGGCGTCGTTCATCACCGCCATCATGTGCTCGGCGTAGGGTTCCCAGTCGGTGGCCATGTGCAGCACGCCGCCGGGGGCCAGCTTGCCGTGGATCAGCTTCACCCAGTCCGGTTGCACGATGCGCCTTTTGTGGTGCTTCTTCTTCGGCCAGGGGTCGGGAAAATACAACTGCACCCGGCTCAGGCTGCGGTCGGGGATGCACAGCTTGAGGATGTCCACGGCGTCGTCGCAGTAGCTGCGCAGGTTCGGCAGTTGCCTGTCACGAATGGCCATCAGCAGGGCGCCGACGCCGGGGCGGTGTACTTCGATGCCGATGAAATCCTTGTCCGGCGCCGCCGCCGCCATGGCCGCCAGTGACTGGCCCATGCCGTAGCCGATTTCCAGCACCCTCGGGGCATCGCGGCCGAACACTGCTTGCGGGTCGAGCGCGCCGCCGGTGCGCTCCAGCCCGTACCGCTCCCAGAGCTGCTCCAGGGCCTGGCGCTGGCCGTCGGTGAGCCGTCCTTCGCGCAACACGAAACTGCGCACCGGGCGCATGATCTTGCCGGTTTGTGGGTCTTTGTCCCGGTGCAGGAAATCGAGCATCAGGCCACCAGGCCTTTGCTGGGCGATGACGGTTTGGCGGTGGCGCGCTTCGCCATACGCCCGGCCAGCAGCCCTTCACGGCCGGCCTGGATGGCTTTTTTCATGGCGCTGGCCATGAGAATCGGATTTTGCGCGTAGGCGATGGCAGAGTTCATCAGTACGCCGTCGCAGCCCAGTTCCATGGCCAGGGTGGCATCGCTGGGCGTGCCGACGCCGGCATCGACGATGATCGGCACTTGCGCTGCTTCGATGATCAATTGCAGGTTGTGCGGGTTGAGCAGCCCCAACCCGGAGCCGATCAGCGAGCCCAGCGGCATCACCGCCACGCAGCCCATGTCTTCCAGTTCCTTGGCGACGATCGGGTCGTCGTTGGTGTAGACCATCACGTCGAAGCCGTCGTCCACCAGTTGTTGGGCGGCGCGCACGGTGTGGGCGATGT
>CAYMKZ010000137.1:0-7515 GCA_964391345.1 uncultured Alcanivorax sp.
TATGCGAACAGCCCGCGAGCACGGGGTCAGCGTCAACGCGCTGGCGCGCCGTTTGCGGGAGTTGCCGTTCCGCGTCGATCGCCTGAAAACCGGCACGCCGCCGCGCATCGATGGCACCAGCGTGGATTTCTCGGTGATGGAGCAGCAGTGGGGCGATGACCCGCTGCCGGTGATGAGCTATCTGGGCCGGGTCGAGGATCACCCCCGCCAGGTCTGCTGCTACATCACGCATACCAATGAACGCACCCACGAGATCATCCGTTCCGGTTTTGACCGCAGCCCCATGTTCACCGGCGTCATCGAAGGGACCGGGCCGCGCTATTGCCCGTCCGTGGAGGACAAGGTCAACCGCTACCCGGACAAGAACAGCCACCAGATTTTCGTTGAACCGGAAGGGCTTGATACCCACGAGCTGTATCCCAACGGCATTTCCACCAGTCTGCCGTTCGATGTGCAGATCGAGGCGGTGCATTCCATCCGTGGTTTCGAGCAGGCCCACATCACCCGCCCTGGCTACGCCATCGAGTACGATTATTTCAACCCGCAGGATCTCAAGCACAGCCTGGAAACCCGGCACCTGCCAGGGTTGTTTTTTGCCGGCCAGATCAACGGCACCACCGGCTATGAAGAAGCCGGTGCCCAGGGCTTGCTGGCGGGTCTCAACGCGGCGCTGCTGAGCCAGGAGAAAGACGCCTGGACGCCGCGCCGGGATGAGGCGTACAGCGGCGTGCTGGTGGATGACCTGATCACCCTGGGCACCCGCGAGCCGTACCGCATGTTCACCAGCCGGGCCGAATACCGGTTGCTGCTGCGCGAGGACAATGCCGATCTGCGGCTGACCGAGAAAGGGCGCGAGCTGGGGCTGGTGGACGACGAACGCTGGGCCGCCTTCTGTGCCAAACGCGAGGGCATGGAGAAGGAGCAGGCGCGCCTGCGCGCCACCTGGATTCAGCCGCGCACGGTCGAGGCGGAGCGGGTCAGCGCGTTGCTGGACAAGCCGCTGAGCCACGAATACAACCTCATGGATCTGCTCAAACGGCCGCAACTGGACTACTTGCCGCTGATCGAGGCGGCGGGTTTGACGCCGGCGCCGGCGGCGGTCATCGAGCAAGTGGAAATCGTCGCCAAGTACGCCGGCTACATCGACCGTCAGGAAACCGAAGTGGCCAGGCTGCGCGCTTCCGAAGAACAGCGGCTGCCGGACGATTTCGATTACGAGACGGTGAAAGGGCTGTCCAACGAGGTGAAACAGAAGCTGATGGAGGTACGCCCGGCGACCATCGGCCAGGCGGGACGCATTCCCGGCATTACCCCGGCGGCCATTTCGCTGCTGCTGATCTATCTCAAGAAACACCGCCATCGGGCTGCCCGTCAGGCATGATCGACAGCGAACGTCTGGACCGCGGCCTGCGTGACCTGGGCCTGGCGCTGGAGCCGGGCCAGCAGGCGGCGTTGCTGGCGTTCCGTGATCTGCTGGTGAAATGGAACCGGGCCTACAATCTCACCGCGGTGCGCGATCCCGGCGAGATGATCACCCGCCATCTGCTGGATTCTCTTTCGGTGCTGGCCCATCTCGGCTCCGGCGATACCCTCGATGTGGGCACCGGCGCCGGATTGCCGGGTATTCCGCTGGCGCTGGCGCGGCCAAAACAACGTTTCGTGCTGCTCGACAGCAACGGCAAGAAGACCCGCTTCGTCAACCATGTTCGCCGGCAATTGCGGCTGGACAACGTGGAGGTTGTGCATGCCCGCGTGGAACAGTACCGTAATGCTCCATCGCAAATCATCAGCCGTGCCTTCGCCACCGTGCCCGACATGCTGGCGGCGATGGCGCCTCTCATCACCGACAGCACGCGGCTTCTGGCCATGAAAGCGGCGACCGCGGAGCAGGAACTGACGGCCTTGCCCGAGGGTTGGCGGGCCTCGGTGGAACCGCTGACGGTGCCTGGGTTGGGGGAGGCGCGCGTGCTGGTCGTCGTCAGCCGCGCCGTGCCCGGGGCTGTGGAGCCAGGCTAAGGAGATCGCCGTGACCACCGTTTTTGCCGTTGCCAATCAGAAAGGCGGCGTGGGAAAGACCACAAGCAGTGTCAATCTGGCGGCGTCCCTGACGGCCATGCGCAAGAAGGTGTTGCTGGTGGATATGGACCCCCAGGGTAACGCCACCAGCGGGGCCGGCGTCGACAAGTATGAACCGGAGAACACCATTCTCGAGGTTCTGCTGGGCGAGGTGGAGGTGACGGCGGCGGTGGTCGCCACGCCGGAAGGCTCCGGTTTCGATCTGATCGCCGCCAATGGCGATCTGACCGCCGCGGAAGTCCAGTTGCTGAGCCTGCCGGGGAAGGAATTCCGTCTGCGCGATGCGCTGGTGGAAACCGGCGAACGCTATGATTACATCGTCATCGACTGTCCGCCGTCGCTGAACATGCTCACCGTCAACGGGCTGGCGGCCGCCAATGCGGTGATCGTGCCGATCCAGTGCGAATATTACGCCCTGGAAGGGCTTACCTCGCTGCTCAATACCATCGAGAAAATCCGTACGGTGCTCAACCCCGGCCTGCAGATCGGCGGGTTGTTGCGTACCATGTACGATCCGCGCAACAGCCTCTCCAACGATGTTTCCAACCAGTTGATCAGCCATTTCGGCGACAAGGTTTATCGCACCATCATTCCCCGCAATGTGCGGCTGGCGGAAGCGCCCAGCCACGGCGCTCCCGCCCTGACCTATGATGCCAAATCCCGTGGCGCCATCAGCTATCTGGCGCTGGCCGGGGAAATCCTGCGCCGAGAGCAGACGGCGCGCGGCCAGACGGCGGGTGGTTCCGGACATCCACAACCCCAGGCAGAGTGAGATCCGAATATGGCGGCAAAGCGTAAACGTGGATTGAGCAAGGGGCTGGATGCCCTGCTGAGCAGCAGCGCGGCCTATCAGGAGCACGACGGCGGAACGGCCGGGCCGGATGGCACCGGACAGCGTTCCCCCCGGGACGGGGAGCTGCGCCATCTGCCGGTGGAGTACCTGCAACGGGGCCGTTACCAGCCGCGCAAGGACATGTCCACCGACGCCCTGGAGGAACTGGCCGAGTCGATACGTGCGCAAGGGGTGATGCAGCCGATCGTGGTGCGTCCGCTGAGCGAAAACCGCTACGAGATCATTGCCGGTGAGCGTCGCTGGCGGGCGGCGCAGATGGCGGAGCTGGACGTCATCCCGGCGGTGGTGCGGGACGTGCCCGACGAAGCCGCCATCGCCATGGCGCTGATCGAGAATATCCAGCGCGAGAACCTCAATCCGATGGAGGAAGCGCTGGCGCTGTCCCGCCTGAAGGAGGAATTCGGCCTGACCCACCAGCAAGTGGCCGACGCGGTGGGCAAATCCCGCGCCATGGTCACCAATCTGCTACGCCTGATGAGCCTGGAGGCGGACGTCAGAATGCTGCTGGAGCATGGCGACCTGGAAATGGGCCATGCCCGGGCGCTGCTGGCGCTGGAAGGAGAGCGGCAGACGGCGGCGGCGCGCGCCGTGGTGGCCAAGGGATTGTCGGTGCGGCAGACCGAAGCGCTGGTGCGTGAGTACCAGAAAAACAGGCCCGCCACGCCGGTGACACCGAAGCAGGACCCCAATGTGCGCCATTTGCTCAACGACCTGTCCGAGCGCCTCGGCGCCCCTGTTCAACTGCAGCAAAGCGGGGGCGGCAAGGGCAAGCTGGTAATAAGCTACAACAATCTTGACGAACTGGATGGCATTTTAGCGCACATAAAATAACTGAATTAATGACCCAATTCTGTGCACTTGCGGTTGATGCTCCGTGATCTTCACTCTATACTTCGGGCCGTTTGATACGGGATATGTCCGCGGAGACCTTCGGTCCTTTGGAGCCTTACCGGGCGAGAAGGTTCCCGGCTTGCAAGAAAGATGCGGTTCGTCGTTCGTCATCTGTGGTGCGTCATCTATCGTTCGTCGATAGTGGCAGATGAAGGCCGATGTGCATCTGGGATCGGAACCCGGACGCTTCCTGTCGAAGCCGGCGACAGCCGGCTTTTATATGAGTGAATCCCATTGATGGTGGTGGAAATTACAGACCGTCGCCCTGCATAGCCAGCGCGGCGCCTTTTCAGCGCGCGACGGTTTCCATCATCACGGCCCTTTGGGCAAGGTGGACGCGATGGCCAGTGGAAAAGGCATCGACGGCCGCATCGGCAAAACCCTGGCGTGGGCGTTTCCACCCAGACACTGGGGCCTGTTGCTGATCGCCGCCGCGGTATGCCACAGCGTGGATCCGGTACTGGCGGTTTCCGTGCTGGCCGGCGCATTGGCATTTGTCCTGCCGCACTGCTGGTATACGTGGTACGTGCTGGGCTCGCTGGGGGAAAAGGCGTCTCCCCAGCATGTTTACACCCGCTTTCGACGCGGTGAAATGAACAAGATCGGGTTGGTCGCTCTATCGTGCGCGCTGGCATTCGTTACCGTGCGACCCCTGAATGACGCCGGGTTTTTTCTGGCGTTTCTGGCAATGATGGTGCTGAGCTGGGCGAATGCGGCCCGGCTTGCGTATGTAACGGATCAGGTCTGACAGGGCGAGAGCATGGCTTCAGAAGGCGGGTTGACACAAGCTGCGTATATTCATCACCACCTGACCCACCTCACCTGGGGGCAATTGCCCGCCGGTTTCGTTCGTGACAACGGCACTGTGTTGCAGCACCCGGTGTGGACGATGGCGCATTCCGCCCACGAATCCGCCGCCATGGGCTTCTGGGCCATCAACGTGGATACCATGGGCTGGTCCCTGGTGCTGGGGGCCATCTTCTTCATCATGTTCCGCATCGTGGCGCGCAAGCCGACCACGGATACTCCGTCCGGGTATCAGAACTTCATCGAAATCATGGTCGAGTTCGTGCAGAGCTATACCAAGACCATGTTCCCCTATCAGAACAGGATGGTCGCGCCCATGGCGCTGACGATTCTGATCTGGGTGTTCCTGATGAACTTCATGGACCTGATCGCCATCGATCTGTTCCCCTGGTTCGCGCAGTTGTTCGGTGAATACGTGCTGGGCATGGATCCGCATCACGTGTACATGAAGATCGTGCCTTCCGCCGACCCCAATATCGACATGGGCATGGCGTTCTTCGTGTTCCTGTTGATGCTTTTCTACAGTGTGCGCCAGAAGGGGCTGGGGGGTTACGTCGGCGAGCTGACGCTCCACCCGTTCAGTCACAAGAACCCGCTGATACAGCTGGTGTTCATCCCGATCAACTTCATCCTCGAGTCCGTCAGCCTGCTGTCCAAGCCGGTGTCTCTGGGGTTGCGGTTGTTCGGCAACATGTATGCGGGCGAGGTGATCTTCATTCTCATCGCCTTGACCTACAGCGGCAGCGTCGCCCTCGGTGCTCTGGGTGGTCTGTTGCAGATCGGCTGGGCCCTGTTCCATATTCTGATCATTTCGCTCCAGGCCTTCATTTTCATGGTGTTGACCATCGTCTATATGGGCATGGCTTACGACACGGGCGAACAACATTAAGTCAATCCTCAATCAAGCAAAGCAATACGGGAGTTAACACAGTGACTGAAGCGCAATCTCTCCTAATCCTGGGAAGTGCCATCCTGTTGGGTCTGGCCGCCGTTGGCGCTGCCATCGGTATCGGCCTGCTGGGCGGCAAGCTGCTGGAAGGTGGTTTCCGCCAGCCTGAGCTGTTCAACAAGCAATTCGGTTATTTCTTCGTGCTGATGGGTCTGGTTGACGCCGTTCCCATGATCGGTGTGGGTCTGGGCCTGTACGTCATGTTCGCATTGGCTTGATATTGACCCAGTTTGATTTTCTGTAAGGCGGAGAAACAGCGTGAACTTTAATCTGACGCTTATCGGGCAGATGGTGGCTTTCGCCATCTTCATCTGGCTGACCATGCGCTTCATCTGGCCGCCCATCGAAAAAGCGATGGAAGAGCGCCAGAAAAAGATCGCCGACGGTCTGAGCGCCGCCGATCGCGCCGAGCGCGATCTGGAGCTGGCTCACCAGAAAGTGGCCGCCGACCTCAAGGAAGCCAAGGTACAGGCTTCCGAGATCATCGAGCAGGCCAACCGCCGCGCCAATGCGATTGTCGATGAGGCGAAAGCACAGGCGCGCAACGAAGGCGAACGTCTGATCGCCCAGGCCCAGTCCGAAATCGACCAGGAAATCAACCGTGCCCGTGAAGAGCTCCGCAAGGCGGTCTCCACGCTGGTGATCTCCGGTGCCGAGCAAGTGCTGGGCGACGAAGTGAAGCCGGACGTGCATAAAGACCTGCTGGCGAAGCTGGCGGCGGAACTCTAACAGAAGCGGGAACCTCATGGCTGAACTGACCACCATCGCACGCCCTTACGCCAAGGCCGCCTTTCTGTTCGCGCAGGAAAACGATGCGCTGGAGCAATGGGAACAGATGCTGGGTGTGGCCGCGAGCGTGTCGGAAGACCCCGTCATGCACCAGTTCCTGGACCAGCCGGGTCTTGACAGTGCGGCGAAGAGCGAAGCGTTTGTCGAGGTATGCGGCGAGCAACTCGATCAGCAGGGCGCCAATTTCATTGCCCAATTGGCCGAGCGCAAGCGTCTGAGCATGCTGCCGACCATTTTCGAGCTGTTTCACCAGTTGCTGGCGCAGTCTCGTCAGGTCACCGAAGTGGAGCTGGTTTCCGCTTTCGAGCTGGACGATGCGGAAACGCAAACACTGGTCGACGCGATGAAAAAACGCCTGGGTCGTGATGTCACCGTCAGCAGCCGGGTGGATGCGTCGCTTATCGGCGGCGTGTTGATTCGGGCCGGCGATACCGTAATTGATGGCAGTGTGCGAGGCCGGCTTGTGCGCCTGGCCGAGCAACTGAACTCTTGAGTTTGAGGGATTAGAGATGCAACAACTCAACCCGTCCGAAATCAGTGAGATTATCAAGTCGCGCATCGCGAAACTTGATACCTCCACCGAGGCTCGGAACGAAGGCACGGTAGTATCCGTATCCGATGGCATCGTGCGTATTCACGGTCTGGTCGACGTCATGTTCGGCGAGATGATCGAGTTCGATGGCGGTGTTTTTGGCATGGCCCTCAACCTCGAACAGGATTCCGTCGGCGCCGTGGTGCTGGGTGATTACCTGGGTCTGGCGGAAGGCCAGAAGGTGAAGTGCACCGGCCGCATTCTGGAAGTGCCGGTGGGCCCGGAGCTGCTGGGCCGGGTGGTTGACGCCCTGGGCAACCCGGTGGATGGCAAAGGCCCGATCAATGCCAGCCTCACCGACGCGGTGGAAAAAGTGGCGCCGGGTGTGATCTGGCGTCGTGAGGTGAACCAGCCGGTACAGACCGGCTTCAAATCCATCGACGCCATGACGCCGATTGGCCGTGGCCAGCGTGAGCTGATCATCGGCGACCGCCAGATCGGTAAAACCGCCGTCGCCGTTGACACCATCATCAACCAGAAAGACTCCGGCATTAAGTGTGTCTACGTGGCAATCGGCCAGAAGCAGTCGACCATTGCCAACGTGGTGCGCAAGCTGGA
>CAYMKZ010000138.1:0-7497 GCA_964391345.1 uncultured Alcanivorax sp.
AGGTGGCGATGCCGGTGTTGTAGAACATGTCGGTCGGCAGCGCGATGATCGCCTCCAGCAGGTCGTTCTCGATGATCCACTGCCGGATGTTGGACTCCCCGGACCCGGCCCCACCGGTGAACAGCGGGGAGCCGTTGAGCACGATGGCCAGGCGGCTACCGCCCTCGCCATCCTTGACCGGCTGCATCTTGGAGATCAGGTGCAGCAAGAACAGCATCGAGCCGTCGGAGACGCGGGGCAGGCCGGGGCCGAAGCGCCCGGCGAAGCCGCGCTGTTCATGTTCGTCGGTGACCGTCTTCTGCTGGGTCTTCCAGTCCACCCCGAACGGCGGGTTGGACAGCAGGAAGTCGAAGGTCTTGGTGCGGAAGCCGTCGTCGGTGAGGGTGTCGCCGAGGTAGATGTTGTCGACGTCTTGGCCCTTGACGATCATGTCGGACTTACACAGCGCGTAGGAGCGCGGGTTGACGTCCTGGCCGTAGAGCACGGGGCGGGCCTTGGGGTTCATGGCGACCAGGTGGTCGTAGGCGACCGAGAGCATGCCGCCGGTGCCTGCGGCGGGGTCGTAGATGGTGCGTACCGTGCCCGGTTTGGTCAGGGCGTCGTCCTCGGTCAGGAACAAGATGTCGACCATCAGGGCGATGACTTCGCGGGGCGTGAAGTGATCACCGGCCTGTGTGGCGTTGGAGTCGGCGAACTTGCGGATCAGCTCTTCGAAGACGTAGCCCATATCGTGTTGAGTCACGACGTTGGGGTGCAGATCGACGGCGGCGAACTCCTTGACGATGAGATAGAGCCGATCGGTCTTGGCCAGGTTGGCGATCTCGTCGAGCATGCCGAACCCCTCGAAGACATCGCGCACGTTCGGGGAGAAGTGCCCGATGTAGTCGATGAGGTTGTCAGCCACCCCCTCGGGGTCACTAATCAGGGAGGCGAAGCTCCACCGGGAGGTGTTGTAGAACGGCAACTTGAACTTGGCCTTGAGCAGCACGTCGGGGTCGACCTTGGTCGCGCTGATCTTCTTGTACTCGGCGAGCACCTGGTCCTTGGTCGGCTCCAGGATGCAGTCCAGGCGGCGCAGGATGGTGAACGGCAAGATGACGTCGCCGTACTGGTTGGGCTGGTACGGCCCCCGGAGCAGGTCGGCGATCTTCCAGATCAGGTTGGCGTGATTCTGGGCCTGCGCGTGGGTCTGCGTCATGGTCGCGGTCTACTCCTTGGGCTCGGTTTCGAGTCATACGGGAAGTTACCCGGACTGGACGACGGTGCGGAGTGCTTGCGGCCAAGAGGTACCACAGTCGCTCAGATGTGAGCGGTCGCTATAACGCACCGGTGGGCTCGTGGGGGATCGCCACTTCCGACGTGCTGGCGTCTTGGCTGCCCTCTCGACGCTCCTGGCCCAACTCCAGCTTCAGCTGGGCTAGAGCTGGCCATGATGCCCCAACGGTCCTGGTCAGTGGGAGGCTAGGTGAGCTACGGCCGCAGATCCGGCACTTCACCTAACGGCGGCCGCCCTCAAAGCTCCCCGGGGCGCGGTAATCCATGGCATCAGTTCTCTTCTCCGGGAGTTGATACCCCGACCCGCCGCAGCGCTGCCCTTTTCTGTTGAGGTGGTCAACCAGCGCAGTGCGGGTCCTGTTGACGTCGACGCGCCGCAAGCAGTTCGGGCACTTCCAGGTGGTCGGACCCGGGGGCGCCGGCGGCTTCTTCGCACGCAGTGACTTGTTGGCCGCCTTCGGTCGGCCCTGACCGACTTTGCGTACACAATCAGCGCACAGACCAGATCTTATGCTGAAACCCTTGATCGATTTTCGTGACTTGCAGCCTACGCAATACTGCGTCAACCATCGCTTGCTGGCCGCGGCGCGGTCCCTACGGGCATCACCCATGCACCTGAAGATAGCTGCGAGCAGCCGCGTCTCGCAGTCCTGGCAACAAAAATTCCGGGGTGGGCCCGTGCCCACTACACAGTCACGCAGCAGCACTGTCGGTTGGGACAGGTATTGGCTTTTCGCGTGCGCTGAAAGGTGACGGCCCCGCAGAACGAGGTTCGCCGAACACAGTCTCCGCCCCGGTGGGGGTTTGATCGGCGTAAGGCTCTCGTAGAGCTGGCCAAGACCCCATCCCGTGCGGTGTTTGTCACCGGCGGATGTCAGTGTGAAAGCCGACCGTCCCTTGCCGGCGCGAGGAGCTGTCCGACTGTTAGGCAGCGGCCTGAGCGAGGTATCGGTAGACCGTTGCGCGGGAGACGCCCAGCATCTTCGCGATGTCAGTGGCCGCAATGCCTTTGTCTCGTAGGCTTCGCGCCTTGGCCGCGTCGGCGTCGTTGACCTTGCGTGGCCGACCACCTTTGCGTCCGTTGGCCGCAGCGGCAGCCAGACCGGCGCGGGTCCGCTCGATCATGGTGTCGCGCTCGAGCTGGGCGAAGGCAGCCATGATGGTCAGCATCGCCTTGCCCATCGGGCCGTCGGTGTGCAGGCCCTCAGTGAGGCTGCGGAAGCCGACGCCGCGCGAGGTGAGCTGGTCGACGACGGCCAGCACATGCTGGGTGTTGCGGCCGAGCCGGTCGAGCTTCCACACCGTCAGCACGTCGCCTTCGCGGAGGTGGTCCAGGCAGGCGTCGAGCTCCGGTCGCTGCGCGGTGGAACCGCTGACGCCGTGGTCGGTGAAGATCCGGGTAGCCCCGGCGGCCTTGAGCGCGTCGAGTTGAAGCTGGGGGTCCTGGTCGGTTGTCGAAACTCGCGCGTACCCGATGGTGGCCACTGACGCTCCCGTCGCATATTCCCGTTGATTACCTGGTTTTGAGAATACTGGTTATGCGACAGGTTTTCAAGACGTTTGAGACGCGTGTTGAGCCTGGACGTGCAGCCCGCGGTCGGCAGGCCGTCGCAGTCACATCAACCCATCGTTTTCGAGACGCCCCGCTTGTGCAGCGACCATGCTGATGTGGTTTTTCTATCATCGGGCTGCTCAACCTAACTAGCTACGAGCCCTCCCTGCTTCGTCTGGCCCGAATTGCGGCGTAGTTGATTCCCAGGGTCATGCTGGTCATCAGCATTATTGCGATGGTGGCGTTCAGCGGCGTCACGTGATCAGTGCTGGCGTTGTGGATGGTGACATGTCGGGAGAGCTTTGTCGGAGGGTCGACTTGGTCGCCGGGAAACCATGGCACCAGAAACGGAACTGCTGGCGTGAGTGCGTAGTGATAATTGAACGCAGCCGCAGCTGCCAAGTCATCGGACTTGTCGAAGGCTAACTCCGCTTGCATGGTCTTGTACTTCTTGCCACGGAAGGACTTCTTGAGGTAGGTGTCGCACACGCTCACTGCCAAGGCTTGCGCACTCTCGAAGAATCCGGATTGGTACGCCTCAATGGCTCGAACTGCGAGCGGCACCTGCTTTTCTAGTATCCCATCTAGTTTAGTCTGGAGAGCTTGGAAGCAGTCGGCAGCGATATCAGCCGCCCGGTCCTCAATGATTCGGATGCGTGCTTCATAGCTGTCGGCGTCCACAATGAGCTGAACGATCTCTGCGCGAGGAATGTGGGCGATTGGGATGCCGTCTTGTTCCAGCACCTCCTTGATGCGGTCGAAGTCGGGTACTGGATGTGGCCAGTTGGCCGGGAGCAGCCCAAGAAGGGCGTCGGCAACCCCGGCGAACAACTCCGTTGGCACTGGGATTCGGATTGATGAAACGAATGCAGCAGCTTGCTCGTGAAGTGTGCGTAGTTGTCCCCCAATGCCGGCGAGCGCGCTGTCCATGACCTTGTACTGGGCAAGCATCGTCGAGACCGAGGAGCGGATTTTCTTGGCTTCGTCGGGGTGGTCGTTGAGGTACTGGGCAAGCGATCGCGCATTCTCGTCCGACATGTCGCGGATCCTACTTCGCGAACTTTGCGCTATGCGCCCCGGGCTGTTAGGCGTACTGCGGGCAGTACGCGGAGGTCGCGCCCTTGACGGTCCATGCGCCGTTGTATCCGGCACTGTTCTGACTCGACATGCCGAGCGCTCTAACTACGGTCGGGGTGGCTGCGGGTGAACTCTTGCCTTAGGGAGGCTAGCCTTGTTAAGGCTTCATAAAGTTCCGTGTCCATCCGCCTTGTCCAGTAAGCCGTCATCACCTCGTGGTCGTAGTGGCGTTTGGCGTGATTCCAGAAGGACGCATAGGTGATGCGCGCGCCTGGCGATCGCCCGAAGCCTTTTCGGCGAACTACGGTCAAGATGTCTCGATAACCGATCCTGCCACCGCCGGGAAGCGGCGCTCCGTGCCAATCAAGCAGGTCGTTGACCGCACGCCTGACAGCAGGATTTCGGCAGATGTGGCAGCGGGGTTCAACAATTTCTAGGTGGCGAATTGCCCACTGGAGGTCTTCCGCCGGGCTCGGCGACCGACCCCCTGTCGTAGTTGCAACTTGCACCGGACTGTTCCTACTTAGTTGGAGATCGATCTACCGGCGAGTGCGACGGGGGCTCGTTGGTATAGGGCCAGAGCCCCCAATGGTCAGCTTCCGCGCGGGGCATCGATCTCCTGGCCTCGGCGACGCGCGCAGGCCACTGGTCTTCCTGACGTTGTATCTGCATGACTGCCTCCTTACTTCTTCTGGGTTGTCGCCGTTTCGAGTTGCCGGTGTACCGTCAGAGTCGCCGGGCCAGCGGTTTCGATCGGACGCATCGATTGGACGATGCCACCTGCCGCGGCGGCAGCTCGGCGGGGGTGGAATTGTTTCCAGTAGTAATCAAGGAAGTATGGCGCTGGATGGCGTGATGTGGGCAAGCCCCCGAGATTCCGACTTTTGGTGACGCCCGACGGCAACCTTTGCGAACTCGCGCCAGAGATCGCCGCCCTCTCCAGCAGCTTCTAGATCGTCAAGTATTGCCATTGGACTACGCGCGCCCGTTGTATTGGAACGCCAAATCTTCAGCCCCTTAAAGCAGTATTCGGCAAGTTGCTGATGACTCCCTTCTTCGTAGGATACAAGGCTCTGCCCGATGGGCTCTGCAGTGCCGCCCTCGTCGCGCACGCCTTTCCGAAACCGCTCAGCGATGGCCTTCCTCATCAGCTCCAGTCGCATGTCGGCCCAGACTTGGTTCTCACCAAATAGAACAACGTGATAGTGCACGTTCCAACCGCGGTGGGGACTATGGACAATCTCCGTAATTCTCGCGTAGCCGCGGAGGCCAAAAGCAGTCCTGCTTCTGTCCCATTGCTTGCCGAGCACGATTGCGTTCCAGCCAGATTGCAGCCGTAGCCAGAGCTGATCTAACGGGTCGCCCAGTTGATGCCCCTGCGTGAGAGTCAAAAACGCGATATCGCCGCCCAACGAGGACCAGCGGCGTATCTTGTCGCCTAAGTCATCCGCTTCCTTGCGCGCTGCAATGCACGCACAGGTCAGGCAATGCCACTTACGCTTGCATCTACGAATTGCGGTGAGAACTTCCCGCGAAGAGCCGCGCGGCCCCTTTGAAATCGGCTGACCGCACGATTGCTGGTTTGGATCACCGCTGAGATGGGCAGCAAAAGCCGATAGGGCTTGATTTCGGGCGCGCTGAAGCCCCATGGGCTATCCTCAAACTAGTCCTTTGGTTCGGGCTTTTTCGGATCGCCTCGGTTGCCGCCGAGGCGATCTTTTTGTCTCCGTATTGGAGTCAGTCGGCGTGGAACGCCTGCTGCACCTTGGCCTCTACGGTCGCGCGGGACCTAGTGGGTGAACGGTGCGCGGAGTTTCAGCTATTCGCGGTAAGTCGATCGATGTAAGCCTCGATTGAGTCGGACGTGATGAGTCCCCGCCTGCCGATCTTGACCTTGCTTAATTCATTTCGCTTAACCAGTTCGTAGATTGTCGTCCGTCCCACGGCGAGCCGGTTAGCGGCAGTTGCAATGGAAACAAGTCGGCGGTCTGCCGAGGAAAGGTGCATTTGTCCTCGTTCCGTGTATCTGCGTGACTGGCCGCTAATGTACGCGCTCCAGCAAATCGACGCAACCGTCGAGCGGTGCGACTAGCTGCGCATATGAGTTGAGCAAACGATTTATAGCAAGCGTTTGTCTAGCGATTCAACAGTGTTCGTCTAGTGGACGCGCGACTATTTCGAGGTCAGCGCATTTGAACATGGTTCGAAGTATTCCGACCATTGTGTGAGTAGCGAATTTTGCGTGGGTATACGTCGGTGGGCTGGCGTACTCTGACGGTCGATTAGATCGCCAACAACGGGGAGTGCGGATGAGTCGCCAGCAGCTACCGCCACAGATCAAGAAGGTCGAAATACTTGACCGCAAGGCAGGTAAAAGGGTGGTTCGGTATCAGGTCACTGTCGACGCCGGGGTGAACCCCGAGACAGGCAAGCGTCAGCAGGTGCGCCGTCGGTATGCCACGGAACGGCTCGCCCGTGCTGCATTGGCCGAGGTGGCCGACTCTGCGCGGCAAGGCACGTTCGTTCCCAGGCGGGCTACTACGGTGCGGGAGCTCTGCGACAACTATTTGACAGGTCGTCACAACCTTCGGGCGACGTCCAAAGCGAAGCTCACGTACGATCTGCAGCCGCTGGTCGACCGTCACGGTGACAAGGCTGCTCAGCAGGTGACCAAGGCCGATATCGACGAGCTAGTTGTTGACCTGATCGCTGGCGGAACCACTACGGCCAAAGGACGGACGAGGCGGCCGTGGGGTGCCATCGCGGTGAACAAGTTCATCCAGACGGTGGCAATGGTGCTGGCCGATGCGCAGCGCCAGGGGCTAGTCGCGCGGAACGTCGCCGAGCACGTCGACCCGGTGGCAGTTGGACACCGCAGTGTGGACACCTACACGGAGGGGGAGGTGGCTACCTTCTTGGCGTCGATCGTGGACGACAGGCTTGCCCACGCGTGGGAGCTGGCGCTGTGTGGACTGCGGCGCGGCGAGCTGGCGGGTCTTCGGTGGGCGGATATCGACCTGGATGGCAAGTCGCTGTCGGTGGTGAACAATCGGGTAGACGCTGCGGGCCACGCGGTCGAGAACGACCCGAAGTCAGCAACGTCCCGGAGGAGCTTGCCGCTGCCGGATCGGCTTGTGGCGGTGCTCAAGGCCGCCAAGGTGCGCCAGGCAGCTGAGCGGCTGGCGTTGGGATCGGCCTACCGGTCCGGGGAGTACGTCATCAGCAACGAGGTCGGCGACCCCTATCACCCGCAGGTGCTGTCGCGGTACTGGGGGGAAGCGGTGAAGGCGGCTGGACTGCGGCACATCAAGCTGCACGCCGCTCGTCACACTGCGGCCACCGCCATGCACCTTAAGGGGGTGCCGGTAGCGGTGATTGCCGAATGGATCGGGCACAAGGATGCGTCGCTGACGATGAGGCTTTACGCACACTCGCAGAACGAGGCGCTGAAGGCTGCCGGTGACACTTTCGACCGGGTTGTGACATCGTCGTGACACTGAGGCCGGGATTCGAACAGTTCGTACGGCGTTGCCGCTGCTCAAACGTGGAGCCGATGACGGGAATCGAACCCGCGTTCTCAGCTTGGGAAGCTG
>CAYMKZ010000139.1:0-7482 GCA_964391345.1 uncultured Alcanivorax sp.
GGGGTTGCAGACCTTGCAGCAGGTGGTTCTTGCGTGGGCGGGGTGACGGGGGGCGGTGGATGCGCTGCGCTTATCCACCCTACAATCCGTGCCGGGTTCATGGGTTCTGTGGGATCTGGTGGATGCGCTGCGCTTATCCACCCTACGCAACCAGAAGGAACCATGTCATCCTGCGTGAAGCGCCCCTCTCGTCATCCTGCGTGAAGCGCAGCGGCACGTCATCCTGCGCGCAGTCGCAGGATCCACCCGGATTCTGCGACTGCGCGCAGAATGACGGTTTTTCAGAGTGGATAAGCGCAGCGCATCCACCATCCAGCGTCAAAGCAGATCGAACAGATTCATGCTCTTCATGGTAATGAACGCCTTCTGCGCGGCCTGCAAACCCACCTGGCGCAAACTGTATTCGGTGATGGCGGTATTGTAGTCGATATCCACCAGATCGGATTTGGTTTGCGCGTAATTGAGCTGGCGGTTGTCGGCAACCTTGTCGACGATATCCAGCTCGTTGAGCCGCGAGCCCACCGAAGCACGCACCATCAGCACGTTGTCGAGGCTGTTGTCGAACTCCGTCATGACGTTGCCGAGCACGTTTTGCAGGGCGGCGGTGTCGGCGTCGCTGGTGGTGGGGTTTTCGAGTACGGCCAGTGCTTTTTCAAAAGTACGGAATAAGTCCGTGTTCTGGTTTTTGGCCTGATCGACGTCGATGGTGTCGCCCGCCACGGGCGTGCCGCTCAAGGTCATCGATAGCCCGGCGAATTCGAGGGTCTGCCCAGACTTATAGGAGCCTGCCTGAATAGAAGTGCCGTTCTGGTCGGTTATTTGGTAAGTCGCATTGCCGTCGGCGTCTACTGACAAAAAGGCAATCTGGAAGGGGGCGTTGTCAGGGTCGGTGGCACCAACGATATCTGGTCCCTTGAAGGTCACCGTACCGGTATTGTCCGTGTCCGCCACGGCCATGAAACCACTGTTGCCTTCGCTGCCCTGAAAGACGCTGAGGCCGTTGTCGCTCACCGGCATCAAGCGCGAGGCGTCGATGCGCTGGCTGCGTACCTGATCATCACCGTTGTACTTTATATGGTCATTGTCATCGGGGTCAGGACTGAACGGCGGCGAGCTGTCCTGATAGCCGCCGAACAGGTAGCGGCCGTTGCCGTCGGTGGCGTTGGCCTGGCCGATGACGGTTTCGTAGATGCCGCGCAACTGGCTGGCCACGGAGGCGCGATCGGCGTCGCTGAGGGTGCCGTTGGCGGCTTCCAGAATCAGCGTCTTGGCGCTGATCACCGCGTCGGTGACACTGTTCAGCACGCTTTCTTCCTGGGACAGTGCATTGCGGGCGCTGACTCGGGAATCGGTGTACTGGCTGGTGATGGCCTGCGCCTGGCTGACCTGCACCGCCCGCGAGGCGGCCTGCGGATCATCGGATGGGCGTATCACCCGCTTGCCGGAGGCAACCTGCTGGCCGACGTGCAGCAGGTCGCTCTGCTGCTGGTTGAGCGAGCGCATGCTTTGCGAGTAAAGAGTCAGGGTACTGATGCGCATGGTGGATTCCTTGTCGCTTAACGCAGGTTGAGCAGCGTGTCGAGAATGGTGGTGCCGGTCTGGATCACCTTGGCGTTGGCCTGGTAATACTGCTGGTAGCGAATCAGGTTGGCGGCCTCTTCATCCAGATTGACGCCGGATTGCGATTGCTGCACCGAGGTGAGCTGATCGCTGAGGCCCTGCTGGGCATCCAGGTTGACCTGCACGATGTTGGTGCGGTTGCCGACTTCGCCGACCAGCGAGGCATAGGCCTGGCTGAAGGTGGCGGTGCCGCCGACGCGGTTCTGTTTTTGCAGATCTTCCAGCGCCAGGGCATTGCTGTTGTCGCCGCTGCTGGCGGACAGGCCGGCGGCGATTTCGCTGGTGTCGTGAATCTGGTTCTCGAAGCCGGCGGCGGCGGCGCGGGTGGGCTGCACCTGGAAGCGGTCGCCGTCGGCCAGCGCGGAAGGATTACTGACAGTGACGATCACGCCGCCGAAGGACAGCTTGCCATCAGCGTCCAGTGTCGCAGTGGTGGTCTCGCCGGTGTCCCTGCGGGTGATCTGGAATTCGCCGGTGGCGGCATCACTGACCTGCAGGTCGTAATCACCGCCGGTCAGTTGATCGACATTGGCGTTGTCGAAGGCGACATCGATGCCGGCGCTGCCGCTGTTTTCGTCATTGGCGTAACCCAGCGGCTTGCCGATGGAGAACAGGGCCTTGCCGGCATCGCCGTTGAGATCCATGCCCTGCTGATGCACCTCGTTGATGGCACTGGCGAAGGACGCCGCCAGCAGGCCGAGCTGATTGCGTGTGGGAATCAGGGTTTCATCGCGGAAGGTCAGCAGGCCGCCGAGGGAGCCGCCGGAGAAGGTCTCATCGTCCAGTTCCACCAGATTGCCGCCGGAATCCTGGTAGCCGATCACGGTACGGCTGGGGTCCTCGGCGGAACTCATGGTTTGCAGTTGGAAGGCGCGTTCGCCGGTGACCAGCGGCTGGCCGTTGCCGAGGCTGATGTTGTAGCTGCCGCCATCCTGCACGCTGACGCGCACGTCCAGCCGTTCATTGAGGTCGGCGACCAGCTTGTCGCGCTGGTTGAGCAGGCTGTTGGGCGCTTCTCCTTGACGCGCCTTGGCCAGCGATATCTGTTTGTTGAGGCTGGCGATCTGCTGGGCGTTGTTGTTGATCTGCGTCACTTCGTCGTGCAGTTGGCCATCCAGCCCGGAGGACATGTCCGTCAGATACTGATCGAAGGAGCGGAACTGGGCACTGAGCGTATCGGCGCTGCCGATCACGCCCTGGCGTGCCGCCGGGTCCGAGGGCGCGCCGGCCAGATCACTGACGGAGGAGAAAAAATTCTGCATCAGCGGCGCCAGGCCGGCATCCTCGTCGGCCAGCAGATTGTCGATCTGGCTGATCTGGGTCTGGTAGGTTTGCAGGGCGCTGGTTTTGCTGTTGGCGGTGTTGAGCTGGTCGGCCACGTATTGGTCGAACTGGCGCTGCACGTCATTCACGGCGACGCCCTGGCCGGGCATGTTTTCTCCCAGTATCACCAGCTCCCGGTTGTAGCCGGGGGTGTAGACGTTGCTGATGTTGTTGCTGGTGGTGTAAAGCGCGCTGCGTGCCGCGTTCAAACCGGTCAGCCCGATGGAGAAAATGCTCATTCCGCTGCTTCCTTTTGTCTATGCCTTTGTTATCGGCGGGTGGCGGGGTTTCTTGAGGTGTGGCCTCGTCATTCTGCGCGTAGTCGCAGAATCCATGTTTTGCGGTAGGTGGATCCTGCGACTACGCGCAGGATGACGTACCGTTGTGCTCCGCGCGGATGACGTACCGTTGTGCTCCGTGCAGGATGACGGGCCGCCGCGCTTATCCACCCTGAAAAACCGTCACCCCGGAAATGCGCAGCATTATCCCGTCACCCCGGAAATGCGCAGCATTATCCGGGGCCAGTGTCTTTGCATGCAGCCCACGCAAGACAAAGTCACTGGGCCCCCGCCTTCGCGGGGGCGACGGGGTGCATGGGTATAGCACGAGTTTCCCCGGATGATCACAGGGCCACCATGCCGTCGATGCGGTTCATGATGGAGATCAGTTTGTCGGCGTAGGCCGGGTCGGTGGCGTAGCCGCAATCCTGCAGGGCGCGGGCGGCCTGCTCGGGGGTGGCGGCGTTGCGTACGGCGGCGTAGCGCGGGTTGTCGGTGATCAGTCTGGCGTGGTCGGCGAACGCTTCGATGTAGGAGCGGTAGGCACGGAACGTCTGCCGCACGGGTACCCGCTGGCCGGCCTGGTATTCGTGGGTGCCGGTTTCGGCGACCGCACCCTGCCAGCCGCCGCCGGCCTTGATGCCGAACAGGTTGTGGCTGTTGGCGCCGTTGGCGGTGGAGATTTCGTGGCGGCCCCAGCCGCTTTCCAGTGCCGCCTGGGCGAGAATCAGTTGCGCCGGCATGCCGCTTTGCCGGGCGGCGACGTTGGCGGCGGCGGCGAATTGCTGCACGAAACGGTCGCAAATGTTCTCGTCACCGACTTCTGCATCGCTCGGCAACGCGGAGCGGCTTTGGCTGACCAATGCCTGGCTGGCCCGCGCTCGACTGGCCAAGGCCTGGCTGATCAATGCCTGGTCGGTCAGGCTCCGATCCATCAGAGTCTGGTTCGTCAGGCTCTGGCTCACCAAGGTCTGGTTCGTCAAGCCCTGGTTCATCGAGGACGGGCTCGTCGAAGACGGGTTCAGCAAGGAGGCCTGAGCCCGGTCGAGCAGCGCCTGCTGATCGCCCTGCCCGGCGGATACTTTTGCCGAAGAGGCGGCCACTTCACTCAGGGGGCGCGGCGTACCACGGGGGATGGCGGCAATGCGCGCGGCGGTGGCGCTGCCCACTGTGGCATCATCACGACCGGACAACTGGCGCACCAGCATGTCCGCCAGGCCAATGCCCTTTTTCGCCAGGCTTTGCGAGCGTTGCTGATCGAGCAGCGACTGGTAGAAGCGGACCTGCTTGTTGTTGGTCAGGTCGGACTGAAAACCGGCGGCGCGCATGCTCTTGAGCATCTGGTTGATGAACAGCGCCTCGAACTGGCGGGCCGCGGCTTCGATCTGCTGTTTCGGATTCTCGCCGGCGGCGCGCTTGAGCCCATCCAGCCCTTTCACATCGAGCGCAAAGCGTGCCGAATCCAGCGAACTGACGGCCATCACATGATCTCCAGCTCGGCATTGAGCGCACCGGCAGCCTTCAGCGCTTCGAGGATCGACATCAAATCCTGGGGCGTGGCGCCGAGCGCGTTGAGCGCATCCACCACCTGCATCAGATCGGCACCTTCCACCATGTTCAGGCTGCCGTTCTGCTTCTGGATGGCGATGCTGCTGTTCGGCACCACGGCGGTGGTGCCGTTGCTGAACGGGCCGGGCTGGCTGACCTGGTTCTGGGTGCTGATGACCACCGACAGGTCACCGTGGGCCACCGCCGCCGGCGCCAGAGTGACGCGCTGATTGAGTACCACGGAGCCGGTGCGGGCGTTGATCACCACCCGTGCCGGCGGCGCCATCGGCGTCACGTCGATGCGTTGTACCCGGGCCATGAAGTTGACCCGCTGGTTGGCGTTTTGCGGGCCGTCGAGCAGGATGGTGCGCGCGTTTTCCGCGCTCGCCACCGAGCGGCCGAAAGCCTGGTTGATGGCGTAAACCGCGCGCTGGGCGGTGCCGAAATCCGCCTGTTTCAGTTGCAGTTCCAGGGTGCCGTCATGCTGGCCGAGCTGCAAAGGCACCGCCCGTTCGACGATGGCGCCGCCACTGATGGAGCCGCCCGCCTGCTGGTTGATCTGCACACTGGAACCGGCGGAGCTGGCACCGACGCCGCCCACCAGCAGATTGCCCTGGGCCAGCGCGTAGGTGGTGCCGTCCACCCCTTTCAGCGGCGTCATCAGCAGCGTTCCGCCGCGCAGGCTCTTGGCGTTGCCCACCGAGGACACCACCACGTCGATACGCTGGCCGGGTGCGGCAAACGGCGGCAGATCGGCGGTGACCATCACCGCCGCCACGTTGCGCAGCTGCATGTTGGTACCGCTCGGCACGGTAATACCGAGCCGGGAAAACATGTTGGTCAGGCTCTGGGTGGTGAACGGTGTCTGCATGGTCTGGTCGCCGGTGCCATCAAGCCCCACCACCAGCCCGTAGCCGACCAGCGCGTTGTCGCGCACGCCAGCGAAGCTGGCCAGCTCACGCAGCGGTTGTGCCTGTGCCAGTGCCGGCATCAGCAGCATCAGCCAGGCCAGGCACCACAGCCAGCGCATCCGCAGCCCTGATGATTTTCCGTTCCGGCCCTTCACATCTATTGCTCTCAACGTCGATTCCTCTCCTCGCCCCGGCTCGTCAAAACGGCGAGATGTTGATCAGCAGGCGCTGCAACCAGCCCATGTGCTGTGCTTCGCTGATGTAACCTTCACCCACGTATTCGATGCGCGCATCCGCCACCCTGGTGGACAGCACCGAATTGTCGGGGCCGATGGTGCGCGGGTCCACGGTACCGGCGAAGCGGATGTATTCGGTGCCCTGGTTGATGGCGATCTGTTTCTCGCCGCGCACTCGCAGGTTGCCGTTGCCGAGTACCTGGGTAACCGTCACCGTGATGGTGCCGGTAAAGGTGTTGTTGGCCCGCGAGCCGCCGCCGCTGGTGAAATCGTGTTTGCCCTTCAGATCGAGGGCGTAATCACTGAGGCTTTCCAGCCCATCGGGCACCACATCGGGGGAGAAACTGGATTCGCTGTCGCGGTTGGCATTGCTCTGCGAGCTTTTCGAGGCGCTGACCTGCTCGTTGAATACCACCGTCAACAGGTCGCCGGCCAAGCGCGGACGCGAATCCTCGAACAGCGGCCGGGTGCCGTAGCTGGCCTGACCGCTGCTCTGGAAGATCGAGCCATCCGGTTTCACCGGCGCCGGCGGCGGCACCTGCACGGGCGGCACGTCGCCGACCACCGAATCGTGTGGCAGTTGCGCACAGCCAGCCAGCATCAGCACGATGACGGCCAGCCAGATCCGCCTGATCCGTGCTGGTTGTTTCAAAAGCCGCTCAAAGCTGGCTGAGGCGGGCAAGCATTTCATCGGATGTCTGCACCGACTTGCTGTTGATTTCGTAGGCACGCTGGGTCTGGATCATGTTGACCATTTCCTCCACCACGTTGACGTTGGAGGTTTCCACGTAGCCCTGGTCGAGACGGCCGGCGCCGTTCAGGCCCGGCATGGATTCGTTGCGCATGCCGGAGGCGCTGGTTTCCAGATAGAGATTGTCGCCGATGCTTTGCAGGCCGGCGGGATTGACGAAGGTGGACAGTGTCAGTTGGCCAATTTGTGTGGATTGATTGTTGCCGCCGGGTTGGGTCACCGATACCACGCCGTCCTTGCCGATGGTGATCGACAGAGCGTCCTGGGGGATGATGATAGCCGGCTGGATCGGGTAGCCGCTGGCGGTCACCAGTTGACCGTTTTCATCCACCTGGAAGCTGCCGTCACGGGTGTAGGCGTAGGTGCCGTCCGGCATCAGTACCTGGAAAAAACCCTTGCCGTCGATGGCCAGATCCTTGGAATTGCCGGTGTGCTCCAGGCTGCCCTGGGTGTGCAGACGCTCGGTGGCCGCCGGGCGCACCCCGGAGCCGATCTGCAAGCCGGAAGGCAGACGGTTCTGGATGTCGTTGCGGCCGCCGGCCTGGCGCATGTTCTGGTACAGCAGATCCTGGAACACGGCGCGGGATTTCTTGAAACCGTTGGTGCTGACGTTGGCCAGGTTGTTGGCGATCACGTCCATCTTGGTTTGCTGTGCTTCAAGACCGGTTTTCGAGGTCCACAGTGATTTGATCATCTCTTCATCCTCGCGGTGATCAGGACAGCGACAACAACTGGTTGGCCTGGCGGGCGTTGTCGTCGCTGCTCTGGATTACTTTCATCTGCATTTCGTAGAGCCGCGCGCCGGCGATCATGTC
>CAYMKZ010000140.1:0-7390 GCA_964391345.1 uncultured Alcanivorax sp.
TGTTGTAAACGTTGAGCGCAGCCCAGAAATCGAATCCTGGAACAACGTAGTGATCTTCCCGGCTGGAAGCCCCCCAGGACCGTGTTTGGCCAGGACGGCCAAACGCGAGCCCCCAGGGACGGGTTCACGGCGTGTCCTGGGGGGCTTCCAGCCGGGAAGACCACGGGCCACGGAGCTAGGAGCTACAGGCCACACGACCGCAAGGCCATGATCGACAGGAATCAACCCTCGGCCGCCGTCCCCCGCCGCTCGGCAAACGCCTGATACGCCTGAATACTCTCCGGATTGGCCATGGCGTCCGGGTTGGCCACCTTATCCAGCGCCTGCCCCAACAACAGCTTCTTGATCGGCAACTCCATCTTCTTGCCGCTCAAAGTACGCGGCACATCCGGCACCACCACAATCTCGTTGGGCACATGACGAGCCGACAGATTGTCACGGATCGCCGCCTTGATACGGCCACCCAGATCCTCATCCAGCGCCACCCCCTCCCGCAACACCACGAACAACGGCATGTAGGACTCGCGGCCCAGATACTCCAGGTCCACCACCAGACTATCCATCACCTCCGGAAACTCCTCCACCACCCGATAAATCTCGGCAGTACCCATACGGATACCGTGACGGTTGATGGTGGTATCGGAACGCCCGTAAATGATCGCCCCACCCCGCGGCGTAATGCGAATCCAATCGCCGTGCCGCCACAGCCCCGGATAGACGTCGAAATAGCTGTCGTGGTAACGATGGCCGCCCTCGTCGTTCCAGAAATACAGCGGCATGGACGGCATCGGTTTGGTCACCACCAACTCGCCCACCTCGTCCTCCAGCACCTTGCCCTGGTCATCCAACGCATACACCGCCGTGCCCAGATAACGGCACTGCATCTCGCCGGCGTACACCGGGATGGTCGGGCAAGCCCCCACATAGGCCGAAGCCACATCGGTACCACCGCTGATGGCGGCAATCAACGCCTGGGGAAACTGGTCCATGATCCAGCGATAGCCCTCCGCCGACAGCGGCGAGCCGGTGGAGCCAATGGATCTCAGGCGGCCGGCATTCATCCACTCCGCCGGCTTGATATCCGCCTTCTTGCAGTTCTGATAGTAGGCCGCGCCGGCACCGAAGAAAGTCACCTCGGTTTCCTCGGCGAAACGCCACAACGTGCCCAGATCGGGATAGCCGGGGTTGCCGTCGTACAGGCAGATAGTGGCGCCGGTAAGCAGACCGGACATCTGCGCATTCCACATGATCCAGCCGGTGGTGGTGAACCACAGGTAACGGTCGCGCGGCCCGAGATCCAGTTGCAGCGCGTGGTCCTGCAAGCCCTTCAGCAAGGCGCCGCCGTGACCGTGTACGATGGGCTTGGGCATGCCGGTGGTACCGGAGGAATACACCACCCACAGTGGGTGATCGAACGCCACCTGCTCGAACTGCATGGTGGCCTCGTTGCCGGCCAGCTCGTCCCATTCGACCGCGCCGTCCAGGCTCGCTTCGGGGTTCAGATACGGCAGCAACACCACTTTTTCCAGCGTCGGCAGGGACGCCTGCAAGCCCTTGACCACCTCCAGGCGGTTGAAATCCTTGCCGCCGTAGCGGTAGCCGTCCACGGCAATCATCACTTTCGGATTGATCTGCTGGAAGCGGTCGAGCACGCTGCGCGTGCCCATGTCCGGCGAGCAGCTGGACCAGATGGCGCCGATGCTGCACACCGCGAAAAACGCCACGATGGTTTCCGGCAAATTGGGCAGATACGCCACCACCCGGTCCCCCGGCCCCACACCCAGCTGGCGCAGGCCCTGCGCCACCGAGGCGATGCGCGCACGCAACTCACCCCAGCTCAGGGTTTGCAGATCACGAATTTCCGAGCGGGACAGAATCGCCGGCCGCTGCGGCTCATCCTGATGAAAGCGGAACACCTGTTCGGCCAGGTTCAGCCGGGCGCCCTCGAACCACTTGGCGCCGGGCATGCGGTGGCTGTCCAGCACCTGCTTGTAAGGCGTCGAATGTTGCACATCGAAGTATTCCCACATGGTCTGGTAGAAATCCTCGATGTGCTCCACGGACCATTCCCAAAGCGCCGGGTAGCTGTCGAAAACAAGACCCTTCTCGGCTTGCAGCCAACGCTGGTAATCGGTGATGCGGGCCTCGGCGATACGCGTGGCATCCGGTGTCCACAGCGCGGTGGGTTGATCGCTGCTCATATGCTCTCCCAAGCCACGGACGAGCGCCGTAACCGGAGCCAGCCCATGGCAGTGTCATTGTTATCTCGAAGTTTGCCGGTGCGGACGCACCGGACCGGCAACAGATTAGCATGATCGCTGGCGGACGGAGAGTCCGCTATTCCAGAAAACCGCGAATACGCTACACTGAGAGCATGAGCGACCTGTCCGAACTGCACTTTTTCTGTACCCCGGCCCACCCTTGCAGCTATCTGGAGGGCGAGCAGGCGACCACGTTGTTCATGGATCCCGGCGTGATTCCCGGCACCGCCCTGTACAGCCAGCTGTCCCGCCACGGTTTCCGGCGCAGCGGCGAGTATCTGTATCGCCCGCATTGCGATCACTGTCAGGCCTGCATCGCGGCGCGCGTGCGCGTGGCCGACTTTCGGCTCCACCGCCGCCACCGGCGCATACTGGCCCTCAACCGGAATCTGCGGATCAGCGACGAACCGGCCCGTTACACCCGCGAGGTGTATCGCCTCTATGCCCGCTACATCAGCGACCGCCACGCCGACGGCGACATGTACCCGCCTTCCGAGGAACAGTTCACCACCTTCCTGATCAGCAACTGGGCGGAAACCCGTTTCCATTGTTTCCGCTCGCCGCAAGGCGAGCTGCTGGCCGTGGCCGTCACCGATCAGCTTGATGACGGTCTTTCCGCGGTGTATACCTTCTTCGATCCGCAATATCAGGCGCGCAGCCTGGGAGTGCAGGCGATTCTCTGGCAGATCAGCGCCTGCCAGCAGCAGCAGCGCCCTTACCTCTACCTCGGTTACTGGATTCGCCAGTGCCAGAAAATGAGCTACAAGAGCCAGTACCGGCCGCTGGAGGTGTTCCGTCAGGGGCGCTGGAGCGAGCTTGATCCGTCCTGAAAAACGAAACACATTTCAGACTTTGCAGGCCGCCCTCATTTGCGGCACAATTGCGCTCCCTCTGGAGGCGATACGTCAGGACATTCACTGGATGGCGAAAGAAGAGCAGATTGAACTGGAAGGGGTTGTCATGGAAACCCTTCCCAACACCATGTTCCGCGTCAAGCTGGACAATGGTCACGTTATCACGGCCCACATTTCCGGGAAGATGCGCAAATTCTACATCCGCATTCTCACCGGGGATCGGGTAAAGGTCGAAATGTCCCCTTACGACCTGAGCAAAGGTCGCATCACTTTCCGCATGAAATAATCACCCCACCCCGGAAACGCCGCGCCGCGAAGTGCATCAGGTACACCGTTCCGGTATCCGGACTGCCCGGCGCCCGAACACTTCGCGCGGCCTCACCGGCCCATGCCCTCACGACAGCGGAAGCCGCCGCAAGGGCACTATGCACGGGTTCATCCCTGACAGGTCGCTTCCGTTTCCGAAGCATCCACCGTCAGTGTCAGGCCGTTGTCGCCGACTTTGACATGCACCAGCCCTCCCCGGCCGGCCAGTTCGCCGAACAGCAGTTTTTCCGCCAATGGCCGTTTGATCTGCTCCTGGATCAGACGGGTCATGGGTCTGGCGCCCATATCCTTGTCGTAACCCTTCTCGGCCAGCCATTGCCGGGCCGGCTCGTCCACATCCAGCACCACGGCTTTCTCGTCGAGCTGGGTTTGCAGTTCCACCAGGAACTTGTCGACCACACCGAGAATCACGCTGGTGGTCAGCGCGTTGAACTGGATGATGCCGTCCAGCCGGTTGCGGAACTCCGGTGTGAACATCTTCTTGATCACTTCCATGCCGTCGGTGGACGAATCCTGGTCGGTAAAGCCGATGCTGCGTTTGCTGAGCAGCTCGGCGCCGGCGTTGGTGGTCATGATCAGAATCACGTTGCGGAAATCCGCCTTGCGGCCGTTGTTGTCGGTCAGCGTGGCGTTGTCCATGATCTGCAGAAGGATGTTGAACACCTCCGGGTGGGCCTTCTCGATC
Organism: uncultured Alcanivorax sp.; assembly: GCA_964391345.1. GTDB lineage: Bacteria > Pseudomonadota > Gammaproteobacteria > Pseudomonadales > Alcanivoracaceae > Alloalcanivorax. Next base: position 4,128 of record CAYMKZ010000140.1, read on the forward strand.
TCATCCAGCAACAGCACGCAGTGCGGCGTCTTGGTGATCGCCTCGGTGAGCAGGCCGCCCTGGTCGTAACCGACATAGCCGGGAGGCGCGCCGATCAGACGGCTGACGGTATGCCGCTCCATGTACTCGGACATGTCGAAACGCACCAGCTCCACGCCCAGCGCGCGCGCCAGTTGCCGGCTCACCTCGGTTTTGCCCACCCCGGTGGGGCCGGCGAACATGAAGGAACCGATCGGCTTGTTGTCCGCCTTGAGACCGGCGCGGGACAGTTTGATCGCCGCGGAAATGGTCTCGATGGCCTCTTCCTGACCGAACACGGTCATCTTCAGATCGCGTTCCAGGTTCTCCAGCACTTCCTTGTCGGAAGAGGAAACCTGCTTGGGCGGAATGCGTGCGATCTTGGCGACAATCGCCTCCACGTCCGTCTGCTCGATGGTCTCCTTGCGCTCGCCCTCCGGCCGCAGCCGTTGCCAGGCGCCCACTTCATCGATCACGTCGATGGCCTTGTCGGGCAGGAAGCGATCGTTGATATAGCGGGCGCTCAGCTCGGCGGCGGTTTTCAGGGCCGCATCGGTATACCTCACATTGTGGTGCTTCTCGAAGCGGCTCTTCAGCCCCTTGAGAATGCCGATGGTGTCCTCCACCGACGGTTCCACCACATCGATCTTCTGGAACCGGCGCGACAGCGCCCGGTCTTTTTCGAAGATGCTGCGGTATTCCGTGAACGTGGTGGAGCCCATGCACTTCAACTCGCCGGAAGCCAGCAACGGCTTGAGCAGATTGGAGGCATCCATGACACCGCCCGACGCCGCGCCGGCGCCGATGATGGTGTGAATCTCGTCGATGAAGAGAATGGCGTTGTCTTTCTTGCGCAGCTCGGAGAGCAGCGTTTTCAGACGCTTCTCGAAATCACCACGATATTTGGTGCCGGCCAGCAGCGCGCCGAGATCCAGTGCGTAAACCACCGCGTCCGCCAGCGGTTCAGGCACCTGGCCTTCGACGATCATTCGCGCCAAACCCTCGGCGATGGCGGTCTTGCCGACACCGGGCTCGCCCACCAGCAGCGGGTTGTTCTTGCGCCGGCGGCACAGTATCTGCGCGGCCCGTTCGATTTCAAAAGCCCGGCCCACCAGCGGGTCGATGCGATCCGCCCGCGCCATCTCGTTGAGGTTGGTGGTGTAGGAATCCAGCGCGCTGGCCGGCGCGCTGTCGCCGCTCACTTCAGCCTCTTCAGGCTGCTCCGTGCCGGAGGTCAGATCCTGGATTTCGGAAATGCCGTGGGCAATGAAGTTGACCACATCCAGGCGATGCACATCCTGGCTGTTCAAAAGATAAACAGCCTGGCTTTCCTGTTCGTTGAAAATCGCCACCAGCACGTTGGCGCCGGTCACTTCCTTCTTGCCGGACGATTGCACACTGAATACCGCCCGTTGCAACACCCGCTGGAAACCCAGTGTGGGCTGCGTATCACGACCACCGTCCTCGGGCAGCAACGGCGTGGAATCATCGATGAACTGAGTCAATGCCTCGCGCAGCTCTTCCAGATCGGCGCCACAGGCGCGCAGCACTTCCACCGCTGCCTCGTTGTCGAGCAGCGCCAACAGCAGATGTTCCACCGTCATGAACTCATGGCGATGGCTGCGAGCATGGTGGAAGGCCTCATTGAGAGTCAGTTCCAGTTGTTTGCTGAGCATAGGCTACCTCACTCACTGCGAAACCCGCTCCGTCACCGGAACTCAGGCCTTTTCGACCTGACACATCAGCGGATGCTGATGTTCACGGGCATAATCAACCACCTGGGTGGCTTTGGTCTCGGCGATATCCTGGGGAAACACCCCGCATACCGCCTTTCCTCGCGTATGCACCGTCAGCATAACCCGCGTGGCCTGCTCGCGGTCCATACGAAAGAAGTTTTCCAATACCTCGACGACGAAATCCATGGGGGTGTAGTCGTCGTTCAGCATCAAGACCTTGTACAGGGGCGGACGTTTGAGCCGGGGTTTCTCCACCTCGACGACCACATCGCCACGGCGCTCGGGGCCCTGTGGCTGGTCTTTTCCCGGTTGGGATCCCATGCTCGTCTCCACCCGTGGACAGGTCGGGCAAGGCCGCCTTTCCATAACCTTCTCTACTGGTTGTATACCCACCGGCGCCGGTGAGCAATGAACAAATGAGGGACAGTACACGGTTTTTCAATCCCCGGCGAAAGCATCGGTTGGTAACGGTATTTCATCATCCTTACCTGACTTGACATGTCGCCGCCGTTGATGAAAGGTTGGCCAAAAAACCGGACACCCAGAACAACAATCACAGCCAGCGCCCAGAGAGGGAAGGCATCAATGGCAACCGGCATAGTCAAGTGGTTCAACAACGCCAAAGGGTATGGATTCATTCGCCCCGATGAAGGTGGCGACGACCTGTTCGTACACTACTCCTACATAGAAGGAGGCGGGTACAAGACCCTGTCCGTGGGGCAAAGCGTGGAGTACGAGCCGCGGGAAGCCAGCAAGGGCTACCACGCCGTCAATTTGAAACCGCAGGAGAAACCGTACGGTGATCCCGCCGGCCGTCGCAGCAAGGCACGACGGCGCAACGGAGAGGACTGCACCCCTCCCGGCTAGGCCGGACGGGTGTGCAGCAGGTGCGGGTCAGATCTTGTCCATGTGCTGGATCACGGCGTCACCGAACTGAGAGCATTTCAGCAGGGTGGCGTCGGGCATCAAACGCTCGAAGTCGTAGGTCACGGTCTTCGCGGCGATGGCGCCTTCCATGCCCGCGATCACCAGATCGGCGGCATCTTCCCAGCCCAGGTGGCGCAGCATCATTTCGGCGGAGAGGATCAGCGAACCGGGGTTCACCTTGTCCTGACCGGCGTATTTCGGCGCCGTGCCATGGGTGGCTTCGAACAGCGCCACGGAACCACCGATGTTGGCGCCCGGAGCGATACCGATACCGCCCACTTCCGCCGCCAGCGCGTCGGAGATGTAGTCGCCGTTGAGGTTCAGCGTGGCGATCACGCTGTACTCGGCGGGACGCATCAGAATCTGCTGCAGGAAGGCATCGGCGATCACATCCTTGATGATGATGTCCTTGCCGGTACGCGGGTTCTTCATCACCATCCAGGGGCCGCCGTCGAGCAGCTCGGCGTGATAACGGTCACGCGCCAGCTGGTAGCCCCAGTCCTTGAAGGCCCCCTCGGTGTACTTCATGATGTTGCCTTTGTGCACCAGAGTGACCGAATCGCGGTCGTTGTCGATGGCGTA
>CAYMKZ010000141.1:0-7320 GCA_964391345.1 uncultured Alcanivorax sp.
GCGCCATGGGGCTGGCCACGCCGACCTCGATCATGGTCGGCACCGGCCGCGGCGCCGAGATGGGGGTACTGTTCCGCAAGGGCGAGGCGCTGCAAGCGCTCAGGGACGCCCAAGTGGTGGCCGTGGACAAGACCGGCACCCTGACCGAAGGCCGCCCGGCCCTGACCGACCTGGAGGTTGCCGATGGCTTCGATCGTGAGCAAGCGCTGACGGCCATCGCGGCGGTGGAGTCGCGCTCGGAGCATCCGATCGCCCGCGCCATCATCGAAGCCGCCGAGAGGCATGGCATCACGCTACCCGCGGCGACCGCTTTCGAATCGGTCACGGGCATGGGCGTGCGCGCCACCGTGAACGACGTCCAAGTCGAAGTCGGCGCCGACCGCTTCATGCGCCAACGGGGCCTGGACGTCGGTGCGTTCGCTGCCACCGCCGAGCGCCTGGGCAGCGAAGGCAAGTCACCGCTGTACGCCGCCATCGACGGCCGGCTGGCCGCCATCATCGCGGTCGCCGATCCGATCAAATCCGGCACACCCGCCGCCATTGCCACCTTGCACCAGTTGGGTCTGAAAGTGGCCATGATCACCGGCGACAATGCCGGCACGGCACAGGCGATCGCCAGGCAACTGGGTATCGACGAGGTGGTGGCCGAAGTGCTGCCCGAAGGCAAAGTGGACGCGGTGCGCCGGCTGAAGAAGGCCCACGGCCAGATCGCTTTCGTCGGCGACGGCATCAATGACGCGCCGGCACTGGCCGAGGCCGATGTGGGTCTGGCGATCGGTACCGGCACCGACGTGGCGGTGGAATCCGCCGATGTGGTGCTGATGTCCGGTGACTTGCAGGGGGTGCCCGATGCCATCGCGCTGTCCAGGGCCACCATCGGCAATATTCACCAGAACCTGTTCTGGGCCTTTGCTTACAACACCGCACTGATTCCCGTGGCCGCCGGAGTACTGTACCCGCTCACCGGCACGCTGCTTTCGCCGATAGTAGCCGCGGCGGCAATGGCCCTCTCCAGCGTATTCGTGCTGGGCAACGCCCTTCGCCTCAAGCGGTTCCAGGTACCGGCTACGGAGGAAGCCACGACATGAACATTGGAGAAGCCGCCAGCGCCTCCGGCGTTTCGGCAAAGATGATCCGCTACTACGAGCGCACCGGCCTGATGCCCGAGGCGCCGCGAACCGATGCCGGTTATCGCCATTACAGCGACGCCGACATCCACCACCTGGCGTTCATTCGCCGGGCACGCGACCTGGGCTTCTCGGTCAAACAGATCGCCGAATTGCTGTCGCTGTGGCGCGACCGGGATCGCGCCAGCGCCGACGTCAAGGCCATGGCGCAGGCCCATATCGACGAGTTGAAAGCCAAGATCACCGAGCTTGAAGCCATGGCACAAACGCTCGAACACCTGGCCCGCCATTGCAGTGGCAACCAGCGTCCCGAGTGCCCGATCATCGAAGGACTGGCCGGGCCGGGCGAAACCTTCGCGCCCGCCTCCCCACCTCCCCGGCACAAGGCGCCGCACTTTGGCACCGACACGCCCGCCTCGGCGCGCGACCGCCAAGCCGCACGACGCCGCTCGTGACGCCGGCGTTTTGCCATCACGGGTACCACGCTTCCGGGTGGCGCTTCCTACAGGAGCGCCTTTGCATTGAAGGCGCACCGCATGGCGCCGTCAGCGGCGATTGCCAGTTCCCGTCCCTTGGTCATGAAATGACGGTGAAAATAATCATGGTGCTCGGCGTGCTCGTGGAAATGGTGAGGAGTGAGCACCGCCGTCAGCACCGGTACTTCCGTTTCCAGTTGCACCTGCATCAGGCCGTTGATCACGGCGGTGGCGACGAAATCGTGGCGATAGATACCGCCGTCCACTACCAGACCGCTACAGGCAATCGCCGTGTAGCGGCCGGACTTCGCCAGCAGTTTGGCCTGTAACGGAATTTCGTAGGCGCCGGGCACCGCCGTCACGTCGATCCGGCTTTCATCGTAGCCGAGGCGATCAAGCTCCGTACGGAAGCCGGCCAGACATTGAAGCACGATGTCCTGGTGCCAACTGGCGTGGATAAAAGCCAGGCGCTGCTGTTCAGGATGGTAAGTGTGGGTGGCGTTTCGGGTTTGGTTCATGCCCTGTTTCCTGAGTGATGTGGAGCGGAATCAGGGCGAGCGGGGGCCAGCGCCGACGGGAAGGCAACGCACGAGCGTGCCGCCCCTGGGCCAAAGCCATCGCGTTCTCTCTCATCCGGACTATCACCGTCGGCTCTGGAATCACACCAGATCTGCTGACCCCGTAGCCGAAGGATGGAGGCCGCCGATCAACGGCAAGCCTGTGGCCACGGGCGCTCGCGGGCTTGGGAGAGGCTCCCTTACCGCCGGTGGGGAGTTGCACCCCGCCCCGAGAACGTACCGGCGGTCAAGCCGCCGCGCGCAGCAATATAGAAAGTCCGCCGCCCGGAGTCAAAGGCGGATTGGCACGCCGACGATTTGATCGGGCGGGGTCCGCGGCTCGTTGTCCACTGGCGGCATCGCTCTGGCGTAACCTTTGGGGGCAAGCCGGACGGTCAGGCCGACCACCACCGCCACGCTGATCAGATGCCAGCACCAGCCCGCCACGTAGCTGCCGGTGGCATCGTGCAAGGCGGCCACCCACCATGCGGGCAGCGCCGCGATAATGAAACCGCCGCCCTGCATCAGGGCGGTCAGCGCACCGGCCTGGGCAGGATCGGGCAGATGGTCCAGCGCGACGATCAGCGACAGCGCAAAGCAGCCGCCCAGCCCCGCGCCGAGGACGGCTGCCAGAGCATAGGGCGCCACACCGGGAGCAAACGCCAGCCCGGCAAAACCGAAAGCCTGCATGGCCAGTGTCAGCCACAGCCAGGGCCTGCGATCTGGCCGCTGGCGGGCGAAAACCGGCAACACCAGTGCGGCGGCCGCCTGACTGATCGCCAGGCTCGCCAGCAGACCGGCGCTGGCGGTGGCAACCAGCATCCAGCCCGACCATCCGCAAGGCGCAGCCCCCGGCAATCACCAGCAGGGCGTACAGCACCGCTCGGCGAGCACCGAACGCGCCTTCCAGCGCCGGCCCGACGAACGCCAGCACGCCCATCAGCAGCATGGGCACCAACGTCAGCAGCGCCATACCTTGCAGGCCCAGCCCGGTGTGGCCGTGAATGCTGCCCGCCAAGGGCCCGATGCTGGTGATGAAGGGCCTCAGGTTGAGGCCGACGAGCGCCACCGTCGCCACCAGGATGAAGCGCCTGAATGTCGCCCCGGTTTCCATCATCCGTTTGTGCTCCGGGTTACTGCTGGCGGTGCCAGTGTGCATAGAGGTCGGGCTGACCCTCGATGTGCATCGGAACCCGCCGGATCTTCATGGATTGTTCGCCAAACGGCTTGGCGAGGTCGGCGTAGACCGCCGCCGTGGACAGACCAAAGGGGCTGCCGTCCTCGTTGGAATAGGCGTAGGTCACCGCCTCCACCCCCGCCAGGCGCATGGCGGCCATGCACATGGGGCACGGGTGGCCACTGGCGAACACGGCGCACCCCGCCAGCGAGGCCGAGCCCAGCCGGCGGCTGGCCGCTCTGATCGCCAGCAGCTCGGCGTGGGCCGTGGGATCGTTGCTCTCCATGATCTCGTTGACGCCTTCGGCGATGACCTCGCCCTCCTTGACGACGACCGCCCCGAAGGGGCGCCCGCCCTTTTCGACATTGGCATAAGCCAGCTCGATGGCCTGCCTGAGGAAGCCCGTATCCTGTTCCATATCGTTACCCCTTCACCACCCGTGGTCCGGCCCCATGGCCTTCGAGGTGATTGACGGAGCAAGAATAATGGCAAGGCCAGACATTTGAAAATTAAATCCTTTCATTCTCTTCATTAAAAACAGGCATGATATGATGGACACGAACGCCACCCGACCACGAATTCCACATCGAGTGAGGCAACGTGCTTGATTACCGTCTTCTCCGGGCTTTTATCGCCATTGTCGACGCCGGCAGCTTCACCACTGCGGCGGATCGTCTGCACATCACGCAATCGACCATCAGCCAGCAGCTCGCGCGGCTCGAAGAGGCGGCCGGCCGGCCTTTGGTGGATCGCACCGCCAGGCCGGTACACGCCACCGCCGCGGGCGAACGGCTGATCGGCTACGCCCGGCGCATCCTCCAGCTCGAACAGGAAGCACAAGCGGCACTGGGCGATCCGGCCGGCGCCAGACCGATTCGCATCGGCCTGCCCGAAGATATCTTCAGTGATGACATGGCATCGATGTTCAAGGCGTTCACGACGGCGGATCGCGCCATCCGGCTGGATATCACCACGGGCTTGAGCCGCACTCTGGCCGAACGCTACCGGGGGGGCGAGTTCGATATCGTCGTGGTCAAGGAGCCCGTCGCCAGCACGGACTGCTACGCCACCTTTCCGGAGGCCATGGCCTGGTTCACAAGCAAGGACGGCCCGCACCAGTGGCCCGACCCCATTCCCCTGGTCACGTTCCCGCCGGAAGGGCTCTACCGCGACGCCATGTTCGAGCGCATAGAGCGGGAGCGGCGGCGCTGGTACATCGCCTTTTCCGGCAGCAGCCTGCAAAGCGTGCTCACTGGCGTAGAGGCCGGCCTCGGGCTTTCCGTGCTTCCCGTGCGCGCGACCAAAGGGCGGCGGCTACGCCGGTACAACCCTTTCGGTACGGCGCCCCCGATGGTGGTATCCATTTACACCTGGGACAAAAGCGGCCCGGCGGCGGCGCTGGTCGAACGCATGGCCGTCGCCCTTGAAAACCGCTGACCCGGCGTCAGAGCAGAGTCTTTCCGGCTGGGCATCGAAGGAAAGATCGGCAATCCGTTCAAACGGAAAAGCTTCGCCACCGCCTGGGGCATGCTGTTTCTGATCGTCGGCGAAGTCGGCGGTCGGGGCCATCATCTGGGGCTGCATGGTCACGCAGTTTGCGGGATGACGCCCCTTAGGCCACACCCTGGCTGCGCAGGTAATCCTCGTAGCTGCCGTGAAAGTCAGTAATGCCGGTGGCAGTCAGCTCGATGATGCGGGTGGCCAGGGAAGAAACGAACTCGCGGTCGTGGCTGACGAACAGCAGCGTGCCGGGGTAGTTCTCCAGCGCCAGATTGAGGGACTCGATGGACTCCATGTCCAGGTGGTTGGTGGGTTCATCGAGCAGCATGATGTTCGGCCGTTGCAGCATCAGTTTGCCGAACAGCATGCGGCCCTGCTCACCACCGGAAATCACGTCGACGGTCTTGTTGATCTCGCTGGAGGAAAACAGCAACCGCCCGAGCGTGCCGCGAATCACCTGTTCGTCGTCGCCGGCTTTGCCCCACTGAGCCATCCAGTCATAGAGGTTCTTCTTGTCCGCGAAATCGGCGGCGTGGTCCTGGGCGTAATAGCCCAGCACGCTGTTTTCCGACCATTTGATCTGGCCGGCATCCGCCTGCAGATCACCGATCAGGCAGCGCAGCAGGGTGGATTTGCCGACACCGTTGGGGCCGATGATGGCGATACGCTCGCCCACTTCCACGCGCAAATCCAGGCCGGAAAACAGGGTTTCCTCGAACCCCTTGGCCAGCCCCTCCACTTCCAGGGCGTTGCGGAACAGCTTCTTGCCCTGCCCGAACACGATGTACGGGTTCTGGCGGCTGGAGGGTTTGATCTCCTCCAGCTTGATCTTGTCGATCTGCTTGGCACGCGAGGTGGCCTGCTTCGACTTGGAGGCATTGGCGGAGAAGCGGCTGACGAACGCCTGCAAGTCGGCGATCTGGGCCTTCTTCTTGGCGTTGTCGGCGCGCTTGCGCTCCAGCGCCTGGGTGGCGGCGGTCATGTATTCGTCGTAATTGCCGGGGTACAGACGCAGCTCACCGTAATCCAGATCCGCCATGTGCGTGCAGACGCTGTTCAGAAAGTGGCGGTCGTGGGAAACGATCACCATGGTGCTGTTGCGCTGGTTGAGCACCTCTTCCAGCCAGCGAATGGTGTTGATGTCCAGGTTGTTGGTGGGTTCGTCCAGCAGCAGGATGTCGGGGTCGGAAAACAGCGCCTGAGCCAGCAGCACCCGCAGTTTCCAGCCGGGCGCCACTTCGCTCATCGGGCCGAAATGCTGCTCCACCGGAATGCCGACACCCAGCAGCAGGTCGCCGGCACGGGATTCGGCGGTATAGCCGTCCATCTCGGCGAATTCCGCCTCCAGCTCACCGGCGCGGATGCCGTCGGCCTCGCTCATCTCTTCTTTCGAGTAGATGGCGTCGCGCTCGGCCTTCACGGTCCACAGTTCCTCATGGCCCATGATCACCGTATCCACCACCGAGTACTGCTCGTAGGCGAACTGGTCCTGGCGCAATTTGCCGATGCGCTCGTTGGCATCCTTGGATACGTTGCCCGAGGACGGCTCCAGGTCGCCGCCGAGGATCTTCATGAAGGTCGATTTGCCGGAGCCGTTGGCGCCGATCAGACCGTAGCGATTGCCGTCACCGAACTTGACGGAGACGTTTTCAAACAGCGGCTTGGCGCCGAACTGCATGGTGAGGTTGGCGGTGGTCAGCAAGATGTTCTACCGGAAAGAGATGAGGGGGAGAAAAGCGCGCGGATTATGCCACAGACCGGCCCTTCGGTCACATTGCGCCGTCCCTACCGCACTTCCAGAACCACGGATTGATGTTTTTGCCCATCATGTTCATCAAAGGTGAACCCGCCGAGAGTGACGCTGCCGCTCTCAAGCTGGGTGGCGCCCCGCATGGTTCTGGCGATATCCGAATGTGGGTCCAGCAGGGCGACATCGAATCGATACAGGTCTGGTCCGCGTCGGCGAATATCAACACGGTAATGATCGTCGTGCTTGTGCCAGTGAGTGCGGGAACCGACCTCAGACAGCAGAATGTGCAGCGTCTCGTTCGGCCCCTTCTGCACCGTGGTGACCTGGATGGCGCCGCTGGCGGGCGCGTTCCCGGCAAACAGCCCGCAACGCACACTGGCCAGAACCAGGACCACCAGTGGAATCAGGATCAGCAGTGGCCATTTGAAGCGGTTCATCCTCGCCATCCGTGCGCAGCACATGCAGGGCTCAGGTTGGCCGATTGTCCCGCTTTCGGCAAGCCCGCACTGTATGTCGAGCCTTCAAAACGCGAGGCCACGCCTGTTGGGCAGTAGGAATGCTGATACAAGCACGTCAGCCGCCGAACACTTGCTCCAGCGAATCAGCGTCGAGAATGCGGTCGGCCCAGGTTTCGATCTCCCCGGCGCTGGCCTGCTCCAGACGCTGACTCACCTCGTCCGGCAAAGGGCCGAAGCGATGCCTAAGCTGGCGGATCAGCAACCCCGCCTGGCCT
>CAYMKZ010000142.1:0-7310 GCA_964391345.1 uncultured Alcanivorax sp.
GCGCCCACCCACGCTCCCTGCGCACAGAGTGACGCGCTACCAGACCGAGGTGGATACTCGACCTGGGCGCCGATATTTGGAACCATTGCCTTCCACCCGCCAGGAGCCACCCCGCCATGCCTTTCCAGATGTACCAGGATATCGGTCACCACATTACCCGCATCGATAGCGCCATGATCCATGAGGAACTGGCGGCCTGTTATCTGCTGCAAGCAGGCGATGACTACGCCATCATCGAAACCGGCACCCACAACACCGTGCCCATCGTGCTGGCGCTGCTGGAGCAACGCGGCATCCGCCGCGAACAGGTGCGGCTGGTGATCCCCACTCACGTTCATCTGGACCACGCCGGTGGTGTGGGCGGCCTGATGCAGGCCTTGCCGGAAGCGACCCTGCTGGTGCACCCGCGAGGGGCGCGCCACCTGATCGACCCCTCCAAACTGAAGGCAGGCGCCATTGCCGTTTACGGCGAAAAGGCGTTCGCGGCGGTGTATGGCGACGTGATTCCGGTGGATGAAAACCGCGTGCGCGTCATGGAGGACGGTGACCGCATCATGCTGGGCGACCGCGAACTGGTGTTTCATGACACCCCCGGCCACGCCAGACATCATTTCTGCGTCCACGATCTGGCGTCCAACGGCATTTTTACCGGCGACACCTTCGGTGTTTTCTACCCGGCGCTGACCACCGACAACGGGCCTTTCATCATGCCCACCACCACGCCGGTGCAATTCGACCCGCCGGCGCTCAAGGCGTCCATCGACAAGCTGCTGGCTTTGCAGCCCGAGCGCCTTTACCTCACCCACTATGGCCTGCTTGACCGGGATCTGCCGGCGCTCGGCGCGCGTTTGCAGGGCATGGTGGATGATTTCGTCGCGCTGGCCGAAAAGGTGGCCGCCCAGGCCGATGGCGATGATCTGGAGGCCCGCCTGACCCAGGCCATGCACGATTATCTGTTCCGCAAGGCCCGGGAGCACGGCGTCGCTTTCGACGATCAACGGCTGGAAGCCCTGCTGGGCATGGACGTCAACCTCAACAGCCAGGGGTTGCTGGTCTGGTTGCAATCCCGCTGAGCTTTCGCGTTCATTCCGGCGTGGAGGATGCACCGGATTCCGTGTCTCCGCTGCGCGCGGAATGGCGTGCGTTTGTCACCCCGGAAGTGCGTAGCACTATCCGGGGCCCAGCGACTTTTGCAGCCATTGCGGTGCCAGCGCGAGCAGCGCCGCCTCACCGATTGCGAAATGACGGCGTGCGCTTCTCCACAAACGCTTTCGCCGCCTCGCTGTGGTCCTCGGTCATGGCGCTGCGGGTGTGCCGGAACGCCTCGTTGTTCAGCATCTCCGGCAGGGAGGCGCCCTGCTCGGCGGCGTTCAGATTGGCCTTGATATGTCGCTGGGTAATGCCGGGACCCGCCGCCAGTTGCTGGGCGACTTCCCCGGTATGGGCCTCCAGCTCCGCGTCCGCTACCACCCGGTTGACCAGCCCCATGCGTTCCGCTTCTTCGGCGTTCAGCTGCGGCGAGAGCAAGGCGAATTCCCGCGCCTTGTGGCCGAGACGGTGGGTGAGGAAATAGGTGCCGCCAAAATCACCGGACAGGGCGACCTTGACGAACGCCGAGGTCAGTTTCAGGGTGTCGGAGGCGATCAGCAGGTCGCAGGCGAGCGCCAGCGACAGTCCGGCGCCGGCCACCGGACCACGCACCATGGCGATGGTCGGCTTCGGCATTTCGTGGAGCAGCAGCGAGCTTTCCATGGCGTGCCGGAGCTGGTCGGCGCGCTCTTCCAGTGTCGCATCGCTGCGCCGTTCCGCCATCGCCTTGACGTCGCCGCCGGCGCAGAAGCCGCGCCCGGCGCCGGTCAGTACCACCACCCGCACGGCCGGGTCGGCGGCTGCCTTTTCCAATGCCGCCCGCAACCCGCTGAGCATCGCCGGGGTCAGGGCGTTGAGCCGCTCCGGGCGATTCAGGGTCAACCACAGTATGCCCTGCTCCAGGCGTTCGATGATTGGCTGTTCTTCACTGTTCAATGTGTCTCTCCTCGATGGCCGGTTGTCATGGTTCTCATTATGAGCGCCATCATAGCGCCAGACTTCCGGCCAGGTCGCGCAACTGTGCCCAGACGCGCTCCGCCGCCGGCGACAGCGAGTGATGGCGGCGGCGTACCAGGGTGATGGCCCGCCGTACTTCCGGTGTCAGTGGCCGCGTCACCAGCAGCGGCGACTGCGGCGCCGACAGCCCCACGGTGATGTTGCTGCCCAGCCCCGCCTCGACCATACGGAAAGCCGTGTGCGTGTGGCCGGTTTCCTGAACCACCCGTGCCTCGATGTGCTGCTCGGCAAGCACCGCGTCGATCAATCGCCGGCTTCCCGAGCTGTGATCGAGCAGCACCAGTGCTTCGCCGGCGAGCTGTTTCCACTCGACGTGCGGCTGCCGCGCCAGCGGGTGCTGCCGGTGGCAGACCAGCACGAAGGGGTCGTAGAGGATGGTTTCCACCGTCAGTTCGCCACTGGCCGGCGGGTCGATGACGACGCCGAAATCCACCTCTCCGGCGCGCACCGCCGCCAGCACGTCACTCTGTATGCGGTCGTGCGAGAGCAGGGTGAGGTCGGGGTAATCCTGTGCACAGCGGGCGATACAGCGCGGCATCAGCTCGGCGGAGGGGGTCGCGCCGGCGGCCACCCGCACCGTGCCGCGCAGACCCTCACTTTCCGAGCGGGTCTGGGCGAGCACCGCATCGAGTTCGTCAAGCACTCGCTCCAGCGCGCCGCGCAGCCGCTCGCCGGCTTCGGTGAGCGTCACTTCCCGGGTATTGCGATCGAGCAGGCGGACACCGAGCTGCGTCTCGAGGTCGGCGACGTGGCGGCTGACCGCTGGCTGCGTCAGGTGCAGCTGTTCCGCCGCCAGGCGGAAGCGACGTGCTTTGGCGACCGACAGGAAGGTACGTAGTTGGCGCAAGGTGATATTCATACGGATAGGTTATCAATGAATAAATAAAGATCAATTTACTTATCGGCGACGGTTTTATTTAATGGCCCCGCTCATTTTCTGAACTACGAGGCAGTGATGTTGAGAAACCTCATCCCGGATCGCTTTACCTGGATGTTGCTGGCGACCATGGTGCTGGCGTCTTTTCTGCCGGTTCACGGCCAGGCGGCTTCGGCGTTCAACATTTTCACGGATGTGGCCATCGCGGCGCTGTTTTTTCTGCACGGCGCCAAGCTGTCGCGGGAAGCCGTGGTGGCGGGCATAACCCACTGGCGGCTGCATCTGTGCGTGCTGGCCAGCACGTTCGTGTTGTTTCCCATTCTCGGGCTGTTGCTGCGTCCGGTGCTGGGGCCGCTGGTCACGCCGGACATTTACGCCGGGGTGATTTTCCTCTGTCTGCTGCCGTCCACGGTGCAGTCCTCCATCGCTTTCACCTCCATGGCGCGTGGCAATATCCCGGCGGCGGTGTGCTCGGCCTCGGCCTCCAATCTGCTGGGCATTTTCCTGACGCCATTGCTGGTGGTGCTGGTGATGGAATCCGCCGGTCACGGCGGCGGCCTGTCCTGGGGTGCGGTGCTGGATATCGTGCTGTTGCTGCTGGCGCCTTTCGTTGCCGGCCAGTTGGCGCAGCGTTGGGTGGGCGGCTTTGTCCGTCGCCATACTTCCCTGGTGCGGTTCGTGGACCAGGGCTCGATTCTGCTGATCGTCTACACTGCCTTTAGCGCCTCGGTGCAAGGCGGGCTGTGGAAGCACACGCCCTGGCCGGTGTTGCTCGGGCTGTTCGTCATTTGCGTGATTCTGCTGACCATCGTGCTGTGCGTGACCTGCTTCGGCTCGCGGCTGCTTGGCTTCAACAAGGAAGATGAAATCACCATCGTGTTCTGCGGCTCGAAAAAAACCCTGGCCAGCGGCATCCCCATGGCCAAGGTGATTTTTTCCACCCAGGGGCTGGGCGCCATCGTGTTGCCGCTGATGATGTTCCACCAGTTCCAGTTGATGGTTTGCGCGGTGATCGCGCGCCATTATGCGAAGCGAAAAGAGCTGGATACGCCGGTGGTTGACCCTTGAAGGGGCTGAATGGGTTGCATCTTGCATCGGTTTGAGGGGGGCCAGTTAACGTCGCTGGCCCCGGATAGTGCTGTCGCACTTCCGGGGTGACGTTCCAGGGGGACGCCGCACTTTCGGGGTGACCCGGAACCCTCGTCGTTCCGGGCGCAGCGTAGCGGAGACCCGGAATCCAGTGTCTTTGAGTTTTGGGCGTGGCAGTCGCTGGCCCCCGGATAGTGCTGTCGCACTTCCGGGGTGACGTTCCTGGGGGGGGGTTGCCGCACTTCCGGGGTGACGTTCCAGGGGGGTTGCCGCACTTCCGGGGTGACGCTCCAAGGGGTTGTCGCACTTCCGGGGAGGGTTGCGTTGTGCTATTCCTCGCGGGTATGGAAGGTATGGAAAACGGACGGAGCTGCAACATGAACAATCTCTTCCCCCCTGCCCTGCTTGAACGCCTGGCCGCCGCTCGCTGGTTCGTGGCTACAGCGTTGCTGGCGATGATCGCCGGTGGCCTGATTGCCGCCGTTACCGCCCATGCGCCGACCCGCCTGGTGGTGTGGATGGTGGCCTATCTGGTGCTGGTGGTCGGCGTGGCGCAGATGGTGCTGGGATTTGGTCAGGCGCTGTTGCCGCAACGCCTGCCTTCATCGTCCTGGCGCGCCGGCGAGTGGCTGTTGTTCAACGCCGGCAATGCCGGTGTCATCGTCGGCACTTTGCTCGGGGCTGCCGCTCTGGTGTCGTTGGGCACGGTCCTGTTCATCGTTGCTCTGGTACTGTTTTTCCTCGGCGTTGCTCGTGCCCAGGGCGGCTGGTTGCTGCGGGTCTATCAGTGTCTGCTCGCTATCGTCTGCATTGGTGCCCTGGTTGGTCTGTTGTTGAGCTGGCTTCACTGATCGCGCGGGCGGGAAATACGAAGAAAACCTCTCGCGAGCAACCCGCCGATCAGGGGCGCGATGGCGGCGGCCAGCAGAGCCCAGGAAATGTTGTAGCCCATGCCGGCAAAGCCGCAATTACCTTCGAAGGCGCCGCCGTGGGCGCTACAGCCACCGGATGCTTCAAACACCGCCGGGCCGATCCACTGAAAACCCGCCAAAGCGCCGACGACGGCGCAACCCAACTGCCACAGCAGCATCCAGACCAGCCTGGGTTTGTGCAGCCCCAGCAGAGGTAGAGCGACCCCTGCGGGGATGAGCAGTGGGAACAGCGCCAATGTCTGCTTGCTGAGAAATTCCAGAACGGTGTTCAGTTCCATGTGCATGTCTGTTTCGTGGCGATTGAGCGGGCCTGCGAGTGTACAGCAGAATTCGCTGACAAGCGTCCGATGAAACCGGTGTTACGATAGGTTGTCCGAGTTCGGTAAGGCTGGGCTGCCAGGCCCGCCTTCAGACAGGAGAAAACCAATGGCCGAGAGCATCACCGCAAGTCTGCTCGATGTGCTGGCGGAAGCCGGCGCCCGCAACGTATTCGGTATCGTCGGCGATGCCATCAATCCCTTCGTCGATGGTGTCATCGCCGATGAGCGCTTTCGCTGGTTCACCGTGCGCCATGAAGAGAACGCGGCGTACGCGGCCAGCGCCGAGGCGCAGCTCACCGGCGGTATCGGCGTTTGTGCGGGTACTTCCGGGCCGGGCGCGTTGCATCTCATCAATGGCCTCTATAATGCCAAGGCCGAAGGGGCCGGCGTGGTGGCCGTCACCGGCCAGGTGCCGATGGCGCAGCGCGGCAGCAATTTCCACAAGGAAATGGATCTGAAAAAAGTGTTCGATGATGTGTGCGCCTACCAGGCGATCATCGATTCACCGGAAAAAATGCCGCGCATGGTGGAAATGGCCGTGCAAATGGCACTCACCGATCATGTCGTCACGCGCATCGAAATCCCCGCCAACATCATTGGTGAGGATATCGCCAGCGAGCACTACCGGCGGCCACTGGTGCATGCCCGCCCGGTGGCGGTACCGGACAAGGCGCTGCTGGAACAGGCCGCCGAAGCGATCAACAGAGGCAAGCGCGTGGCGCTGTTCTGCGGCGTCGGCTGTCGCGGTGCCCATGAACAGGTGCTGGCGCTGGCGCGCAAGGCGCAAGCGCCGATCGCGCATACTTTTCGCGCCAAGGATGTGCTCGATTACCGCGATGGCCCGGTGGTGGGCCTGACCGGCAATATCGGCAATCCGTCCGGATTTCATGCGGTGATGGATTGCGATGTGCTGGTCATGCTGGGCACGGATTTTCCCTACGCTGAATTTTTGCCGGATGGACGGCCGATCATTCAGGTCGATCATCGCGCCGAACACATCGGCCGGCGTGCGCCGGTGACGGTAGGGCTGGTGGGCGATGTGAAAGCCACGCTGGAAGCGTTGCTGCCGCTGATCGAAGATGGCCAGTCTGGAGAATTTCGCGATCATTTGCTGGGCATGCGCGACAAATGGCTGGAACGCATGAGCGATCAGGCCAGCCTGTCACGCAAGGATGAGCCCATCCATCCGCAGCTTTTCGCCCGCGCCATCAGTGACCAGGCCGCCGCCGACGCCCTCTTCGCCGTGGATGTCGGCGAGTGTTCGGTATGGGTGGCGCGGCAGATGAGCATGGCCGGCCGCCGGCGCATGGTGGGCGGCTTCAACCACGGTTCCATCGGCGCCGGCCTGCCAGCGGCGCTGGGCGCGGCGGCGGTGGCCGACGGTCGCCAGGTATGGGCGCTGTGTGGTGATGGCGGCTTCGGCATGTCGATGAACGATTTCATCACCGCCGCGCGCTATGGCTGGCCGATCAAGGTGATCGTCTTCAACAACAGCGAATTCGGTTTCGTCAAAATGGAAATGGAAGTCTCCGGCCTGGCCCATGATTTCGACGCCACCGGGCTGGTGAATCCGGATTTCGCCGCCTTCGCCAAGGCCTGTGGCGGCGACGGCGTGCGCGTGGAGCACGTGGACGACATCCTGCCGGCCATCAAGCAGGCCATCCAGTCCGACAAGCCGTTCATCATCGACGCCGTGGTCAGCCCCGGTGAACTGGTCATGCCACCGGAGGTGAAGATCGACGAGGCCTGGGGTTTTGCCATGTCCAAGGTCAAAGAGGGATTGCTCGGCCTCAAGGGCGATCACGATGTCTGGAAGGAATGGCGCAACGAATTCAAAGCGAAGTTTTTCTGAATTGAGCGAGAGCCAGGGCGGCCTTCCTGGTGGATGCGCTGCGCTTCCACCCTGCGGGTGGGTCTGTGCGTGGGCCTTGTGGTGGATGCGCTGCGCTTATCCACCCTTATTTATTCGAAATCTGCCAAGGTAGA
>CAYMKZ010000143.1:0-7115 GCA_964391345.1 uncultured Alcanivorax sp.
GGCCCGCGAGCACCAGCCGAAGATGATCATCGCCGGCTTCTCCGCCTACTCCCAGGTGGTGGACTGGCAGCGTTTCCGCGAGATCGCCGACGAGGTGGGCGCAGTGCTGATGGTGGACATGGCGCACGTGGCCGGTCTGGTCGCCGCGGGGGTCTACCCGAGCCCGGTGGGCATTGCCGACATCACCACCACCACCACCCACAAGACCATCGGCGGGCCGCGTGGCGGGCTGATCATGGGCAAGGCCAACGCCGATTTGCAGAAGAAGATCAACTCTGCCGTGTTCCCCGGTGCCCAGGGCGGCCCGCTGGAGCACATCATTGCCGCCAAGGCGATCTGCTTCAAGGAAGCCATGCAGCCGGAGTTCAAGACCTATCAGCAGAACGTGGTGAAGAACGCCAAGGCCATGGCCAAGGTGTTCATCGATCGCGGTTTCGACGTGGTGTCCAACGGCACTGAAAACCACCTGTTCCTGCTCAGCCTGATCAAACAGGACATCACCGGCAAGGACGCGGACGCCGCCCTCGGCCGCGCCCACATCACCGTCAACAAGAACGCCGTGCCCAATGACCCGCGTTCGCCGTTCGTCACTTCCGGTCTGCGCATCGGTTCCCCGGCCATCACCCGCCGTGGTTTCAGCGAAGCGGATGCCACCGAGCTGGCCGGCTGGATCTGCGACATTCTCGACAACATGGGCGACGAAAGCGTGATCGAGCGCGTGCGCGGCCAGGTCGCCGAGATCTGTGCCCGGTTGCCGGTTTACGAATAAGGCGCGCGGGTAACCGGCACTCGCCGCCAACCGGAGATCGACATGTACTGTCCGTTCTGTGGCGCTCAGGATACCAAGGTGATCGATTCGCGGCTGGTGGCGGAAGGCGGCCAGGTGCGGCGGCGGCGCGAGTGCCTGAGCTGCACCGAGCGGTTCACCACCTTCGAAACCGCCGAGCTGGTGATGCCGCGGGTGGTCAAATCCGACGGTACCCGTGAGCCGTTCGACGACAACAAGCTGCGCGCCGGCATGTTGCGGGCGCTGGAAAAGCGGCCGGTGAGCATGGAAGACCTGGAAGCCGCCATCAGCCGCATCTGCCATCGCCTGCGGGCCAGTGGTGAGCGGGAGATTCCGGCGCGTACCGTGGGCGAGTTCGTCATGGAGTCGTTGCAGCAGCTCGATGACGTGGCCTATGTGCGCTTCGCGTCGGTGTACCGCAGTTTCCAGGATATTTCCGAATTCGCCGCCGAGGTCGATCGCCTGCGCAAAGCGGGCGGGCGCTCCACGGTCAAGTCTGGCGCCGACAAGAACAACGACGGTGGCAAGGGGTGATCACCGCCTTCGACCGCCAATGCATGGCGCGCGCGCTGCAACTGGCGCGGCGGGCCCTGTACACCACCGATCCGAATCCCCGTGTCGGCTGCGTGATCGCCCACGATGACGTGATCATCGCCGAAGGTTTCCACCAGCGCGCCGGCGAAGCCCACGCGGAGCGTCACGCGCTGGCGGCGGCGGGCGATGCCGCCCGTGGCGCCACCGCCTACGTCACCCTGGAACCCTGCTCGCACACCGGCCGTACCGGCCCCTGCGCCGACGCGCTGATCGAGGCCGGCATCGGCCGGGTAGTGGCGGCCATGGAAGACCCCAATCCCCAAGTCGCCGGCAACGGTTTCGGTAAATTGCGCGCCGCCGGCATCCAGGTGGAAGTGGGCTTGCTGGAAGCGGAGGCTCGGGCGCTCAACCCCGGATTCATCCGCCGCATGGGCGACCAGCGGCCCTATGTCCGCATCAAGGTCGCCGCCAGCCTGGATGGCCGCACCGCCATGGCCAGTGGCGAGTCCCAATGGATTACCGGCGCCGCCGCCCGTGAAGACGTACAGCGTCTGCGCGCGCGCAGCTCGGCCATTGTCACCGGCATCGGCACGGTGCTGGCGGATCGGCCCTCCTACACGGTGCGGCCGGAGCAATGGACGCGGGCGGAGTACGGCAGCAGCGTGGTGCGTCAGCCTCTGCGAGTGGTCCTGGATCGCCAGTTGCGCACGCCGCCGGACAGCCCCGTGATCGGTACGGGCCCTTGTCTGATCGTCGCTGGCGAGGCGCGGCCAGCGCCGCAGGCGGCCCTGGAGAACGCCGGCGCCGAGGTGATCCGGTTGCCGGTGCGTGGCGCGGGTATCGACCTTGAAGCCCTGCTCGCGGAACTGGCCTGCCGCCAGTGCAACGAAGTGCTGGTGGAGTGTGGCGCCACGCTGGCGGGAGCCTTTGTCCGCCAGGGCCTGTTCGATGAACTGGTGGTCTATGTGGCCCCGGCGCTGCTGGGCTCCGACGCTCGTCCCCTGCTGACTCTGCCGTTCGCCCGCATGGCGGAAAAAATTCCCCTGCAATGGCATGAGATTCGTCGCGTCGGCGATGACCTCAGGCTGACGCTGACCCGCGAAGCATGATTCGCTGACCCCCGTTGTCGCCTCCCCCGGTCGCCCGATCGGGTTTCCCGCCGTTTATCCGTAGCCATCTCATACAAGACGGTCAGGTCCGTTGCCTTGCTTTAATGGCGCTGCCGGAAACGGCCACACCAATAAAATGACAATCATGGGAGTTGCTATGAGCTTGCTAGAGCGAACCCGGTGCGCACGATGGGCGATCATTGTTTTGGCGGTGCTGCTGAGCGCCTGCGGGGGCGACGACGGCGGGAGCGACCAGACTTCCGGCTCCACGGCGCCCACCGTGGACCCGTCGACGATCGACGTCAGCAATGCGGACCGTTGCGATTTTCTCGATCAGAGTGAATGTCTCTATCCGTTCCCCAACGACTATTTCACGGTCGCCGATGCCGACATGAAGACCGGGCGGCGGGTCAATTTCGATCAACAATCCATGCCCGCCAATGCGGCCATGGTGCACATCGACCCCACCGACTGGAACCACTCGGACGGTTTCAGCCCCGGCCAGGCGATCATCACCAAGGTGCCGGGGCTGGGTGACGAAACCGCGCTGCACAATACCGATCCGGTATCGGTGGACAACATCGGTGAATACCTGAACGCCGATCAGCCGGTGGTGGTCATCGACGCCCGCACCGGCGAGCGCTGGCCGATCTGGGTGGAAGTGGATCAGGCGCCGGAAGTCACCGTGGTGGATGGCGAGGCCGTGTTGCAAGGGGCGCCACCGGCGCCGGCACAGACGGCGCTGATCATCCGTCCGGCGAAAAACTTCATCGAGGGTGATCGTTACATCGTCGCGCTGCGCAATCTGAAGGACGACGATGACAAGACCATTCCCGCCAGCGACGCTTTTCGGGTTTACCGGGACAATATCGAGAGCGATATCCCCGCCATCGAAGCGCGCCGCGATCACATGAACAGCCTGTTCGCAACGCTGAAGGCAGCGGGTATCGCCCGCGACAATCTGTATCTGGCCTGGGATTTCACCGTCGCCAGCCAGCAGAACATCACCAGCCGTATGCTGTACATGCGCGATGACGCCTTCGCCAAGCTCGGCGACACGGCACTGGACAATTTGCAGGTGGAAGGCGCGGCGCCCGCCTTTCAGATCGATGAAGTGACCGATTACGATGTCTGCGACCCCGGTGGCTGCCAGGACGGGCAGAGCCGCCGACTGCTGCGTCAGGTCAAGGGTACCGTGACGGTTCCCTGTTATCTGAACCAGCCGCAATGCGTGACGGGATCGCGCTTCAATCTCACCGCCGGCGCCAACGGGCATCCGGTGATGGCCACGGGCAATACCATTCAGGCTGAGTTCATCTGCAATATTCCCCGCTCGGTGATCGCCGCCGACGGCAGCGTGCAGCCATCACGGTTGTCCATGTATGGGCACGGCCTGTTCGGCGATCCCGGCGAGGTCAACGCCGGCAACGTCAAGGACATGGCCAACGAACACAACATCACCTTCTGCGCGGCGCGCTGGATCGGCATGGCGGACCAGGATGTGCCGACGGCGGTACAGATTTTCCAGGATCTGTCGCTGTTCCCCGAGCTGACCGACCGCGCCCAGCAGGGCCTGCTCGATTTCATGTACCTGGGCCGCACCATGATTCATCCCGACGGCTTCGTCTCGAATCCGGCGTTCCAGGTGACGGAAACCGGCGGCGCGCTGGTGCCGGCCATCGACACCGGCCATCTGTACTACGACGGCAACAGCCAGGGCGGCATCTTCGGCGGCTCGCTGATGGCGCTGGAGCCGGACATCAGCCGCGGCGTGCTCGGCGTTTCCGGGATGAACTACAGCACCCTGATGACGCGCAGCGTGGATTTCGCGCAATTTGCCCAGGTCATGTATCCCAGCTACCCCGAGCGGTTGCAACGGCCGCTGATCTTCGGCCTGATACAGATGCTCTGGGACCGCAGCGATCCGAACGGTTATGCGCAGAACATGACCAGCGACCCGCTGCCCAACACGCCGCCGCACCAGGTGCTGATGCAGATCGGCTATGGCGATCACCAGGTGACCAACTGGGCGGCGGAAGTGGAAGCGCGCACCATCGGCGCTCAGCTGCACACGCCGGCGGTGGATGCCAGCCGTCTGGTGGGGCCGGATCAGTTCTACGGCATTGCGCCCATCGACAGCTACCCTCATGCCGGCTCGGCCATGGTGTTCTGGGATAGCGGGCCGGTGCGCATCGATGACGGCAGCGGGGAGACCGTCGGCACCAATCCGCCGCCGCTGGAAAACGTGCCCAACATGGCGGGAGAAGATCCACACGAACTGCCGCGCCGTGATCCTCAGGCGCGGATTCAGAAATCGAAGTTTCTGCAACCGGACGGAATGGTGTACGACGTTTGCGGCGGCAAGCCGTGCTATGACGCCGGTTATACGGGGGAATAAGCCGGTGTACTCCGTGGGGTGAGGGCTTTGTGCCTTCATCCCACGGGGTTCATCCGCAACAGGAAGTCAGATTTCCTGACGCAGCACGATTTTCTGCACCTTGCCGGTGCCGCTGCGCGGGAAGACGTCACGCAGCACGATGGCCTTGGGCATCTTGTAGCGGGCCAGCTTGTCTTCACAGGCGGCACGGATTTCTTCGAGGGTGGGCGGGTCCTGCGGGTCTCGGGGGATGATCACCGCAACGGGAATCTCGCCCCATTTTTCATCGGGCCGGCCGACCACGGCGACCTCGGCCACCTTCGGGTGCCAGGCGATGACGTTTTCCAGCTCGGCGCTGTAGATGTTCTCGCCGCCGGAGATGATCATGTCCTTGGCCCGGTCCACCACGTAGATGAAGCCTTCCTCATCCTGACGCACCAGATCACCGGAATGGAACCAGCCGCCGGCGAAGGCTTCGCGGGTGGCGGCTTCGTTGTTCCAGAAGCGGCTCATGATGCCCGGCCCGCGGTAGACGATCTCGCCTACCTCGCCCTGCGGCACATCATTCATGTCGGCATCGACGATGCGGATGGAGAAGTTGCGGTCTGGCAACCCCACCGTGCCCAGCTTGCGCAGCGAATCCTCGTGGGACAGTGCCGCACCGATGGCAGTGGTTTCGGTCTGTCCGAAGGCGGCCTGGGAATTGGCGTTGGCGAAGGTTTCGCGCAGCGATGTGAGCAGCGCCTCGGTGGCCGGCGAGGCGCCCCAGCTGTAGAACTTCAGGCTGAGGTCGCGCGGTTGGCGCCGTTGCTCGTTGACGATCAACTGCCATTGGGCGGGCACCATGAAGGTCTGCGTGACTTTGTGCCTTTCCATCAGGTCGAGCAGATGGCCGGGATCGAATCCGGTGGAGGAGGTGATGATGGACGCGGCCGCGTTGGCGATGTCGGAGGTCATCACGTTGAAGGCGGCGATGTGGAACATGGGTGAGGCGATCAGCACGGCGTCCTTGCCGGCTTCGTAGCCCCAGGAAGCGGTCATGCGCGCGGTCATGGTGAAGAAGTTCGAGTAGCTGAGCACCGCGCCCTTGGGCCGTCCGGTGGTGCCGGAGGTGTACATGATGGCGCGGTCGTCGTCGGGGGCGCAGAGTACCGGATCGGGAATGGCGTGCGGCTGCCCGTCCGCCGCCAGTTCGGCAAGATCGAGTTGCGTGGTGTCGAGGCCACTGTTGGCCTTGCGGGTGACGTCCGCGTATTCCTCATCGGCGACCACCACCGTTGGCGTGCAGTTTTCCAGGATGTAGGCGATTTCCTCCGCCGCCAGCCGGAAATTGATGGGCACGATGAGGGCGCCCAGGTAGTTGGCGGCATAGACGGGGACCGGGTAGTCCACGCTGTTGCCGGCAATCAGCGCCACGCGATCGCCGCGCCCGACGCCGAGTTCGGCGAGGCGGGCGGCGGCCACCTGCACCCGCCGCAGAAGCTGCCGGTAGTTGATGGTGCGGTCGGCATCGACGAAAGCGGGGCGATCACCCAGTTGTCTGGCGTGCCGGTACAGTGAGGCGATGGGCAGATGGGTACGGCTGAGTTCGAACTCCAGATCCACAGGCAGCTCCTTTGTCATGGCCCTTGGCAGGTTTCAGGCTTGTTGTTGGACGGCTTTGAACAAGCGTTCAAGTGACCTGATGGTAATCGCCTGCTTGTGGGGTGGCAAAGGTTGATCCGCGGCCGTTGGCCGCGGTGAGGTGTCTGCCGGTGTCCGGTTTTCCGCTTACAGGTTGCGGCGCGAGGAACCGACCACGTCGCCTTCCTTCCATTCCTGCCAGCCGGGCTGGTCGGCCATGAAGGATTCGATGGTGGCTTTGTCGGCTTCCAGTCTGGGATCGTGTTTGAGGTAGTGCCGGGTCTCGCGGAAAATCAGCCCGGACAGCAGGATGATGCCGATCAGGTTGGGCAGTGCCATGAGGCCGTTGGCGACGTCGGAGAAGGTCCATACCACTTTCAGTTCCGAGACGCAGCCGACGAACACCATCAGCGAAAAGACCACGCGGTAGGGCATCACCGCGCGCCGGCCGAACAGGCGCTCGATGTTGCGTTCGCCGTAGTAGCACCAGCCGAGAATCGTCGAAAAGGCGAACAGCACGATGCTCAGCGTCACCACCCAGTGCCCCCAGTCCCCCGGCAGGCCGTGCGCGAAGGCTTCGCCGGTCATCAGCGAGGCGGCGAGCTGGTGGCCGGTGGCCGGGTCGATCTGCTTCCAGGTGCCGGTGGTGATGATCACCAGGCCGGTGAAGCTGACCACGATGAGG
>CAYMKZ010000144.1:0-7083 GCA_964391345.1 uncultured Alcanivorax sp.
CGACCGCGCGGGCCGTGCCCCGCGGCGTTCTACGTGCCCAACTCTCGCACGGCAAACGGTTGCCGAGCTGACGCCAGGGGCGTCGCTGCACCAGCGCTATGGCGTCGGCAGTGGGCAACGCGATTTGACTCCGGCGACGCACACCAGCACGACGAAGAACCCCAGCTGCCGCGTTGCCCAGGCGAACCTGCGACAGGCCGGGCGGTCGCACGACCCAATCGGACGGTTGGGCATCGCTGGTTCTGTGTTGTTGCCGCCGACAGGCCGGCGCACCCGCCAGCCGACCGCCGACCCATCACCGGTGGCTGACGATGCGGCGATCCGAGTCCTGGTGTCAACCGAACAACTCGACGTCGCACACCGTCGATCACCCGCATCGCTTGGAGCCCGTCGCGACTACACGCACCTGGGTAGATCACCACCGTCGAACTGCCGGCTGTCGACCAAGACGCTCAACCGCGTGGACATACCAGTCGCTTCTGCCTCCAGGCTTCGTTGCCGCCAGCTTTCGCCCCGCTCATTGCTGCAGGTCCTGTCGTTGGCCAGGCCCTAGTTGCCCTTCGGCCGCCTCCCCTGCCACGTCTGGCAGTCCACCAGCTCCCTGCGCCACAACCCCACGTCGTTAGATCTCTGGCCACACCACACACCTCATGCACTTTGGTCACAAACTGATAACATTCCGTCCTGGTCGTTATTATGAGACGCTGGATCAGTGACTGACAGCAGTGCCCTCACCGGTGCGCGGATCGATGCGGTGCGTACGTGTCCGCGGTGCGGCACGGAGTTCGATATGCCGCCGCGAAACCGCGGGCGACGGCCAATCTGGTGTTCGCCACGGTGCCGACGACTGGCCTCTGCGGAGCGCGTTGCGGCGCAGAACGCCGGCGCCGCGGTGCGCGTTGTCGAGGTCCCCCGCGCACATCGCCCCGACGCCGACGCCCGCCTCCCCGCCCCGTCGATGGATGTCTTGGTCCGGTTGTTTTTGAGTTCGGAGTTCCAGTGCCGCCAGCTCTTGGAGAGTCTGGCGACCAGATATGCCGCGGACAAGCTCGGCGATGAGTTGCGTGCGGCGGTCGATCAGCTCGCCACGACGGTGCACCGGCAGCAGGCTCTGGCCAGCGACCCGGCTTATCGGCAAGCCGTTGAGGACGTCCAGAGATTGCGCAACCAGTTGGCCTTCGACGCAGAGCGCCGCGACGCACGCGAGGCGGAAATCGCCAGCCTCCGCGGTGAGCTGCGTCAGAAAAACGGCGAGATTGAAGACTTGCGTAAGGCGCATGCGCGGGCTCGAACTGAGGGCGACCGGTCGCCGCAGCTTGCTTCGCCAGCGTTGAGTCGCCAGCAACGGCGGGCTGTTGAACGGGCTTCTCGCAAGGCTCAACCCTGACAGTTAGGAGGACGCCTTGGTGCCAACAGCGCTCCTCCACCTCAGTAGTGTGCACCTCGACGGGAGTTGGTCATCTGCCCGTGATCCGACGCAAAGTGCGGTTATGCAGGTCGGCAATAACGAGCCGGGAACCGCTGCACTTGAGAATGTCGGCCGACGCAGGCAGGGCGAACTAATCCGAGGCTCAGCAACCAACTACTTGCAGTCAGACCCAACGCCCGCCCGAAGGCGCGGGCCCGTTCCGTAAAAGGAGACACCGATGGCGTCGCGGAAGCGCGTGATTGTTGACACCAATCTGTGGTCATACGTTGGCGACCTCGGGCACGCCAACGCGCTCCGGCGTGTAACTGAAGAGGCCGGCTTCACCGTCCTGCTACCGCCCAGCATCCTCGTCGAACTGTTGCGCAATCCCCATGCCGAGTCTCGGCGGCGCCATGTGGCGGCAATCGGAGCTGTACGCGGTCAGAGAATGGCTAGTGAAGCCGAAATGTGCGCCGACGACTTCGTCCGGATGGTCAAACGTCGCAGACCGGAGTGGCTCCGCGCAATCGCCGACATGTCTAGCGTGGACAAATTCCATCGCTTGTGGACGCGTGACGTCTGGCGATTCGCCAATGCCGATCCCGATGCAGCGCATGAATGGGTAATGGGGGGCTACGACCCCACCACCGAAATCACGGCAACTCAGAAGCACAACAGTAAGCAGATGCGGACAGATAATTTCGCGAGCGACTACAACGGGTTGCTCCGAACTGGTTCGCCGGAGGCTGCTCAGGCTCATCTCCCCGGATGGGATGGACATGAGGTTGAAGCCTGGCGGTTCGATTTGGCTTCGCGGTACTGGTTCGACATGACCACCGGACGGGGCGACCGCGGCTACAGCGGCTTCGTCCAAACCAACCGAGACTGGATCGGCTCTCGCGTCGATATGCGTGAAGCGACTACCGATCCGACTGACTTCGTGCGGCTTTGGTTCGATGAGGCCGAAGTTGGTGAAGTTCCTCGCGACTGGATTCGAGCCGCGCTCGCCTACACACAGACCACAAAGAAGATCGGCCCCGGAAACGCCCGGGACGAACAGCACAGCGCTTACCTTCCTGACGCAGACAAGTTCCTGACTGCAGACAGGCGCTTCGCCTCAGCACTCCATGAAGTACGCCGCCAAGCACCCTTCGATTTCGCCGAGCCTCACGTGGTATCGGCTGGCGATGGAGGATCGTCACTTGTCGACGAGATCGCATCAATATTGGTTCGCGCAGAGTGAGGCGGCCTAGAATACCGCCCCGGGAGACATCTTCCCGGAAACGTACCTGATTCAAGGCGAAACAGGGAATTTCGGGCCTGGCGGTCATTGCCAAAGCCCCGCGCCCGTCCTCGCCAGGCCCACTGGGCGCACCTGCTTTTGCAGGCTCGCGAGGATCGCGAGGGACGAGAACGGGAGCAGTCCTAGGCCTCGCCGCTCGACGGATAGGCTGCCGTTCCTCGGAATCCGGTCAATCGTTCGGTGACCTCGCCCAGGGGGCGCGGGTGTGTTGGTCATAGTCTGTGGCGGTCCGCTCGACATACGAAGCGAACTCGTCGTCGATCTGACGCTCAAGCTCTTCCCCTGTGATTTCTTCGCGGTTCTGGTTGAATCTTGGGCAATAGTCGTCCCGCCAAGCGAAGAGATCCTCGTGTGACCCGATCCCGCCGCGCAGGTCGAACAGGTGCTCGGCGGTGAGAGCGAAGTGCGGCCGTCCGGTGGGTCCCTCGGTAAAGCGCCATTCTTGGCCGCAGTTGGCGGAACGATCCAGTGTTGCAGCGAAAGTCGCTCGCGCACCGAGCTGGTCGGCCGCGCCCCACAGTTTGTCCAACTCCTCCGGAGAAAGGCCACGGGCGTTCGCCTTGCACTCTCCCAGAAGAGTTTCCCCGTTGCGAAGGACAACGATCACGTCGGCTTCTGCCTCGACGCGATGGTTGTCGGGCTTTCGGAATTCCACTCCCGGGTAGCCACCGAACACATGTGACCTACCGCCCAACCTATTGCACACGTACCGCAGGGCTAGGACGTGCGACAGCACGTCATGGCTCATTGCTCGCAGCAGGAGTTCGCTGGCTCGGTAGCGGTAGTTGATCTGGTTGTAGCCGTGAGGACTGTCTATTGTGCAGCCGCAGGCATAGCACACGAGCGACGGAATGGCCTCGCTCAGCGGTCGCCATTGTTTGTGGCCGCATCGGGTGCAGTTCGCTTCCACGCCGCGGAGGACCAGGCCGCCGGCCATCGCCCAGCGGACCCACTGTTCGGCCGCTTCGCGACGCATGCGCAACAACTGCCTCATCCGATCAAACGTGGGATAACTGAGTTCTTCGGAATCGGGAGACCCGAGTCCTCGGTCTAGGCGATCGAGAAGCGCCTGATAACGATCGGACGACTCGTCGGGTCGTGGATCACCTAGGAACCGATTCAGCCGCCGTTTCACGATGCTGACGTTGCGGCCGCGCGTCAGCTCGCTCAACGTTTCAACGACACCCGGCGCCGCGAACATGGCGGGGCGCCGTCCCGCCGCACGGATCAGATGCTCCGCTGCCTTGCCCGGAGCGCTCTCAGTTAATCGCAACCCGTGGTCGACTGCTAGGGCTGATAGAACCTCCAATCCTGATGGCATGTGTATTGTCGTGAATCCGTCGGATTGGCCACCGGTGGTGATTGGTCCGTCCAGGTAGTGCGAGTCCCTGTGGTAGATCTGACGTCTCATTGTCCGAGACGGCGGGAGAGGTGCGTCGACTACTACCGTCTTTCGCTTCATCCAGGTGCCTTGATGGCTGCCGAGGTACGCGCCTCCGATCGCCTGGAAGTCACTCGGCGAGAAGGAAGCGATCCGAGCCTTGCCGCCGGTGAATCGCACCACGTCGGTGGACATTGAGCAGTAGCCGCCGATGGGCCGCAGGAGTTCCCACGGGTCGACGGCATCGAATCTGACACTCGACGCTAGTGCTGCGACACGATCCGGCGCGATGGACATCGATGTCAGTGCAAGATTGTGGCCGAAACCGAAGTAGTGGGCAGCCCCAGCTTCGTTCAGATATCGGATGTCATCTTCAACTGTCGGTGTGATCGGCACGGCTAGTGGAAACCGTGGCGGATGAAGGAATCTCGCGCGAAGGTTCCAAATGAGCGCGAGGTCTTCAGGGTTTCCGGGTTGGTAGACGACGACGATGTTGGGCCCGAACTGTTGGGAGATAACGTCGTCGCTCCACTCGAAGCGTGACGACGATGGAAAGCCTTTGTGGTAGCCCCCCTGCATCCCACTCGGCAGCTTCGATCGGCTCAACTCGACTGCCGACACCGTTGTGAAATCCCGCAGCAACGCAAAGAGACCTGCTGCCGAACCGGTTCCAGCAACACCGCGGATGGTCAAGACGTCGTCGAAGCTGAGGTCGCGCCGAAGATCGTTCCACGTGTTTTGTGGATGTGGATAGGGCGAGAGATCGCCTGTGACAGCGAGATACGCGAGATGCCATGGATCATCGAGCGCCATACCTCGAATGGTCTGGACTTCGGGCCTCCGTTCGAGGTCTACCACGATGCGGATGAGTTGCGCCGCGGCGGGCCCCTCAAGATCGGTGTACTCGCGCACCGCATCATCGCTCAGAAGATTGGAGCGTTCGACTCCGTCGATATTGCTCTCATTGAGAATTCTCGACCAGCGTGGATCGATATTCTCCGACAAGTTGACCGGGATGAGCGGAGTGCCGGCACCGCCCCAGGTTCCGCAGAGGTCACGCACACGGTCGCACGCCGACGAGTAGTCCGACCGATCGATCGCCACGGCTCCAGCTCGTGGTCGCAGTTGACTGCTGACCAGTTGTTCGCCCTCAAGGGGTTCGGCGACGAGCAACGGCCATTGATCTGTCACTACCCCACTCTCCGAATGTTTCGTGGCCACGCAGGAATGCGCTGCTCTGGCCTTGCCTCGCTCACTGCTACTACTCCCATTTCTCATTGGCCAGCGGAGCGTCGTTGAGTCGATCGCGTCGGGTTGGCCAGTCGGGCATCGCTTCATCCATGAGCTTGGTGAATTGGTCGCCGTGGTTGCGTTCGAAGTAGTGCATCATCTCGTGAACAACGATGTACTCCAAGCAATCCGGATGCTTCTTCGCGAGTTCGAGGTTGAACGTCAGCCGACGACTCTCCCGGTTGCAGGTTCCCCATTTGGTGCGCATCCGCCGGATAATCCAGTCCGGAACCCGTGTGTCGAGCTTTGACTCCCAGGTCGAAATCAAGCCGGGGATCGCCTCGCGCAACTGCGTCCGGTACCAGGTGTCGAGTACGGTGCGGCGCTGTTCGGCGTTACGGTCAGACGACACATACAGGATCAGTCGATCACCATCGACCTCCACGTGGGCACGGCCCGGCCGCTCAACGACCTTGAGCCGACGACGGACACCCCAGACGAAGTGGGACTCACCGGTCACCATCTCGCGCTCAGACTGCCGGTCGGTCGAACGGAGCTGCGCACGTTGACGCTTGATCCACGACAGCCGTTGGATTACCGCGAGGCGCACTTGATCGTCATCGAGCCGCCGCGGCGCCGCCACCCGCACGCGGCCCATCGGCGGGTAGACACCGATGTGCAGGTTCTTGATGTCTTTGTAGACGACATCGATGCCAATACCGCGAACGGTGAGGTGGGCGTTAGCGGTACTCATCGCGCGCCTTCACCAGATCAAATAATTCATCGAGACGATCGAAACCGTCGGGCAGTGTCCGGCTGATCGCCCGCTTGACGACCTTCTCCTTCATCGTGTTGCCAACCCAGTCGTGCGGCTTGCTCGTCAGGATTGCGGTGTCCACTCTGATCGGCATCGTCGGGTCGGGCCAGCCGAAGTCGATCAGGGCGCGACGGGCGCCGTTGTCGGCCCAGCCGGGGTATTTGGTGTCGGATTCCTTACTGCCGAGCTTCTTGGCGGCGTCGAGCAACTTCGCCAGGTACTCCCGGTAGTCGATGGCCTGCTGGCGGCGCTGTTCGATGATGGCGTCGAGCAGTTCGCTCATCTTGTCGTAGTACTTGGGGTTCAGCGCGTGCTCGTCGATGATCACCTTGCGCATGTTGTTGGTGATCGTCTCGGCGACCGCTTCGGGGTCCTTCTTAATGCCGGCGGGCAGCTTGTCGATAGCCCCGGCGCCGAGCTTGACAATCAGGTCGATTAGGCCTGTGTCTTCGAAGTTCGAGACGACTTCTGAAATGCCGGCTTGGATGTAGGTGTCGAGTAGGAACCGCATCCCTGCCTCGTATTGCTTGAAGTCGATGTCCTCGCCGGCCCCGAGCTTCACCTCAGCGCGCACATCGACATAGTGCGCGATTTCGGTCTTGATCGCCTCCGCCTCGGCCTCGGTGTAGCCGGCGGCGGCCATGTCGTTGGCGAGGTTGGCGTAGGCGCGTGTAACCGCGGCTATGGCCTTGTACAGCTGGACACGCTTGGGTTCGTTGGCTTTGAGCTGTTCGGCGTTGCCCTGCTCTTCAGCGCAAAAGTACTGCTGGTACTGCAGCGTGTTCTTCGGCGGTGCAACAGGTTCGACGAGGGCCCGGATGCACTCCAGGGCTTCGTCGAAATTCTCGCGGGCCTTCTCGATGCGGTCGGAGAGCAGTCCTTCGATGTCCTTCTTCTCGTAGCCGTCGAGCGCACCGGAGGTGTAGTCGGTGATTGCGTCTTCG
>CAYMKZ010000145.1:0-4282 GCA_964391345.1 uncultured Alcanivorax sp.
GTGAAGCTGGGCCTGCTGCCCGGCGCCGGCGGCACGCAGCGCCTGCCGCGTCTGGTCGGCGCCAAGAAGGCACTGGACGTGATCGTCTCCGGCAACCCGGTGAAAGCGAAAGACGCACTGGCGCTGGGCATCGTCGATGAAGTGGTTTCCGGCGATCTGCTGAGCGGCGCGCTGGCCTACGTGCGCAAGCTGGTGGCCGACAACGCGCCGCTGCGCCGCATCCGCGACCTGGACGTGAAGAAAGAAGACCCGGATCTGTTCAGCAACTTCGAGAAATCCATCGCCCGCAAGCAGCGTGGCTTCAAGGCGCCGTTCCATATCATCAAGACCATCCAGGCCGCCGTCGAACTGCCGTTCGATGAAGGCATGAAGCGCGAGCGCGAGCTGTTCGCCGAGCTGCTGGTGAGCCAGGAATCCGCTTCCCAGCGCCACGTGTTCTTCGCCGAGCGTGAAGTGGCCAAGGTGCCCGGCCTGCCCAAGGACACTCCCCAGCGCGACATCAACACCGTGGCCGTGATCGGCGCCGGCACCATGGGCGGTGGCATTGCCATGAACTTCGCCAACGCCGGCATTCCGGTGAAGATTCTCGAACTGAAACAGGAAGCGCTGGATCGCGGCCTGGCGGTGATTCGCAAGAACTACGAAAACACCGCCAAGAAAGGGCGCATCACCCAGGAGCAGGTCGAGCAGCGCATGGCGCTGATCAAGCCGACCCTCAGCTACGATGACCTGGCCGACGTGGACATGGTCATCGAAGCGGTGTTCGAGAACATGGACGTCAAGGAAGCGGTGTTCAAGGAGCTGGATCGCGTCTGCAAGCCCGGCGCCATTCTTGCCACCAACACCTCCACCCTGGACGTCAACCGCATCGCCAGCTTCACCCAGCGTCCGCAGGACGTCATCGGCACCCACTTCTTCAGCCCGGCCAACGTGATGAAGCTGCTGGAAAACGTGCGTGGCGAGAAAACCGCCGACGACGTCATCGCCACGGTCATGGCGCTCAGCAAGCGCATCGGCAAGGTGGGTGTGCTGGTGGGCGTGTGCCACGGTTTCGTCGGCAATCGCATGCTGCACAAGCGTCAGGCGGAAGCGCTCAAGCTGGTCAACGACGGCGCCAGCCCTGAACAGGTGGACAAGGTGCTGTTCGATTTCGGTTTCCCGATGGGGCCGTTCGCCATGTCCGACCTGGCCGGCATGGATGTGGGCTACCGCATTCGTGAAGAGCTGCGCAAGGAAGACCCGGCCAACGCGCCGGCCCGCAACTGGACCGACGAGCTGGTGGAAAAAGGCCGTCTGGGCCAAAAGACCCAGGCTGGCGTGTTCGACTACAAGGATGGCAGCCGTACCCCGGTGCCGTCCGAGGAAGTCAACGCCGTGATCGCCAAGTTCCGTGAGGAAAACGGCATCAAGACCCGTACCGTGAGCGACCAGGAAATCCTTGAGCGCTGCATGTACATCATGGTCAACGAAGGCGCCAAGATTCTGCAAGAGGGCATCGCCGCCCGCCCGCTGGACGTGGACGTGATCTGGATTTACGGCTACGGCTTCCCGGTTTACCGGGGCGGCGTGATGTTCTGGGCGGACAGCGTGGGTGTGAAAAACATCTACGACAAGATCTGCCAGTTCCACAAGGAAAGCGGCGACGACACCTGGAAACCGGCACCGCTGCTGGAAAAACTGGCCAAAGAAGGCAAGGGCTTCTACGGCTGAGCCGCTCCACGAGATTAGCGAGAGAACATTATGGACCTCAATTACACTGCCGAAGAGCAGGCCTTCCGCGATGAAGTGCGTGCCTTCCTGAAAGAGAAACTGCCCGCGGACCTTTCCCGCAAGGTGAAAGAGCACAAGCATCTGGGCAAGGAAGACATGGTTCGCTGGATGCGGATCCTCAATGAAAAAGGCTGGATGGCCATGCACTGGCCGAAGGAATACGGCGGCACCGGCTGGACGCCGATCCAGAAGCACATCTTCGATGAAGAGTGCGCCGAAGCCGGCACTCCCGGCGTGTTGCCGTTCGGTGTCAGCATGGTCGCCCCGGTGATCATCAAGTTCGGCACCCAGGAGCAGAAGGATTATTATCTGCCGCGCATTCTGCGTACCGACGACTGGTGGTGCCAGGGTTATTCCGAGCCGGGCGCCGGCTCCGACCTGGCCAGCCTGAAAACCCGCGCCGTGCGCGAAGGCGATCACTACATCGTCAACGGCCAGAAAACCTGGACCACCCTCGGCCAGCACGCCGACATGATTTTCTGTCTGGTGCGCACCAACCCGGACGTCAAGAAACAGGAAGGCATCTCCTTCCTGCTGATCGACATGAAAACGCCGGGCATCACCGTGCGCCCGCTGATCACCCTGGATGGCGCCCACGAAGTCAACGAAGTGTTCTTCGATGACGTCAAGGTGCCGGTGGAAAATCTGGTCGGCGAAGAAAACAAGGGCTGGACCTGCGCCAAGTACCTGCTGACTTACGAGCGTACCGGCATCGCCGGCGTCGGCCGTTCCAAGGCTTCCCTGGAGCGTCTCAAGCAGGTGGCCCGCGAACGCCAGGTGGATGGCAAACCACTGCTCGAAGAGCCGCATTTCCGGGCCCGCGTCGCCGACGTGGAAGCCGAGCTGATGGCACTGGAACTGATGAACCTGCGTACCGTTGCCGCCGCCGAAGCCGGTGGCGTTCCCGGTGCGGAAAGCTCGTTCCTGAAGATCATGGGCACCGAGCTGTACCAGGACATCACCGAGCTGTTCCGCATCGCGGCCGGCCCCTACGCACTGCCGTTTATCCCTGAAGAGCTGGACGCGGAATACCAGGGCCCCTACATCGGCCCCGACTTTGCGTCCTGGGCAAGCCCTCACTACTTCAATTTCCGCAAGCACTCCATTTACGGGGGCTCCAACGAAATTCAGAAGAACATCATCTCTAAAGCGATTCTCGGGCTGTAAGCCGGCATTAGGAGACAGTAATGGATTTCAAACTCAGCGAAGAGCAGCGCATGCTCGAAGAGACCGTCGGCCGCCTGATGCGCGACGGTTACACCCATGAAGCCCGCAACAAGTTCCTCGAATCCGAGCCGGGCTTCAGCAAGGAGATCTGGCAGCAGTTCGCCGAACTGGGCCTGCTGGGCGTGCCGTTTTCCGAAGACGTCGGCGGCTTCAACGGCGGCGCACCGGAACTGATGGTGGTGACCGAAGGCTTCGGTCGCGGCCTGGTGCTGGAGCCCTACCTGGCCACCGTGGTGCTGTGCGGCACGCTGATCGACCAGCTTGGTGGCGAGAAGCAGAAAGAAGAGCTGCTCGGCGCCATCATCGGCGGTGAGAAGCGTCTTGCCCTGGCGCTGTACGAAGCCGATGGTGGCTACGATCACACCCATATCGCCACCAGCGCCAAGAAAGACGGTGACGGCTATGTGCTGAACGGCCAGAAAGCGGTGGTGCTGCACGGTGACAGCGCCGACCAACTGGTAGTGATCGCCCGTACCAGCGGTGACAGCGTATCCCGTGATGGCCTGAGCGCGTTCCTGGTGGACGGCGATGCCGCCGGCGTCAGCCGCAAGGGCTATGCCACCATCGATGGCCTGCGCGGTGCGGAAATCACCCTCAAGGACGTCAAGGTCGGCGCCGATGCACTGCTCGGCGCGGAAGGCAAGGCCATCGACGCCCTGGAGCACAGCCTGCAACTGGCGCTGGTCAGCCTTTGCGCGGAAGCCGCTGGCGCCATGGAAGTGGCCTGCGACCAGACCCTGGCTTACATCAAGGAACGCAAGCAGTTCGGTGTTGCCATCGGCAGCTTCCAGGCGTTGCAGCACCGCATGGTGGAAATGCGCATGGAGCTGGAAAAAGTGCGCTCCATCACCATGCTGGCAGCGTGCAGCTTCGACGCCCCGGCGGAACTGCGCCAGAAGCGCATCTCCGCCGCCAAGGCTCAGGTCGGCAAATCCGGCCGTCGCGTGGCCCAGGAAGCGATCCAGATGTTCGGCGGCATGGGCATGATGAAAGAAACCCCCATCACCCACTACGCCAAGCGCATCATCATGATCGACCACTGGTTCGGCGATCGCGCCTACCATCTCAAACAGATGGAAAAGCTGATCGACGCAGCATGATGAAAAGGCGGCCTGCGGGCCGCTTTTTTTCAACCTGCGAAGCCGCCGGAACGATCCGCCTGCGAAGCGACCGCGATAGTCCGTCATCCTGCGCGGAGGCTGCGAAGCAGCCGGAGTCGCAGTATCCCGGAGAGATCCTGCGACTCCGCTACGCTACGCGCAGGATGACGGAATTGACGTGCCGT
>CAYMKZ010000145.1:4382-5667 GCA_964391345.1 uncultured Alcanivorax sp.
ATTGACGTGCCGTATCGCTACGCTACGCGCAGGATGACGGATTAACATGCCGTGTCGCTGCGCTGCGTGCCGAGTGATGGTCACAGGGCAAATACAACACGCCCTCCCTTACTTTTTCTTCTTCTTTCAGGAGAGCCACCATGACAACAAATCGCCAAATCATTCTCGCCAAACGCCCGGTCGGCATGCCCGACCACAGCAACCTGAAACTGCAGGAGGCCGCCATCCCGGAGGTCGCCGACGGCCAGGTGCTGGTACGCACCATCTACCTTTCCCTGGACCCGTACATGCGCGGCCGCATGAGCGCGGCCAAATCCTATTCCGCCAGCGTCGAGGAAGGGGCGGTAATGGAAGGGGCCACCGTCGGTCAGGTGGTGGAATCACGCAGCAGCGATTTTCAGGCCGGTGACTACGTGCTGGCCCGTGGTGGCTGGCAGGAATATTCCGTGGAGCCGGCGAAGAATCTGCGCAAGCTGGACCCGGCCCAGGCGCCGATCAGCACCGCCGTCGGCGTGCTCGGCATGCCCGGCTTCACCGCCTACGTGGGGCTGGCGGAAATCGGCAAACCGCAGAAAGGGGAAACCGTGGTGGTGTCCGCCGCCGCTGGCGCGGTAGGCCAAGTGGTCGGCCAGATCGCCAAAATCCACGGCTGCCGCGTGGTCGGTGTCGCCGGCAAGCCGGACAAATGCCAGCACGTGGTGGAAGCCTACGGCTTCGATGCCTGCGTCAACTACAACGATGACGATTTCGAAGAGCAACTGGGCAAGGCCTGCCCGAACGGCATTGACGTCTACTTTGAAAACGTCGGCGGCAAGGTGTTCCTCGCCGTGCTCAAGTACGTCAACGATTTCGCCCGCATCCCGGTTTGTGGCCGCATCGCCCACTACAACGACACCAGCGTGCCGGAAGGGCCGAACCTGCTGCCCGGTTTCATGGGCAAGGTGCTGGTCAACCGTCTGCTGGTGAAAGGCTTCATCCAGTTCGACTACATCCATCGCGCCGCGGATTTCCAGCGCGACATGAGCGGTTGGATTCGTGAAGGCAAAGTGCATTACCAGGAAGATGTGGTGGAAGGGCTGGAAAATGCCGTTGATGCCTTCCAGGGGCTGCTGCAAGGCCGCAACCGCGGCAAATTGCTGATTCAGGTCAGTGAAGACCCCAGCCGGTAGAGGCTTCCCGGGCCAATACCGGAGACACTGGATTCCGCGTCTCCGCTTCGCTGCGCGCGGAATGACGGCGGGGGAGGCCGGCGCCACCCCGGGTTACCGGAGCGCGGTCACCCCGA
>CAYMKZ010000145.1:5767-6916 GCA_964391345.1 uncultured Alcanivorax sp.
CGTCACCCCGGAAGCGCGGCCCCCCGATCGTCACCCCGGAAGCGCGGTAGCGCTATCCGGGGCCCAGCGTCTTTGAAAGCCGCCGAACCAAGGGATTGGCGGATGCAGTAGTACCCAGACGAGCCGCAAGATACAGTCTATTTCTACAATCCTTTGCCAAGGCGGCATGGCAGACTGCCGGATTGTCCGCATTGAGAGATTTGAATCATGAGCAAACCGCACATTCTGATTCTCGGCGCCGGCGCCATCGGCAGTTTCTACGGCGCCATTCTGAAGCGCGCCGGCTGTCCGGTGAGTGTCGTTGTGCGTTCCGAATATGACGTCATCAAAACCCAGGGATTCCGCTTTGAAAGCCCTCTGGGCGAGTTGTCCTGGCAGCCGGATCAAGTCTACCGGGACGGGGACCAGCCACAGCAGTCGCCGGATTACCTGATCCTCTCCACCAAGGTCATCCCCAGCAGCAATCGCGTCGAACTGCTGCGCCCCTGGCTTGGCGAAAATACCGAAATCGTGCTGATCCAGAACGGCCTGGATATCGAACGGGAAATCGTCGATGCCTTCCCCAACAACCCGCTGATCAGCTGTCTGGCTTTCGTTGCCGTCAGTCGCATGGCGCCGGGCGAGATTCACCACAAGGCCCGTGGCCGTCTGGTGATGGGCAACTATCCCGGCAGCATCGAGCCGGGCTGCGAACGGCTGGCGGAACTGCTGCGTGAGGGCGGTATCAAGGCGGACCCGACCGACGATGTGGTACGCGAACGCTGGATCAAGTGCGTCTGGAATACGCCGTTGAACCCGCTGTCGGTGCTGGGCAACGGCGCCGACACCCAGGTCATGCTCACCACCGAAGGCGGCGAGGCGCTGGCCCGCGCCATGATGGCCGAAGTCATCGCCACCGCCCGTGCCGACGGCTACGAGCTACCCGAAGAAAAGCTCATCGAAGCCAACATCAGCGGCACTCTCGACATGCCGCCCTACAAGACCAGCATGGCGCTCGATTACCTCAATGATCGGCCCATTGAGCTGGATGCCATCCTTGGCAACGTGGTCGCCATTGCCCACAAGCGCGGCGTACCCGTGCCCCGGCTGGAAACCATGCTGGCTACTTTGCGGATGAGAGAAAAGGCCGCCAACTGAGAAGGGCTGCCA
>CAYMKZ010000146.1:0-6867 GCA_964391345.1 uncultured Alcanivorax sp.
CCGCCACCATCACCCACGCCGTCACCAAAGGCCTCGACCCCAACGTCGAGATGAAAGGGTCGGTGCTTGACTGGGCCGACCTTGTCCCAGCGAACTGGCAGCTTGCACCCCTCAAAAGCGTGATCTCGTTCCAGGAAGGACCTGGGATCATGGCAGCGGACTTCCGAGACGAGGGAGTACCACTACTACGTGTGGCCTCTGTCAATAAGGCACGAGCAACGCTGGATGGCTGCAATTTTCTCGACCCGGAGAAGGTAAGAACGACTTGGGCGCGGTTCCGTGTAGAGACGGGTGACCTCTTGATCAGCGCTAGCGCGAGTATGGGGACAGTGGCTGAGGTCGGCCCCGAGGTCGAGGGCGCTGTGCCATATACGGGAATCATCAGGGTGTTCGTCGGACCACGTGTGAGACGCGAATTTATGAAGTGGTACTTAGTTTCTGGGGCATTCACGACGCAGATCGACTTGATGAAACAGGGGTCGACCATCCAACACTACGGTCCCACCCACCTATCGCGGATGCGTCTCTACATGCCAGAACTCGACCAGCAGGACGAAATTGCTGCATTTCTGTCGGATCGTTGCGGCCAGATCGACGGGCTGATCGCAAAGGCTGACCAAGTTATCGAGACCCTCCGCGAATACCGCTCGGCGCTGATCACCGACGCGGTGACCGGGAAGATCGATGTGCGGGGGGCGGCGTAGTGGTTGCTCTGCAGCATCACGAGTCGGTGTTCGAGGCCGAGATCTGCGAGCACCTGGCCGAGCACGGCTGGCTGTACTCCCCGACCGACGACGGGTACGACCCAGAGCTGGCGCTCTTCCCCGAGGACGTGTTCGGGTGGCTGGCCGACACCCAGCCCGACCAGCTGGCGAAACGGGTCAAGC
The DNA here is from genome assembly GCA_964391345.1 of uncultured Alcanivorax sp. GTDB lineage: Bacteria > Pseudomonadota > Gammaproteobacteria > Pseudomonadales > Alcanivoracaceae > Alloalcanivorax. The sequence goes on from CAYMKZ010000146.1 coordinate 888, forward strand.
CGGAGCTGACCGGGGACGCCCTGGCCAAGGCACAAGCCGGGGTGTTGGCGACGCTGGTCAAGGCGTTGGGGGCTGATCCGAAGGCCAATGGCGGCACGTTGTCGGTGCTGCGGCGGGGGTTCAAGGACCTCAACGCTCAGTTTCAGATGTGTCAGTTCCGGCCCAACACCACCCTGAATGAGACCACCGCCAAGAAGTACGCGGCGGTGCGCCTTCGGGTGATGCGCCAGGTGCACTACTCGACGCAGAACAACAACAGCATCGATCTGGTGTTCTTCGTCAACGGCATCCCGGTGGCCACCGCCGAGTTGAAGACCGACCTCAGCGTGCAGAACATCACCGACGCGGTGCTGCAGTACAAGCATCACCGGCCTCCCAAAGGTGAACCGCTACTGCAGTTTGGGTCTAGGGCGTTGGTGCACTTCGCGGTCTCCAACAGCGAGGTGCAGATGACGACCAAGCTGGCGGGCAAGGGCACGGTGTTCTTGCCGTTCAACCGGGGCGATCACGGCCACGCCGGGAACCCGCCGAACCCGCACGGGTCGAAGACGTCCTATCTGTGGCAGCAGATCTTGGCGCGCGACACCTGGCTGGACATCCTGGGCCGGTTCATGCACCTGCAGATCGACGAGACCATCGACCCCGCGACGAGCAAGAAGGTCCGCAAGCAGACCATGCTGTTCCCGCGCTTCCATCAGTGGGAGGCCGTGACCCGACTCGTGGAGGCCGCCCAGGAGCAGGGCCCGGGGCACCGCTATCTGATCCAGCACTCCGCCGGATCCGGGAAGACAAATTCGATCTCGTGGCTGGCGCACCGCCTCTCGGTGCTGCACGACGACGCCAACGCGGCGGTGTTCGACTCGGTCATCGTGATCACCGACCGCACGGTGCTCGACACCCAGTTGCAGGAGGCAATCCGTCAGATCGACCGCACCCCCGGGGTGGTCGCCCACATCGCCGGGCTGGGCGGGGCGAAGTCCCAGGAGCTGGCCGACGCCCTGGGCGGTGGGACGAAGATCATCATCGTCACCATCCAGACCTTCCCGCACGCACTAAAGCTCATCCAAGAACAGTCCGACTTGGCGGGCAAGAGTTTCGCGATCATCGCCGACGAAGCCCACTCCTCGCAGGCCGGGGAGGCCTCCAAGCGGCTGAAAGCAGCGCTGAGCGCCACGGAGATCGCCGAACTCGCCGACGGTGGCACCGTGGATGCCCAGGACGTGCTGGCGGCGGAGATGGCCGCTCGGGCGGAGTCGAAGAACCTGTCGTTCTTCGCGTTCACCGCCACCCCGAAGGCCAAGACCCTGGAACTGTTCGGGCACAAGGGCATCGACGGCACCCCGCACCCGTTTCACCTGTACTCGATGCAGCAGGCCATCGAGGAGGGGTTCATCCTCGACGTGCTGCGCAACTACACCCCGTACAAGACGGCGTTTCGGCTGACCCACAACGGCCAGACCTACGAGAGCCAGGACACCGCCAACGCCGGGACGATCGCCGTCACCGGCAGCGCGGACGGGGAGTTGGTCGACAAGCGCGCGGCGATCAAGTCGCTGATGAACTGGGTACGGCTGCACCCGACCAACATCGCCCAGAAGGTGGCGATCATCGTCGAGCACTTCCGCGCCAACGTCGCACCCCGCCTCGGCGATAAGGCCAAGGCGATGGTGGTGACCTCGTCACGTAAGGCGGCGGTGCGTTACAAGCTCGCCATCGACAAATACGTGACCGAGCAGGGCTACACCGATGTTGCCGCGCTGGTGGCGTTCTCCGGTGAAGTCTCCGACCCCGACTCGGGGATCGAGAAGGCTACCGAGACTTCCACGTTGATGAACCCGGGTCTTAAAGGCCGTGACTTGCGCGATGCGTTCGCCACCGACGAGTACAACGTGATGTTGGTGGCCAACAAGTTCCAGACCGGCTTCGACCAACCCCTGCTGGTCGCCATGTACGTCGACAAGCGCCTGTCGGGGGTCGCGGCAGTGCAAACCCTGTCGCGGCTGAACCGGACCGCCCCAGGCAAGGACCAGACGTTCGTGCTGGACTTCGCCAACACCGCCGAGGACATCGTCGAGGCGTTCGAGCCGTACTACGAGGCCACCACGCTGGCCGATGTCACCGACCCCAACATCGTGCACACCACGATGAACAAGCTGGATTCGGCGGGCATCTACCAAGAGTCCGAGATCGACGGCCTGGTCGCCGACTACCTCAAGGGCAAGGGTCATGAGGCGCTGAACAAATGGGTTGGCCCGGCGCGGGATCGCTTCCGCGACCGGGAACGCACCGCCCTCGACCGCAACGACCAGCACGGCCTCGATGAGCTGGAGCTGTTCCGCAAGGACGTCGGCACCTTCTTGCGGCAGTACGACTTCTTGTCCCAGATCATCAACTACGAGGATGTATCGCTGGAGAAGTTGTCGATCTACCTGCGCCACCTGGCCCCCGCGATCTCCAGCGAGCAGCTGCACCACGACATCGACCTGTCCACCGTCGATTTCGACTACATCGCTCAACGCCAGCAGGCCACCACCTCGGGCAAGCTCACCGGCGACGTGCCGCTAGAGCCGCCCAAGGAGGGCGGCACCGGTGTAGTCCGCGATCCGGAGATGGTGGCCCTTGATGAGGTCATCGCCCAGATCAACGACCTGTTCTCCGGAGATCACCCGGACTCCAGCGTGCGCAACGTCGTCACCCACATCCGGGACCGGCTGGAAGAGAGCGAGACGCTGCAGCAGCAGGCCCAGAACAACACCCTGGCGCAGTTCTCGGCCAGCCCCGACCTGCACAACGAGTTCGTCGGCGCGGTGATCGGGGCCATGGCCTCCTCAGAAGACCTATCCGCCCAGATTCTCAACAACCCCGAGCTGTCCCAGAAGCTGCTCGGTGAACTGGTGCCGTTGATCTACAAGGGTCTGCAGCCGACGGCCTGAAGTCGGACTGGACAACCAAAACGCTGGCTTGGCACCTCACGCTCCCGGCGTTGAAGGTGCAGCCGAGTCCGGGATCGTCACGTCGAATGCGATTCTTTCCATTGACCGTCCATCCACCGGAGCTCTCGATAGCGGTGCGCGTTGACCATCACGAACGGGCCGCCGTTGTCGTTAATTTCCACCGTCCGGCGTTTGTTCTGGATCAGCAGGTCCAGCAACCCCATCCACTCGTAAGCGGCGACCGGCTCCGAGCCGTCATAGGGAGCGTGCACATGGAGCAAGAATCTCTGCACCTCACCAGGCTTGAGCTGGAAGGCGAATCCATCAAATGGCTCTGCGTTTCCGGCTTCTCGTGGTGTCACGGTGCACGCGAACGTACTCAGTTCGACATCGAGTTCTGCACGTTGGATCGAGGCGCCTCCAACCGGCCGGACGACCACGCTGCCCGGCGGGAGGTCGCGGCCACGTGCCTCGACCCGGAACGTATCAACGATGACCTCCAGGTCATCCCACGCCCTGAGTGTGACCTGGAGATCGACTGAATGGGCAGGAGCGCCGCCCAGCTGCCTTGCCCAGGCTGACATACCGAGTGTGTTCCTGGGAGGGGGCGGGATTTCGGCACTGCCCAAAGGAACGAACTGCGGAAAGGTAATCCAGTCCGGCATGTTGGCGTAGATGATTTCCGGGTCGGTCTCGACATGAATCTGCAGCGGGTCCTGGCGTCGCATCCAGCGCCAGAAGCGTCGCCAACGCGCTGCCACGTACCCGAGCGCGAACGCCACGACCGGCGCGACCATCTGGATCAGCGAATCGCCAAGCCACGAGCCGGAAGCTGTGTTCATTGCCTGGGCGGCCTACAACGCGGAACGGACCCTCCCCGAACGGCAGCGACGTGTTGTGGGTCATACCTTAATCGTTGGTGCGGCACTATCCACCAGCCCAGTCGGGATTGGACACGAGACAACGCACCCGACCGCCGCACGGCTGGCGGCCACCCGGCATGTTCAGTGGCATCGGCAGCCCACCCGTAGACGCTGTTCCAGCGTCTTTGGTCTTCGTCGGCTCGGCTATGGCCCGCGCCATCTCGGTGGACCTCCTCGGGTGTCGAGTCGTACCCAGGTATGCGTACCGGCGCGCAAACCGTTTGGTGTTCGATCATTTACCGACTCAGGAGCTGTCGGACATTCTGTTTCAGGCTTTCGGTCCTGTGACTTTGACACAGCACTTTCATCGGGACCCTGTTCTGGGCGGCCCTATTCAGCAAAGCGCCGAGCAGCAGTAGCGCACCAGTATCACCGAGGACTTGGACCTCGTGCGGGTTGTACTCGAAGGACGGCGCGTGTTTCAGGTTGTTGTACGTGTCCCAAAATCTGTCACTCCACTTGTCAAGGTCGCCGACGAACTCGGAAAACGCGGGGCCAACGAATCGACCTACCGACATCGGGAGCGGTTCATTGATCTTCTTTGTTCGCCTGCGCGGTTGCGCCCACGTACGCCCCAGTTGCCTGTGGGCCTTGGTCCAATACTCAAGCCCAAGAGCGATCTCAATTAGTCTCACCTCAGCGCCGCGAGCACCGTACCGGTAGATATTCGTTATCGGACCGGTTGCTCGCGGAAACTCCTGGTCAATTCGGATCCAGTTTCTGACCCCCCTGACGCCACCGATATGGTTTAGGTGAAACAACGGAAATTCCGTCATTGAGCCAGGCCGGGGTATACCATCAGACACAGCCATGAGTCGTGAATTCCACATTTGGGGAGTTTCGCGGGGTTCGCCATCATCTCGGTAGTCAAATTGGACAGTTCCATATTCTGCCGGAACGAATCCTTCGTAGGCAAGGTTGATGAGGTCTTGAACGGCGATATGCGGGACGAGGTGTTGCTGCCAGGGCCGCGACGACGTGCTCGACGTTCGGACCACCAGCGGCGTGCGTAACAATCGTTTGTCCGCAGGGCCCTCTACCGACCATGTGGTGTCCAGAGTGAGGTTCAGGCCACGTCGAATCTCGATTTCGAACGGTTCAACATCAATAGTCGTTGCCTCGTACCGCTTGGGCCGACCGTCGTCGTAGGCCCGGACATGCTCCGAAACCCCTTCCAGCCCAGACCAAAGCGTTACCTCCGGCATCCAGACTTCTACGACTTTGAAGTTGCTATCCCTCAGGTCTGTGAACGGCACATTCACCACGACGCCGCGTGTTCGTAGCGTCTGCGTTGACGCGCGTTGGCCCATTACTGTGGACCGAGAGATTCCTGCCACGTCAAAGAACATGGCCCTCGCACTCGCAGTCATCGCGTATATGGCTTGGGGTCGCGGGAGGCGATGTGCATTCATTCCCAACTGACGACTCAACTCCCGGGTGCGCAGCGTCCCGACGTGGAAGAGGTTGTCATCGGCGACTCTCACATAGCCATCGCGGGACTTACCCAGGTCGAAGACATCGTTGAGTTCCTCCCAGAAATGGCCGAGGACTCCGTCCATGGTTTCGCGCAGTCGGTCGGCCACTTCTGGATGCTCGCACCACCGGCCAAGGGCATGTCGCTTAGCGGCGCGTCGGCGTGTCGCACTCGCGACAGCAACACCCGCACGCAGGGCGCGAGGGTCATACGGTGGGACACAAACCGGAACCAGGCCGACGCGCAAAACGCGACGGTGCGTCTTGACGACACCCTCCACGATGACGGCGGCAACCTGGCGGGGTCAAACCGTTGCGGCACCAAATCCCACCAGGCAATATTGGTTGTATTCAATATTGTGTTAAGCTAATATCACATGATGATCGAGTTGGGTCGGATCCGTCGTGAAGCGGGGGTGACCCAGGCAGAGATGGCCGCTCGGCTGCGTATCACCCAGGGCAGCGTCTCCCAGCTTGAGCGCCGAGGAGACGTGCTCCTGAGCACCCTGTCGGAGTACCTCGCCGCCCTGGGAGCCGAGGCCCGCATCACGGTGACGATCGGCGATCGGACCTTCGAGCATGACCTGACAGGGGGCCAGCAGTGACCACCAACCTCTCCCAGGCCGAGACCGCCCAGCGGAACCACCGGCG
>CAYMKZ010000147.1:0-6802 GCA_964391345.1 uncultured Alcanivorax sp.
GGCGTGGCAGAGAAGGGATGTATGTCAGTCAGGTCGTCGATCTTTGTAGGAAATTTGCCATTCGCTTTGGCTACCTTGACCAGTGTCTTGCGATCTCGCGGGGTGGCTCTCTGTGACACGGCGATCAGCGCCCGAGTGTCCTTGTCGAAGGCGAGAGCGAGAGCGAGGTCGCGCGAGCGGCCGCCCGGGGCTTTGCCTTCGATTTCCTCGAACAGCTCGGTCAGAGTCAGTTTCAGGGCCGCACACAGTCTCCCCAGAAGCTTGGCTGTCACATCCTGTAGTCCCCGTTCGATCCTGGAGAGGTTGCCTGCGTTGGTGCCGGCAATGACGCCGTGCCCGCTACTCCTCTGGCGGAGTTGAATCGGATGAATCAGATGAATCCGGCGATTCGGGCGGCTTGGGCTTGGACGGCTTGCGCGGCCGACCGGGGCCACGGTTAGGTGCGAAGAAGCCGTGCTCACGAGCTACCTTCTCGACGAACTGCCGGGAGCCGGTAAGCCTGCCACGTTTTACGGCAGTGGCGATCATGGACCACACTTGGGGAGTCAGGCCGATCTTGAAGTAATTCCGGTAGGCCTGTGCCCGTTCCACAAGGTTGTCTCCCAGGGAAGCGTATTCCTGTGGATCGTCCAGCCAGTAGCTTTCGGTTTTGCCGAGCCGCATACGGTAGCTGCTGTGGCGGTAGCGAAACGCCGTGTCGGCGAGCTTTTCCGCGACGGGCAGTTTCTCCACGAAGCACATGGCCGCCAACAGCCACTGTCCACGCTCTATGGGGCTGGAAAGGAAGCGGCTGTCCCAGGGTGAAGATGAGTCCGCTACCTCCGGCGCCGCCTGCTTGTCTCGCTTCAAGCTCGCCTTTTGCCTGCTGTAATGGCGGGCAAGGCGTAGCGAGGCGCGGCATGAGATCGACTTCATGTACGAAGAGAGTACCTGAGGGTCTTCTCCCGGCGTTGCTATCAGGTGGAAGCCGTCCGGCAACAGCGCCCAGGCGCAGACCCTGATCTGGTATGCTTTTGCCAGGTCCTGGATATCCTGGGCGCACTGCTCGTAGTGCGCTTCGGTGGCAAAGATCACTCGGTTATTCTGAGTTCTGCGTGCCAGGTGGTGGGGATGATGGGCAAGCAACACTCGTTCATGTGCAGTCATTGTTATTCTCCCTCCTGTTCCCACTAGCTAGGTTACACCAAAACGTGCGGAGGTCTCGACCCGCTGCTTATCAATATCGGGTCTAAGGATTTTCCATATTGATCTCTATCTTCGAACTTCCTTGTATTTCAGTAACTTACAAGCTCCATGATGCCTTGTCCAGGAATGTCTTGTCTGCCTTTTGCAAAATTTTGGCCTGAAATGAATAGAATTTTCGGGCATTCAGGCCCGATTGGGAGGCCGGAGCGGGAAGAAGCCACCGGATTCCGCCGTCCGAGCGCTCCGCTTTTCGGAACAACCGTGCATTACCGTCAGGCAAGCCCGAAGGTAGCACGGGGCGTTCACTCGGTATGCAGCCCCCTGCTCCGAACCTTCTCTCCCCCGGATCAGTGCTAGTGGTTATCGCGCGCGTATCGCTTCGGCGATGACCAAAAGCAGCTTGCGGTCCTTGGGGGTCATGTCCTCCACGGCGGAGATCAGCTCGCGAGTGTCGGCATCGAAGGCGCTGGCCGGGTCGCTCAGGTGGCAGTGCCGTGGCCTGCCCTCGGCTTCTTCAAACAGCTCGATGACCGACACCTCCAGGGCCTCGCAAATCCGCACAAGGCTGCCGATCGTTGCGCCGTTCCGGCCTCGCTCGATGCGCGAAAGACTGCTTGCATTGACGCCAGCCCGCTTGGCCACCGCCTCCAATGTTTCATTTCGCCGTTCCCGGCGTTGTCTGAGTATGCGTCCAATGTCCATGAGATAACTTTCTGCTTCTGCTCTAAGAAAATCAAGTTTATTTTTGTTGTAGCGCAAATTATTTTTCTTGCTGATACGCATAATTCATGTTAGCCGCTCCTGTCTTCCGGATCACCTTCGCGGTTCGGAGCCAGGCGGTGAGCCCATCGGAATGGTCACTCCGTCCTGTTTCCAGGCGGGCGCTCACGGTTGCAGGCAGTTCTGAATGCGCTGTATGTCGGTGTGGTCAACTCCCGCTTCCTGGGCATGCTTCGGCCACTCGAGGACGGCTGTACGTACTTGCTCAGCCACATCCGCCACCGATGGTTTGGGTAGCCCGAAGATTCTGCCCAGCCCGGCGGCTTCCGAGGGTCTGGGTGGGTTGGGTTGATACCGGTAGCCCGCTGCATGATATTCCCCAAGGGTGAGGCTGGGCACCAAATCGTAGGCAGGGGCCAGCCGATAGCCTTCCCCGCGGTGAATCAGGCTGAAATTCCGCTCGTGGTCGTCAGTGTTGTTGATGGCCCGGTTGAACAACATGAGTCTCAGCAGTTGTTCGAGGTCCTCCTCGATACGGTTCGAATGAACGCGCAATACATCGTGAACATCATCATAGCGAAATGCGCGTCCGGGGTCGCTCTGGGTTCCCGACTCCTTGAGCAAGCCATTGATGGTAATCAGATGGTGCCGGGCCGGGCCTGCCACATCGAAACGATCAAGCAACAATACCTCCCTGCCATTGATACCCGTGGCCACGCGCCCATCCTTCACTTCCAGCCCCGCGGCCCGAGCCATCCGCAAACAGGCCAGCTCGACCCTGGCATTGTTGTAGGCGTCCTGGGTAATGCGATTGAACTTGGCAAGATAGCAACCTTGAGAGTCATGCAGCAGTGCCTTGGGGCGGGCCCCACCGACGCCAGTACCGGCGTTGGCCAGATATAGCAGACTCATCTCGTCCATACCGACAGATTGAAAATCCAGATGATCAATCTGTTGAGCGGCCTGTTCCGCTGCTTGCAGGTTCTCCAGTGACGCGCCGGGATCAAAACAAGGCAGTTCATCTCTCCCGACCAGGCAAAGCGCGCCAATTCGGCTTTGGCCAATCATGGATAACGCATCAATGACGCTGTTGGCGTTCAATCGACGCCCTTGCTGATAAAGCATCAGCCGGGCCATCACCTTGCGGCCCCAACGATCAGGCAGGTAATCGTCAATGAATGCGGGCACGCCAGCCGAGCAATCCAGAGTTGCTTCCCGTGGAGTCAAAGGCAGTTGCACGGGGTCTATGGCAAAAGCACCAGGCTGAGCCAGATAATCCGGCCGGTAGCGGAACCCCACCTGGCGAAGATGGGCGCCTTCCTCCAGCAGTGCCACCTCCGCTGCCAGTACGACCCCCAGTTTCGGCGTGTTCAGATACAGATCCAGGCGCCTAATCATCGAACAGGCTCCTCTGTGGCTGGAGCAGGCTGTTGAATGGCGCCGACAGGCCCAGCACCTGGGCAGCACGGTAGTATTTGCCCAGTGATACGCTGAGATCGCCTTTTTCCATGCGCTGTAACGTTGCCCGGCTGACTCCAATACGCAGAGCAAAGGCCCGAAGATCGTCTTGGGGAAACCTCTGCTTGCGCGCTACTCGCAGATTCGAACCAAGGATGTCGAGAGTGTTGGCGATGTCCATGGAGGCATTTTATACTCAAATATGAGTAAAACAAGGGGAAAACCCTGAAATTTACTCATATTTGAGTAATCAATCAAATCAAACAAGCCCCCAGCGTTGCTGGGCAAGATTCCCTGCCCTACGGCCCAGGTGATGACATCCACGCGAGAGCCGAACAACATCACTCGGGATGCTTCGCCAAAGGCGTCGCGTACGAGGCGCAGGATGGTCGTTCGTTGCTCATCAGTGACACGCATGGCCGCAGGCTCGGGCTATCCGGTTCTCCCGCCGACCATACTGGTGCCTTGCCGAATTGTCATTCCATCCCGTTGCGTATCCGGCTAGACCAGGTGGCTGTCACGCAGCTCCGTGGCGAGCTTGACCAGCAGTTGGCGGCGTGAGGGGTGGAGATCGCTGACCACGACCAGCAGTTCGCGGGTATCCTTGTCGAAGGCGCTGAGCGGGTCGCGCAGGTGATTCGTCTTGGCCCTGCCCTCCAGTTCCTCGAACAGTTCACTGAGAGACAGTTCCAGGGCTTCGCACAGGCGTGCCAGTCGCTGAACTGACAAATCCTGACGGTTGCGTTCTATTCTGGAGAGGTTGCCCGCGTCCGTACCAGCCCGGTGAGCCACGGTTTCCAGTGTTTCTTCCCGACGCAGCCGCCGAGCTTTGAGTATGCCGCCAATATCCATAATGAAATTTTCAAATGATGCTCTGTTGTTTCCAATGTACTGATTGCGGCAATGCAAATCCAGTCATTGTTTATAAGCATTTATTTACGGAAATTTGTTGTTTTAAAGCAGCAAGACCACGAACGTATCCGCCCACTACTGTGGCTGCTTGCGCGACCTGCTGGGCCGCCCTGGACCCCTATGCTCGATGAGCACGCCGAACCGTTGCTGAATGGTTCTGGGAAAGTGCTCGTCGCCGGTCAGTTGCGAGCGGCGGACTCCGTTGGTGATGCGCAGCTCCTCCCATCTGGGGATCACCTGGGCGCAGTAGTGTTGGTATTGCCTGATACGGACGTCTCTGGAGCGCCCCAGGGCGATGTAATCCGGACAGTCCGCCAGCCGGTACTCGCCGGCCTCCCCCAGCCGCATTCTGTGGCTGCTCCACGGATACTCCCAGGGCGCATCGACCAGCCCTCTTCTCACCGGCAGTACTTCCAGATAGCGGAGACAGGCCAGCTCCCAGAAACGGGACTGGACCGGGCTGGAGCGGAAGCGGCTGTTCCATATGGTGCCGGATGAGCCATGCTTGTCGTTGTAGCGGCGGGTGGTGCTTTTGGTGATCCGCTGCATCAGGCGGCCCAGGTCGTTTTTCCTTCTTTTCGGCCTCACCAGCAGATGGACTTCCGCCTCGAACAGACACCAGCCGTGAAGCTCGATAGCGAATTCCTGCTGGGCTTCCAGCAGATCGTCGATGTACTGCTGGTAGTCATCATCGGTTTCAAACACGGACTGACGGTTGTGCCCCCGATGCAGGACATGGTGCATGAAGCCGGGAAACACGACACGGGCCTTGGTAGGCATCTTCCTCCCCCTCTTGCTTTGTTATGGGTGTTCCGAAGGGCATCCATGCTGCAGCTTGCATAAGTGTTTCTTTGCTTAGAGTACACAAATCGTGCAACTTGAAAAGCCCACCGGCGAGGCGGTGCCCTGATCAGCCGGGCGTGCGGGCGGGATGGTCGGGGGGGGAAGCCGCTCAGGGCCTCTTCTCCAGAAGCCAGCAGTTGGAGGCCAAGGGCCGGGGCTCTGGAAGAAAGGGAGGATCCGGCGCGAGAAGGCCCGTATTCGGGATTATCTGATCTTGCGGCTCGGCTTTCTGGGCCGTCCGCGCCCACGGTTGGGGGGGACGGGAATGCCTGTCGCTGCTTGCGCCTCGGCGGCAAAGGCACTATCGCCGGTAAGCTGGTTGCTGCGTACCGCGTTGACGATGGTGCGCACTTCGTTGCGGGACGGCCTCTGGTCTACATAATCCCGAAAGAGCCGGTGGCGCTCCTGGGGCGTATCGCCCAGGGCGCGGTAGGCCGGCGCCTCATCCAGCCAGAACGGGCGTTCCTGGCCCACATGTACGCCGTAGCTGCTCCATCGGTGCTCATCGAGCCGCCGTACCACGGCGCTCTCCAACGGCACGCGCTCGATGTAGCGCATGCAGGGCAACACCCAGCTGGGCTGTACCGGGCTTGAGCGATAGCGGCTTTCCCACAGGGTTCCGGAGCGTTGTTCCAGGCGGTTGCGGTAATGAGTGGTGCGGGAAGCCAGCCCTTTCATGAAATCGGCCAGCGCCTCGGCGTTATCGCCGGGGTGCAGCAGCAAATGCACCTCGTATGGGGTCACGCTCCAGGCCTGCACTTGGATGGAACAATCCGATTTGAGCTCCCGCATGTCGTCAATGAACTTGAGATAGTCTTCCTTCCCCTTGAACACCGCCTGTCTGTTGTGCCCCCGTTGCATGACATGGTGGGAATAGCCGGGGAGAACGATCCGTTTCGTTCGAGGCATGTCGCCCTCTTATTGTGTGCAGTTATCATCTTCTCCTGGTGAACGAGTATAGCCAGTTTGCCGGTGTTGCCAAATTATTTAAAATAAGTCTGTCCCCTTTTTTAAAGTCCGTAAATAAAAGCAACCTACGCTCTTCGTGGCTTTTCATTTTTCTGTCACAAGCACTTTTTTGAGTACGGTCATAGCAGTTATAAGGGTCCGCTTGTAAACAGAATCAGGCTCTTAAAATACCCGCGGACAAACAACGGCGGAACCCGCCTGCGGACGGAGAAAGGTGTGAAGCCGCACTGCCCTGCCTGCCCTGCCATCCTGCGTCACCCCACATCACCGTGCGTCGTCTATCCCACGTCATCCTGCGCCGCCTATCCCACGTCATCCTGCACCGTCTATCCCGCGTCACCGTGCGCCGTCTATCCCGCGTCATCCTGCACCGCCTATCCCACGTCATCCTGCACCGTCTATCCCGCGTCATCCTGCGCCGTCTATCCCACGTCATCCTGCGCCGCCTATCCCACGTCATCCTGCGCGTAGTCGCAGGATCCACAGGCCGCTTTCTGGATTCTGCGACTACGCGCAGAATGACAAGGGGGGACGCGCCGTGGCGAGGGGGACGCGCCGTGGCGAAGGGAGACGCGGCCCTGCACCGTCTATCCCACGTCATCCTGCACCGTCTATCCCGCGTCATCCTGCATCGTCTATCCCGCGTCATCCTGCGCGTAGTGAGGTGCCCCCCAAAAGTTGGACATGGATTATGTTCACATTTGGGAGAGGTCGA
>CAYMKZ010000148.1:0-6745 GCA_964391345.1 uncultured Alcanivorax sp.
ATGGCGGCCACCAGAATGCCGAGTTCGGCGAGCCGCCGGCTCAATGCCAGAGCGGCCTGATCCGCGCCCACCAGGATCGGCTGGATCGGCGTGTCCGACGCCATCAGCGGGTAGCCCAGCTCGGCGGCGCCCTGGCGGAAGCGGCCGATCAATGCGGCCAGATGCTGACGCCGCCAGTGCTCGGCGCGCGCTATTTCCAGGCTCACGCAGGTGGCCGCGGCCACGGCGGCGGGCATGGCGGTGGTGTAGATGTAGCTGCGGGCGAATTGTATCAGGGTTTCCACCAGCTCATGCGAACCGGCGACAAAGGCGCCGGCGGTGCCCAGCGCCTTGCCCAGCGTGCCCATGTAAACCGGCACCCGCTGATTGACGCCTTGGGCGAACAACGACCCGCGCCCTTGCTTGTCCAGCACACCCAGCCCGTGGGCGTCATCCACCATCAGCCAGGCGTCGTGCCGCTCGCAAACATCGAGATAGCCCGGCAGCGGCGCCTGATCGCCATCCATGCTGAACACACCGTCGGTAACCACCAGTTTCCGTTGCGCATCGCTGCGCGCCAGTTGCCCGGCCAGCGCCGCCGCGTCGCCATGGGCGAAGCGACGGAAGCGGGCGCCGCTGAGCAGGCCGGCATCCAGCAGCGAAGCGTGGTTGAGACGATCCTGAAACAGCGCGTCACCACGCCCGACCAGCGCCGTCACCGCGCCGAGATTGGCCATGTATCCGGTGGAGAACAGCAGCGCCCGCTGCCGCCCGGTGTGGGCGGCCAGCGCCTCTTCCAGTTGCTGGTGGGGACGCTGATGGCCGCAGACCAGATGGGAAGCGCCGCTGCCCACGCCCCAGCGATCGGCCGCCTCACGAAAAGCGGCGATCACACGCGGGTCGCCGGCCAGACCCAGGTAATCGTTGCAGCAGAAATTCAGACATTCGCGGCCGGCAACCCGCGCGATACGGCCGCTGGGACCGTCCATCAGGGTCGGCTGGCGGTAACGGCGCTGGGCGCGTTGCCGGTCCAGCCGTGCTTGCAAATCAAAGGCCAAGGGACGCTCCGCGCCGGTCAGGCATCCAGGGTCCGTTGCGCCGGGCGGCCGGTGTTCTTGTCCAGCACGTGCTTGGCGGTGCGCTTGTCCAGCGCGTTGTAATACAGCACGCCATCCTGCTGCTCGGCCAGTTGGCGTTGCAACGCCTCTTCATGGGCTTCATCGGACGCTTCATGGCGCGGGTCCAGCGGATGGATGCCGAGACGCTGGAACAGCTCCCGGTCGTGGGTGGCTTCCGGGTTGTCCGTGGTCAGCAGCCGCTCGCCGTAGAAGATCGAGTTGGCGCCCGCCAGGAAGCACAATGCCTGGGCCTCGTCGTGCATTTCCTGACGGCCGGCGGACAGGCGCACGAAGGATTCCGGCATGAGAATGCGCGCCACCGCGATGGTGCGCACGAATTCGAACGGGTCCAGATCGTCCACGTCCGCCAGCGGCGTGCCCTGAATCTTCACCAGCATGTTGATCGGCACCGATTCGGGGTGCTGCGGCAGGTTGGCGAGCTGTTGCAGCAGGCCGGCCCGGTCGTTGCGTCCTTCGCCCATGCCGATGATGCCGCCACAGCACACTTTCATGCCGGCGTCGCGGACGTTGGCCAGAGTCGCCAGGCGGTCGTTGTAGGTACGCGTGGTGATCACCTGACCGTAGTATTCCGGCGAGGTATCCAGGTTGTGGTTGTAGTAGTCCAGGCCGGCGTCGGCCAGATCCCGGGCCTGCTGCGCATCCAGCATGCCCAGCGTCATGCAGGTTTCCATGCCCAGCGATTTCACCTGCCGCACCATGTCCAGCACATAGGGCATGTCCTTGGCGCGCGGGCTGCGCCAGGCCGCGCCCATGCAGAAACGGGAAGCGCCCTTGTCGCGCGCGGCGCGGGCCTCTTCGAGCACGCGGGCCACTTCCAGCAGCTTTTCCTTTTCCAGCTCGGTGTTGTAGTGGCCGGACTGGGAGCAGTATTTGCAATCCTCCGGACAAGCACCGGTCTTGATCGACAACAGGGTGCTCACCTGCACCGCATTGGCGTCGAAATGCGCGCGGTGCACCGTGGCGGCACGGAATACCAGGTCGCTGAACGGCAGTGAAAAGAGGGCTTCGATCTCACCGCGATGCCAGTCATGGCGTACAGCGGTATGCTCGGATGTCCTATGGGCATCGGCGGCGGCTAGCGTCATCATTGTTCTCCCGAGTGGTTGCGGTCAGCCTAGCAGCCGAAAGGGAACAGTCAACTTTATTTTATTGTTACAGTTTACATCTGACTATTTATTGATCTCTTATGTCTTATCCCTGCTCCCTGTGTGGCTACCCTTGCCACCACATTCTCTGTCCATCCTGCCGCGACGAGTTGCGCCGGCATCACCGCGTCGGCGCGACACATTGCCGTTGCGCCCTGCCCGCGCCGGGACGGGAGCCGGGCGCTCTGTGCGGCCGCTGCATGACGCGCCCGCCGCCCTTCACGCTGGCCACCAGCGCCTGGTACTACCGGTTTCCCATCGACCGCCTGCTCAACGGCTACAAGCATCACGGCAAACTGGATCTGGAACGGGCATTGCAGACGCTGATCGCCGATCAGCCGCTGCCCTGGCCGCAGGCCGACTTGCTGTGTCCACTACCTGCCCACTGGCTGCGCAGGGTGCGCCGGGGTTTCGATCAGGCCGAACGGCTGGCAATCTTCCTTGGCCGCCACTGGCAGCGCCCCGTGCGGCCTTTGCTGCGCCGCACGCGGGCCACCGCGCACCAGCAAGGCGGCAACCGCGCGCACCGCTTGCGCAATCTGCAAGGGGCCTTCCGCGCCAGCCCCCACAGTCGCGGCCAGCGGATACTGCTGATCGACGATGTGATGACCACCGGCGCCAGCGCCCGCACCGCCGCCGAGGCTTTATTGCAGGCCGGCGCGGCCGAGGTGAGAGTATGGGTGCTGGCCAGAACGCTGACGGGCCACTGAAACGCAATCTGCATTGCCACCGCCCCGCATCTGGCCCCTGGTGCCGTCGGTCCTTCATAATGCGCGCTGCGCACAAGCGCTTTTTACAGCCACCGCCGGACCCGCCATGCAAATCAAGATTTCCCAAGGTCACAATCCACCACACAACATCCACGGCATTACCGTGGTGATCGACGTGATTCGCGCCTTCACCACCAGCCACGAGGCTTTTCTCGGCGGCGCCAGCCATATCTATCCGGTGTCCACGGCGGAAGACGCCTTCGCGCTGCGCGAGGAGTACCCGCAGGGCCTGCTGGTCGGCGAGATCGAGGCGCTGCCCATCGACGGCTTCGATTACGGCAACTCGCCCTGGGAAATGCGCCACACCGATGTGCGCGGCCGCTACCTGATCATGCGCACCACCAACGGCGTGGCCGCCACCCTGCGCGCCCGCGACAGCCGCGAGGTGCTGGTCGCCGGGCTGATCAATGCCGAAGCCACGGTCAATTACATCCGCGAACGGAATCCGGAAACTGTGGTGCTGGTGGCCTCCCATCCCACCGGCGATGAGGACGTGGCGTGCGCCGAATACATGAGCGGGCTGCTGGGCGGCAAGGGCATTACCCTGGAACAGGCCCAGCACCGCACCCGCCACGCCTTTGCCGCGCAGAAATTTCTCGACGGCCGCCACCCGCGGCTGCGCAGCCAGGATATCGACATGGCCGCCTCCACCGCCGGCCCCGACGCCCTGGTGATGGGAGTGAGCTACGAGCCGATTCCCAGAATCGACGTGGTTCGGGGTATCATCTCCGAGCACTGACGTCCCATAAACCACAGGAACCATCATGATCGAGTGGAACGAACAACAACAAATGATCCAGAAAATGGTGCGCGACTTCA
Organism: uncultured Alcanivorax sp.; assembly: GCA_964391345.1. GTDB lineage: Bacteria > Pseudomonadota > Gammaproteobacteria > Pseudomonadales > Alcanivoracaceae > Alloalcanivorax. The sequence continues at coordinate 3,853 of CAYMKZ010000148.1, forward strand.
TCGCCAAGGAAGTGCTGCCGCACCTGGACGACATCGAATACAACGGTGTGCCGCCCTACGACATCCTGCGCAAGATGGTGCGCACTTTCGGCATCGACGAGTTGGCCAGACAGCGCTTCGAGAAGCGCATCGCTCAGGAAAAGGCCGGCAAAAACCCGGCGGATGACGATGACCACGACGACAACCCCGAGCGCCGCCGGGCCCGCCAGCAAAGCGCCCGCGAACAGGCGGCCATGTCGATGATCCCGACCATCGAGCTGAGCCGCCACGCTCAGGGACTGGTCACCGCCATGGGGGTTTCCATGGGGCTGGCCGGCGGCGCCATCATGAACAAAGGCACCCTGGAACAGAAAGAGCGCTGGGCGCTGCCGCTGCTGACCCTGGAAAAGGTCGGCGCCTGGGCGATTTCCGAACCCGGCTCCGGCTCCGATGCCTTCGGCCAGATGAAAACGCTGGCGCGCCGCGACGGCAACGGCGGCTACCTCATCAACGGCTCCAAGACCTGGATCACCAATGGCCCCTACGCCGACACCATCATCCTGATCTGCAAGCTGGATGAAGAAGGCGTCGAACCCCGCGACCGCAAGATCGTCTCCTTCATTCTCGACAGCGGCATGCCGGGGCTGGAGCAATCCAAACCCTTCAAGAAAATGGGCATCGGTTCCTCTCCCACCGGCGAGCTGTTCTTCAGCGACCTGAAGGTGGGCCCGGAACGGCTGCTCGGTGGCAGCGAAACCAGCTACGGCCGCTCCGGCGCCAAGGCCACCTTCATGCAGGAGCGGGCCGGCGTGGCGGCCATGGCCCTGGGCATGGTGGAACGGGCTCTGGAGCTGTCCACCGCCTACGCCCGCGAGCGTGTGCAGTTCGGCCGCCCGATCGGCGACAACCAGCTGATACAGCTCAAACTGGCGAAGATGGAAGTGGCGCGCAGCAACCTGCAAAACATGGTGTTCCGCTATATCGAGCTGGTCGGCGCCGGCAAGAAGATGACCCTGGCGGAAGCCTCGGCCATGAAACTGTATGCCGCCCAGACCATCATGGAAGTGGCCACCGAAGCGGTGCAGATTCACGGCGGCTACGGCTACATGCGCGAATCACGGGTAGAGCAGTTGATGCGTGATGCCAAGATTCTGCAAATCTACGCCGGCACCGATGAAATGCAGATCATCGCCATCGCCCGCGACCTGCTCGGCCGGGGATAAAACTCCGACCCAGACTACGAAGTCGCGTAGGGTGGATAAGCGCAGCGCATCCACCTTTCCCAGGCTTGCGACGAAAGAATGGTGGATGCGCTACGCTTATCCACCCTACAGTGAGCATTGGGATCTGAAATCCGTAGCTTCAATCTACCCAAGCAAGGAGGTGGCAATGGCCCTGGAACAGCAACATTGCGAGGCCTGCCGGGCCGACGCGCCCCGTGTCAGCGAGCAGGAAATGGACGAACTGCACCGGGAAATACCGGAGTGGAAGCAAATCGAGGAAAACGGCGAAGAGCGCTTGCAGCGTCAGTTCCGGTTCCGCAATTTCGTCGCCGCGCTGGCGTTCACCAACCGGGTCGGCGAACTGGCTGAAGAGCAGCAACACCACCCGGCACTGCTCACCGAATACGGCAAAGTGACGGTCACCTGGTGGACCCACAAGATCGGCGGACTGCACCGCAACGATTTCATCTGCGCCGCCAGAACGGACCGCATTTTTCAGGAGTATGGAAGCCCTTAGCGGGATTACAGACAAAAGCCCTTAGCGGCGGGCTCCATGTTCCACTACCGCCTCGATGAACACCCGCGCGTGCTCCGGGTCCACTTCCGGCGTGATGCCGTGGCCCAGATTGAAAACATGCCCCGGATGGTCACCGAAATCATCGAGGATGCGCTTCACCTCGGCCCGGATCACCGCCGGGCTGGCATACAGCACCGCCGGATCCAGGTTGCCCTGCAGGGCAACCCGGTTGCCGACCCGGCGACGTGCGTCACCAATATTGATGGTCCAGTCCAGCCCCAGCGCATCGCAGCCGCTGCCAGCCATATTCTCCAGCCATAGACCACCGTTTTTGGTGAACAGGATCACCGGCACCCGACGGCCATCGTTATCACGAATCAGCCCCTCAATGATGTGCGTCATGTAGGCCAGAGAGAACACCGGATAAGCCTCGCTGGACAGCACCCCACCCCAGGTATCGAAAATCTGGACCACTTGGGCGCCGGCACGAATCTGTGCGTTGAGATAGCCGGTCACCGCCTGCGCCAGCTTGTCCAGCAGCGCATGGGCCAGCTCCGGACGGTCGTAGATCATGCTCTTCAGATGGCGGAAATCCTTGCTGGGCCCGCCCTCCACCATGTAGGTGGCCAGCGTCCAGGGGCTGCCGGCAAAGCCGATCAGCGGCACCCGCCCGTTGAGCGCATGGCGGATGGTGGTCACCGCCTTCATCACATAATCGAGATCGCGCTCCGCATCCGGAACTGGCAGCTCGGCGACATCCTTCTCGCTGCGCACCACCTTGTGAAACCGCGGCCCCTCGCCCTCGACGAAATGCAGCCCCAGCCCCATGGCGTCCGGGATGGTGAGAATATCGGAAAACAGGATCGCCGCATCCAGCGGGTAGCGTTCCAGCGGTTGCAGCGTCACCTCGCAGGCCAGTTCCGCGTTGCGGCACAGATCCAGGAAGGAGCCGGCTTTCTCCCGGCTGGCCCGATACTCCGGCAGATAACGGCCGGCCTGCCGCATCATCCACACCGGCGTACGGTCCACGGGCTGGCGCGCCAGCGCGCGCAGGAAACGATCATTTTGCAGAGCAGGAAAAGCGGTCATGGGCAAAAGGCCAATAGCTGAGAGAAAGAGAGCGTTCTATCCGAAACAGCGACAGTTAGCCAGTGCCCTCCTCAACTTTCAACCT
>CAYMKZ010000149.1:0-4356 GCA_964391345.1 uncultured Alcanivorax sp.
GCCTGGCTGGGTTATCCCGCCCCCTGACCGTCCGTCATCCTGCGCGAAACCCCCCGTCATCCTGCGCGAAGTCGCAGGATCCACCACCGTCTGGATCCTGCGACTCCGCTTCGCTCCGCGCAGGATGACAGAGGGGCGCAGGATGACGGAGGGGCGCAGGGTGACGGAGGGGCGCAGGGTGACGGAGGGGCGCAGGGTGACGGAGGGGCACGGGATGACGGTGATATTTTTGATGCCCGCTAGCGCTGCTGTTCTGCTTCTGACGCTCGCCACACCTTGGCGGCCTTCACCATGTTGTCCTTGACGTGCAGGATCTCGATCAGATAGCCATCGATGCGCATCGATACGCTGGCGTCGGGAATGTCCTGCAGGTATTCCAGAATCAGCCCGTTGAGGGTGCGCGGCCCGCCGGTGGGCAGCGTCCAGTCCAGGGTGCGGTTGATGTCGCGCAGATGCGCGGAGCCGTCGATCACGTAGGTGCCGTCTTCCTGGGGATGAATATCCGGGCTGCTGGCCGCCAGGTCGGTGGTGAATTCGCCGACGATCTCCTCAAGAATGTCCTCCAGCGTCACCAGGCCGAGCACGTCGCCGTACTCGTCGACGACGATACCGATGCGCCGTTTGGTGTTCTGGAACTGGATCAACTGGCGGTTCAAAGGCGTGGCTTCCGGCACGAAGTAGGGCGCCACGGTGTACTGCATCAGCTCCGCCTTGTTGATCTCTTCCTTGAGCAGCAGCCGGCTGAGCTGGCGCAGATGGAGAATGCCCAGCATGTTGTTCGGGTCGTCGCGGAATACCGGCAGCCGGGTGTGCTGGCTGGCGCGCAGCGTGGCGAGAATCTCGCTCATGTCGTCGTTGATGTCGATGCCGATCATCTCGTTGCGCGGTACCATGATGTCCTCGACGGCGACGCTTTCCAGATCGAGAATGTTGAGCAGCATCTTCTGGTGTTTTTCCGGGATCAGGCCGCCGGCCTCGTTGACCACCGTGCGCAATTCTTCCGGGCTGAGCATGTCCTCGTTGTTGGCGTCGGGGCGCACGCCGGTGAGCCTCAGCAACAGCAGGCTGGCGCCGTTCAGCAGCCACAGCAGCGGCGCCAGCAGCACCATGATCGGCCGCAACAGCAGACTGGCGGGAAACGCTACCTGCTCCGGGCGCACCACGGCGTAGGTCTTGGGCGTGATTTCGCCGAACAGCAGCATCACCAGCGTGATGATGACGGGGCCGATGGCCGCCCCCGCATCGCCCAGCCAGCGCATCGCCAGCAGCGCCGCTACGGTGGCGGCGAAGTTGTTGACGAAGTTGTTGCCGATCAGGATCGCCGAGAGCAGGCGGTCGGTACGGCGCAGCAGGTGCTCGACGCGCGCCGCCGCGCGCTGGCCCTGGCGGGCCAGGTGGCGCAAGCGGTAGCGGTTGATCGCCATCATGGCGGTTTCGCTGCTGGAGAAGAACGCGGAGGCGGCGATCAACACGATGAGCGCGCCCAACAACCATTGGTCAGAGAAGCTTTCCAAGAGAGATCGATATCCAGACGGTCGGTTGGTTATTGTTCGGGGCTGGGGAAAGGGGTGTCAAGCGGACATCAGATACGGTGCAGGATAACGTCCAGCACGAACTGGGTGCCGAAGAACGCCACCACCAGGATGGCGAACCCGGACAACGTGAAGCGGATCGCCGTCAGGCCGCGCCAGCCGCGCAGATGGCGGCCGCCCAGCAGGATGGCGAAAATCACCCAGGACAGCAGCGACAGAATGGTCTTGTGCACCAGGTGCTGGGCGAACAGATTGTCCACGTAGAGGAAGCCCAGCACGATGGCCACGGTGAGCAGCGCCTCGCCCAGCCAGATGGTGTCGAACAGCATCGACTCCATCACCTGGATCGGCGGGAACACGCGCATCACACCGTGCAGATTGCCGTGCTTGAGCTGGCGGTGCTGGATGAACAGCAGAATCGCCTGGCAGGCGGAAAGCGCCAGCACCGCATAGGAGACGATGGAAAACAGGATGTGCAGGCCGATGCCGTGGTCCAGCGGGCGGGCAATGTAACCGGTATTGATCCACAGGCTGGCGGGAATCATGATCGCGGCGAAGGGGTAGACCAGCGACGCCAGCCACTCGAAAGGCCGGTAGAAGCTGGAAACGATCACCAGCGCCGCGCCCACCATGGCCACCGCCGAGGCCACCGGGAACAGGCCCAGCCGCAGCCCGTGCCCGGTTTCCATCAGGAAAAACAGCGCGATGGCGTGGCAGATCACCGCCACGCCGCCGGGGACGATCACCGCCATGCGGGAAGGCGCCGCGGTGCCACGAAACTGGCGGTAGACCAGCACGGTGGCGAGCAGGTACAGGGCGGTGGCGACGAGGCCGAAGATAACGGCAGGATTCATTGGGAACCCCAGACTCCTGAGCGGTTTTTTTACCGGGAAAGCTGGCGAAGTCTGGCACAGCCGGCGATGCATTTGAAGCATTTGGCTGTCTTTGTCTAGTATACTGCGCCGGCATTGCGGGGATTCCCGCCTTTCAAATCCCGGGCCCGCTGCCGGCCAGCGTGCCGGCGGGATTGAACCAAGCCCCAGACAATCGGAGTTGATAGCCATGTTCGAGAACCTTACCGACCGCCTGGGCCAGTCGCTCAAGACGCTGGCCGGCCAGGGGCAGCTCACCGAGGACAATATCCGCGACACGCTGCGCGAGGTGCGCAAGGCGCTGCTGGAAGCCGACGTGGCGCTGCCGGTGGTCAAGGTGTTCGTCGAACAGGTCAAGGAAAAGGCGCTCGGCCAGGAAGTGCTGAAAAGCCTCAATCCGGGCCAGGCGTTCGTCAAGATCGTCAACGACGAACTGATCCACACCATGGGGGACGCCAACGATGCCCTCAATCTGGCTGTCAAGCCGCCGGCCATCGTCCTCATGGCCGGTTTGCAGGGCGCCGGCAAGACCACCACCGTGGCCAAGCTGGCCCGCTACCTGCAGGAACGCGAGAAGAAGAAGGTCATGGTGGTGTCCGCCGACGTCTACCGGCCGGCCGCCATCGACCAACTGGAAACGCTGGCCGCCGAGGTGCAGGCGGAGTTCTTCCCGTCGCGCAGCGACCAGGACCCGGTGGACATCGCCCAGGGCGCGCTCAGCGCCGCCCGCAACAAGTACATGGACGTGCTGATCGTCGATACCGCCGGCCGTTTGCATGTCGATGAAGCCATGATGGCCGAGATCAAGCGGCTGCATGGCGCCATCAAGCCGGCGGAAACGCTGTTCGTGGTCGATGCCATGACCGGCCAGGACGCCGCCAACACCGCGCGCGCCTTCAACGAAGCGCTGCCGCTCACCGGCGTGATTCTCACCAAGGCCGACGGCGACTCCCGTGGCGGCGCGGCGCTGTCCGTGCGCCAACTGACCGGCAAGCCGATCAAGTTCATCGGTATGGGCGAGAAAACCGACGCCCTGGAGCCGTTCCATCCGGATCGTATTGCCAGCCGCATCCTCGGCATGGGCGACGTGCTGTCGCTGGTGGAGCAGGCCGAGCGCACCATCGACAAGAAAAAGGCCGACAAGATTGCCCGCAAGTTCAAGAAGGGCAAGGCCATGGACTTCGAGGATCTCAAGGACCAGTTCCAGCAGATGCGCAACATGGGCGGCCTCTCCAGCCTGCTCGACAAGCTGCCCGGCATGGGCGGCATGACGCAGGCGGCCCAGGACCCGGCGGCCATGAAACAGATGAAACACATGGAGGCGCTGATCGACTCCATGACCCCGAAGGAGCGCCGCAACCCGGACCTGATCAAGGGCTCCCGCAAGAAACGCATCGCCGCCGGCGCCGGCCTGCAAATGCAGGATCTCAACCGCCTCATGAAGCAGCAGAAAATGATGGCGAAGATGATGAAGAAGATGCGCACCAAGGGCGGCATGAAAAACATGATGCGCGGCATGGAAGGGTTGATGGGTGGTCCTGGTGGTCCCGGTGGTGGGTTGCCCCCCATGGGCGGTGGCCCTGGCGGCCTGCCACCGATGAAATGACGCCTTTCCGCCAGCTCCTGTCATGTACGCTCCCCTCGTCGTGGCAGCTCCCCTCGTCGTAGCCGCTCCCCTCGTTGTGGCCGCTCCCCTCGTCGTGCACGCCCCCCTCGTCATACACGCCCCCCCTCGTCATACCCGCGAAAGCGGGTATCCAGCGGCTCCGGGGCTTCCAAGACGCTAGGCCCCGGATAGTGCTCCGCACTTCCGGGGTGACGGCCGGTACACTCTTTCCGGGGTGACGGCCGGTGCACTCTTTCCGGGGTGACGGCCGGTGCACTCTTTCAGGGGGGGCTGGACAGTGCTTTGCTGTTTGCAGCTTGTTCCCCGTGCCTCGCCTCTGTATAAT
>CAYMKZ010000149.1:4456-6424 GCA_964391345.1 uncultured Alcanivorax sp.
CTGGACAGTGCTTTGCTGTTTGCAGCTTGTTCCCCGTGCCTCGCCTCTGTATAATCCGCTCCCTTCGCGGTTCGTGGGTTAAGAGGCCCGCTGAGCCTTCAAGCGGATACGATGACCGGAACACAGGCTTTCCGGTCGGGAAACCGGATTGAAACAGGAACTTTTATCATGGTAGTGATTCGTCTCGCCCGTGGCGGCGCCAAGAAACGTCCCTTCTATCACGTGGTTGTCGCCGACAGCCGCACCGCCCGCGACGGCCGCTTCATCGAGCGCCTCGGCTTCTACAACCCGATTGCCCGTGGTGGTGAAATCCCCCTGCGGCTGGATATCGAACGCCTTCAGCAGTGGGTCGCCAAGGGCGCCCAGGTGTCTGATCGCGTCAAGACCCTGGTCAAGCAGGCCACCAAGGAAGCGCAAGCAGGCGCCTGAACATGCTGACACCTGATCAGGTGCTGGTGGTGGGCCGCGTCAGCGCGGTCCACGGTGTGAAGGGCTGGGTGAAAATCCACTCCTACACCGATCCGATAGACAATATTTTTGCGTACCAGCCTTGGCACCTGCTCGAAGCGGGTGTCTGGACGCCGCTCAAGCTGACCGGCAAGCGCCGCCAGGGCAAGGGCCTCGTGGCCGGCGTGGATGGCATTGCCGACCGCGATCAAGCTCAGCGGGAGCTGGTGGGACGCGAGATTGCCGTTGCCAAAGAGCAGATTCCGGCTGCTGGTGACGGCGAGTTTTACTGGCGTGAGCTGATCGGCTTGCGCGTCAGGCTGGCGGACGGGCGCGATCTGGGCCTGGTCAGCGAGCTGATGGAAACCGGCGCCAATGATGTGCTGGTGGTGCGCGGCGATGGCGAAAGCCTCGATCAGCGCGAGCGGCTGCTGCCCTGGCTGCCCGGTGAGGTGGTGCTGGATGTGGCTCTGGATCGTGGCGAGATGCGGGTCGATTGGGACCCGGATTTTTAATTGCGAGCTGATCGAGAGCTGACCACGAGCTGACGTGAACGGGAGGTGGGAACATGCGGATTGCGCTGATCACCCTCTTCCCGGAAATGGCCAGCGCCGTTACCGGGTCCGGCGTCAGCCGGCGGGCGGTGGAAAGCGGACGGCTGGTGCTGGAAACGGTGAACCCGCGGGATTTCACCGAGGATCGCCACCGCACCGTGGACGATCGCCCCTTCGGCGGCGGCCCCGGCATGGTGATGAAGGTGGCGCCGCTGGAAAAGGCGCTGGCGGAAGCCCGAAGGATTACCGGCCCGGCGAAAGTGATTTATCTGTCGCCCCAGGGGCAACCGCTGACCCAGGCGAAGGTGGCGGAACTGGCGGAGGAATCCGCCCTGATTTTGCTCGCCGGTCGCTATGAAGGGATCGACGAGCGACTGATCGAGACGGCGGTGGATGAGCAGTTGTCGATCGGTGATTACGTGCTCAGCGGCGGTGAACTGCCGGCGCTGGTGCTGATTGATGCGGTAACCCGGCTGTTGCCCGGCGTGCTCGGTCACGAGGACTCCGCGGCCCAGGACTCGTTTTCCGGCGAGCTGGAGAATCTGCTGGACTGCCCGCATTACACGCGGCCCGAGAGTTACCAGGGTCACGTGGTGCCTGAAGTATTGCGCAGTGGCGACCATCAACGGATCCGCCGCTGGCGTTTGCAACAGGCGCTGGGACGCACCTGGCGGTGGCGTCCCGATCTGCTGGAGGCCCGGCGCCGTGCGCCGGGGCTCAGCGAGGAAGAAGAGCAGTTGCTCGACGAGTACATCCGGGAATACCGGCGTGACGGCGGGCAGCAATACAGCGATCAATAAACGAGGAGCATTGCCATGAGCGGCAAGAAACCCCTGATTCAGGAAATCGAACAGGCGCAGATGAAAAGCGGTCTGCCCGAGTTCGGCGCCGGTGACACCGTCACCGTGCAAGTGACAGTGACGGACGGCCCCCGCGCGCGGCTGCAGGCCTCCACCGGTGGGGGGAT
>CAYMKZ010000150.1:0-2164 GCA_964391345.1 uncultured Alcanivorax sp.
AGTTGGATAGAGTATCTGGCTACGAACCAGAGGGTCGGGGGTTCGAATCCTCCCCGGTGCGCCATACAAACGAAAGCGGCTCCCAACGGGAGCCGTTTTCGTTTGTATCCCGTGCTGGGGAGTCATTCAGCAGAACCCCCCGGTTCGAACGAGCGGCAGATCTGCCGCGAAGTAACGTGATGCGCAGCATCGCGGCCCGAAGGGCGAGACCTTTGGTCGAGTACCAGCCCGGCACAGCCGGGCGCAGGGCGGAGCCGCAGGCGACGAGCCAATCCTCCCCCGCCCGCGTCTTCCAGAGTTGCACTTTTCCACCACCCGTCGCCCCCGCGAAAGCGGGGGCCCAGTGCCTTTTCCCCTTGCTGCATGGCCAGAGTCAAAGTCGCTAGGCCCCGGATAACACTACGTGTTTCCGGGGTGACGCAAGGGAGCGTCTTTACTCTCTACTTGCCCCCACCTTGCTGGTACTGCGCCTTAAGCAGCCGCCGCGGCAGCTTGCCGTTTTCCTGACGCGGCAGTTTGGCAACAAAATCCACGCTTTTCGGTACCTTGATGCTGGAGATGCGCTCCCGGCAGTGGGCAATCAACTGGTCGGCCAGATCAGCGCCGGATCGGGCAGGATCGTGGAGCTGAACGATGGCTTTGACTTGCTCGCCGAATTCCGCATGGGCGATGCCGATCACTACCACATCGGCTACGTCCGGATGTTTGAGCAGCACGTCTTCGATCTCTCTGGGGTAGATGTTGACGCCGCCGGAAATGATCAGGTCGGCGCGCCGGTCGCTCATGTACAGATAGCCGTCTTCGTCCACGTAGCCCAGGTCGCCGTAGGTGGCCATGCCTTCCGAACGGTAGGCGTCGCGGGTTTTTTCGGGGGCGTTGAAATACTCGAAGGTGGGGCCGTCGGCGAAGCAGATTAGCCCGACTTCGCCGGTGGGCAGGTCGTTGCCGTTTTCATCGATGATGTGCAGCGTTCCCACCAGCGGCCGTCCCACGGAGCCTTTGTGGGTCAGCCATTCGGGAGATTTGATCAGCGTGGTGCCGAGTCCTTCGGAGCCGGCGTAGTACTCTTCGATCACCGGCCCCCACCATTCGATCATCTTTTCCTTGATGTGTACCGGGCAGGGCGCGGCGGCGTGGATCGCTACGCGCATGCTGGAGACGTCGTAGGCCCGGCGTTCTTCCTCGGGCAGGTCGAGCATGCGCACGAACATGGTGGGTACCCACTGGCTGTGGGTGGCGCGATACTCCTGAATCAGACGCAGCGCTTCCCGCGCGTCGAAGCGGCGCATGACGATGATGGTGCCGCCCGCCGCCAGGGTCATCATGCAGAAACGCAACGGGGCGGCGTGGTAGAGCGGTCCTGGTGACAGGTACACCCAAGATGAATCGAAGCCGAATACGGCGCGCATGCTTTCGATTTCCGGCTCCGGCCCGAAACGGTCCTCGGCGGCGACCAGAGGTTTGGAAACACCTTTCGGGAAGCCGGTAGTGCCGGAGGAGTAGAGCAGGTCGCGGCCCACCGGGCGGGGCGGCAGTTCGCCGGCGTCGGCGAAGCGGCCAACGGCTTCCTCGTAGTGGCCGGCGCGGGTGTCCCGTTGCTCGTCGTCGAAGGTGAAGAAGTGAATCTGCTTGTTGTCCGCCTGGGCCAGCGCCTCGGCGGCCAACGCTGCGTAACGGCCGCTGGCGATCAGCAGTTTGGCTTCGCAATTGCCGAGAATGTAGGCAATCTCGGCGGGCTTGAGGTGGGTGCTCATGGCGGTGTAGTAGAGGCCCGCGCGCCGGGAGGCCCAGGCGATGTCGAACAGGGTCGGGTGGTTTTCCGTGAGGATGGCGATGTGGTCGCCACCCTGTAGCCCGAGGTCGATCATCCAGTGCGCGGCGCGTCGTGATTGCCGGTCCAGTTCGGCGTAGCTGATTTGCACGCCGGTTTCCGGAAATTCGCAGGCGATCTTGTCCGGCAGGGTTTCCGCCAGAGCTTTGAGTATGGGCACGATCTGTTCCTCCAGTAGTGCGAGCGGCTTCGCTGCGCCCGCTTTTTTATTGGTGCGTCAGAAACCAGGGTTGGTTCGAGGTTAGGAGGTGTCAGCGTCGCTTGCATCGTCAAAATGGACGAGTTGGGGATCCTGCGACTCCGCTCCGCTCCGCGCAGGATGACCGTGGTAGG
>CAYMKZ010000150.1:2264-6371 GCA_964391345.1 uncultured Alcanivorax sp.
CGTCATTCTGCGCGCAGTCGCAGAATCCAGAGGGAAACTAACCACGCCGGTGCCGGCTCCACCACTTCAGCAGGGCGTAGGAGAGCCGCACCTTCTCCTGGCCGACGGGCAGGTCCGGGCGAATGCGTATCCAGGAGGACTTGGCGTAGGCGAGGTGCTGGTCCGGGTAGATGCTGCGATGGCCGATCATCAGGTAGGCGCTCATGGCGGCGCCGCACACATACAGAAGACCGTTGCCGCCGAACAGTTCCACCCCCATGAGGATGGCGGCGATCGGCGTATTGGAAGCCGAGGCGACCACCGCCACCAGCCCGGTGGCGGCGCCCACGGCGGGGCTGATGCCGAACAGGTGGGCGAAGGCGCTGCCGGTGACGGCGCCGATCACGAACTGCGGTGTCACCACCCCGCCGTAAAAGCCGGAGCCGAGGGTGATGGCCACCAGCAGACTTTTCCACAGAAAGCCCAGCCAGGGCATGTCTTCGCCGTGCAGGGCGTTGTTCATCAGCGGCAGCGAAAGGCCGAAATAGTCGCTGGGAATCCACAGCATGGCCAGCGCCAGCAACAAGCCACCAAGCATCGGTACCAGCGGCGGCCATAGCTTCAGTGCGTTGCGCAGCCGGTTGAACAGGTTGCGGCTGATGTAAAAGGCGTCCACGTAAACGCGCGCCGCCAGGCCGCAGACGATACCCAGCAACAGCGTCTTGATGAACAGCCACTGGGAGAAGACCGGAAAGGCGATCTGGAAGGTGTCGTACGGCACACCCCAGAACTGGCTGACCTGATAGGATGTGACGCCGCCGATGATGGCCGGCAGCAGAAAGTCGTGGCGGATGCGGCCGATGGCGAGCACCTCCACACCGTAGATGGCGCCGGCGATGGGGGTGCCGAAGACACTGGCGAAACCGGCGCTGACGCCGCAGGCCACCAGCCGCTTTTGCAACTCGCCGTTGACGTGCAGCAAGCGCCCCAGGCCGGATGCGAGGCTGGCGCCCAGGTGAGAGCAGGGGCCTTCCTTGCCGGCGGAACCTCCACAAGCGAGGGTGATCAAAGCCGCTATCGGTTTCAGCGGCAGGGTCAGCAGCGGCATGCGCCCGCGCTGATCGTGCACGGCGGCGATGACGCTGTCGGCCAGGCCGGTACGGTTGAGGCGGTAGCCGTAATACAGCAGCAGGCCGTTGGCCAGGCCGCCGAGCGGCAGCAGCGTCATTTGCAGCCACAGCGGCGCGGCAAAGGAGCGATCCGTCAGCGCGAACAGGATGATCAGAAAAAAGCTCACGCCGGTGCCCACCAGGACACCGGTGATGATCGACAATACCAGCCACTGCAACACGGTGGTGAACATCACCAGTGGCTCGACAAGCATTTCGCGCAGGTGCAAGTAAACGGCCTTGTGAAACGGTTGTTGTGAAATGGTTCCTGTGAAAAGGGCCGGTATAGAATAAATCGTTCCCGGCCAGTATGGCGAGTGGGGACAAGGGACATCACTGATTACCAGGAACGGTTGCCTTCCATGAAACTGCCCCGGCTCGAACGTATCAACAGTTTTCTGTTTCGCTTTCGTCACGTCTGGGCGGTGGGCAGTTTCTGTCTCGGGTTGAGCAGCTATTTTCTGGTACAGCGCAAGCCCTGGCTGGCGGCCGTACTGACCGCTTTTCTGATTGCCACCTGGGTGATGCTGCTGACGGAAAATCTGTGGGCGCGGCGGTTTCGTGATACGCCCATGGAACGGGTATCGCAGGCGGCGCTCAAGCTGCTGTTGCAGAGCGTCCACCAGGAGGCGTTCTTTTTCAGTCTGCCGTTCGTGGTGTTGCAATGGTCCGGCGGGGCGGAGTACATCCTGTTCAGCGTGCTGGTGGGGGGCGCGTCACTGATCAGCATCGTCGATCCGCTTTATTTCCGGCTGGCCCGGCATCGGGCGCTGTATTTCGGTTATCACGCGCTGGCGCTGTTCGTGGCGTTGCTGGTATTGCTGCCGCTGATTTTCAAGGTGCCCACCTACCCTGCCCTGCAAGGGGCCGCCTGGCTGACGGCACTGTTCGCGCTGCCCAGTTTCTGGCGTCTGGGTGGGCCGAGGCCGGCCTATCGCTGGGTGTTGCTGGGGCTGTTTTCGGCGTCCATCGCCACGGTGCCTTTGTGGGGCGCCCGGTTCGTACCGCCGCTGACGGTGTCCTTGCAGGATCGCGCAGTGGCGCTCAGTTTTGATCAGGCTCGGCGCCAGCCGCTGGTGACCGGAACCCGTTTCAGCGTGGACGATCTGGGGGAGGGCCTTTACGCCTACACGGCGATTCGTGCACCGTTGGGCCTGGGACAGCGGATCCGCCATTACTGGTTCCATGACGGCCGGCTGGTGGATCAGGTCGATCTGACCGTCACCGGAGGGCGCCGCGAGGGTTATCGCACCTGGTCGCACAAGAGCCATTTCAGTGGCGACCCGGTGGGAGACTGGCGCGTGGAGGTCCGCACCGATCACCAGCAGATCATTGGCGTATTGCGTTTCCAGGTCGTCAAAAATACCGGCCCACTTGAAAGCGGCGGCTAGTCGGGGCAGGCTTTGAGGCGTTGTCCGGGCCGATTCGGGTACGGGATGCTCAAGGCGAGTTCATGGGGCAGGTGCTGCTGGGTGCGTTGACGCCCTATATCTTTTCTCCGCTTATTGCCGGGTCGTTCGCACTGGGGCTGCTGCTGTGGGTGCTTGGTTACCGGCGGCTGGCAGCTCGTGGGCAGGCGCCGTCGGTCTGGCGCGTGCTGAGTTTCGTTATCGGTTTGTCGCTGTGTTACATCGTGATGCAGACCCAGTTCGATTATTACGCCCGCTTCATGTTTTTCATGCACCGCATCCAGCATCTGGTGCTGCATCATTCCGGTGCTTTCCTGATTGCGTTGTCCAATCCCATCCCCATATGGCGCGCCGCTTTCGGTGAGCGGCGTTATCCGCTGGCGGAGATATTGTGGCGGCCTTTCCGGCGTGTGCTGTTTGACCCGATGATCGCCACCGTGCTGTTCGTGGGGCTGATTTTTTTCTGGCTGTCGCCGGCGATCCATTTCGATGCCATGCTCAACCTGCGGCTTTATGAAGTGATGAACGGTTCCATGGTGGTGGACGGCATCATTTTCTGGCTGGTGATTCTGGACCCGCGTGATCCGGACGGTGCCCATACTTCCAGCTTCGTGATGCGTTTTCTGATGCTGTTCGGCGCGCTGTTTCCACAGATCATTCTGGGTGCCTACATCACTTTTTCCAGCCCGGGGCTGTACGATGTGTATGCCGTTTGCGGGCGCGCCTGGCCGATCAGCCCGGCCACGGATCAGATTCTTGGCGGCCTGTTTACCTGGATTCCGGCGGCGATGATGACCGTGCTGGGTGCGCTGGTGGTGTTGCGTTTGTATTTGCGCTATGACGCACGGAAAGGAGGGCAGTAGTGATGTTCGTGAAGGCTCGCTGGTGGGTGCTGTGCATGGTGGCGGTGCTGGTCGTCGCCTGCGGCAAGGCGCCGGTGACGTTTCATGGCCGGGATATCACCGGCGTCATGCCGGATCTGCAATTCCAGCTCACCGACGAGAATGGCAAGGCGGTGACGGAGCAGGATTATGCCGGCAAGGTGGTGGTGCTGTTTTTCGGTTACACCCATTGCCCGGATTATTGCCCCGCTACCCTGACGCTGCTGGCACAGGCATTGAAGCTGTTGCCGGCGGATCAGCGGGACCGTTACCGGGTGTTGTTCGTCAGTGTCGATCCGCAGCGGGACACGCCGGCATTGCTGAAGAAATACACGGCTTATTTCGCGCCGCAGATCGTTGGCTTGACGGGCGACAAGGCGCAGCTGGATGCGCTGACCAAACGTTATCGCACGGCCTACAGCTATGGCGATCCGGATGCGGATGGCAATTACGTGGTGACGCACGGGCTGGCGATGTACGGGTTTGACGTGCATGGGGCGGTACATCTGTTCATGCGGGATGATGAGCCGGCGAAGCAGGTTGCCGAGGATTTGCAGGCGCTCGGGACGTTGTAACCTGTTCCCGGCATGGCAAATCATCCGCCGCCATCCTGCGCGTAGTCGCAGGATCCATGGTCTCGAACCCTGGATTCTGCGACTGCGCTACGCT
>CAYMKZ010000151.1:0-3279 GCA_964391345.1 uncultured Alcanivorax sp.
GCCTGGTCACTGGCGTAGACCACCGTCACGTCCAGCAGTGCATCCAGATTGTCGCCGATGGCGGCCATGACGAAGGCCACACCGCCGGCCTTGGGACGCAGCAGAAACCGGTAGGGGGATTGCTGACGTTCCTTCTTGGCCGGAGTGAAACGGGTACCTTCCAGAAAATTCACCACCGTCACCGGCATGTCACGGAATTTTTCACAGGCGCGGCGGGTGATTTCCAGATCCTTGCCTTTCAGTTCCGGGCGCTGCTCCAGCACTTCCCGCGAATAACGTTTCATGAACGGGTAATCCAGCGCCCAGAAGGCCAGCCCCAGAAACGGCACCCAGACCAGTTCCTTTTTCAGGAAAAACTTGAAGTACGGCGTGCGTCCGTTGAGGGTATTCACCAGTGCGGCAATATCCACCCAGGACTGGTGATTGCTGACCACCAGATAGGAGCGGTCCCGGCGCAGATCGGCGGCGCCGCGCACGTCCCATTGCGTCGGAATCATCAGCGCAAAGATCGCCTTGCACAGATTCGCCCAAGTTTCGGCGATCCACATGACGGCCATCGAGCAGCGCTTCTGCCAGCGCGGTATCGGCAGCACCAGCTTGAGCAAAGCGATCAGCATCATCGGGCCAATCAGGATCAGGGTATTCAGCAACAACAACGTGAACGTGGTAACGCCGGTCATCATGGCCCGCACGACGGAAGCTCCTCATTGCTTTGGCGGCTTCGGCGATGATACCCAACACAGCGGCGAGCCCCAAGGGCGAGGCGGCCGTTGGGCCACCACCAAAAGGCGATCAGGAGCGACGATCACGGTCTTGCCAGCGCACCTTCACCGGCTGTGGGGCGGAAGAAGAGCCACAGCCATTGCAGCCGGAGCAGCCGTCATCGCTACAGTTTTCCTGCTGGCGACGCAGGCGCGCCGGGCGCAGCCGCTGGCGGATGGAGGTCGGCAGGATGATATTCCACAACACCCAGAGTGCCGCCAGGGCAACGATGGTGTAGGTGATCAGTGCTTGCAGCATGACGACTCAACCTCCTCCCAGAGCGACGGTGACCCGATAAGCAACGAAGGCGCCGAGATACGCCAGCGTCAGCATGTAGGCGAACAGAAACAGCGGCCAGCGCCAGGAATTGGTTTCCCGTTTCACTACCGCCAGCGTGGAAGCACACTGTGGCGCGAAAATATACCAGGCCAGCAGCGCCATGCCGGTGGCCACGGACCACTGCGAGGCAAGCACCGCGCCGAGCGCGCCGGCCACCTGCTCGCCGCCACTCACGGCGTACACCGTACCCAGCGCCGCCACCGCCACTTCCCTGGCGGCCATGCCGGTAATCAGGGCGATGGCGATCTGCCAGTTGAAACCGATCGGCAGCAGCAACGGCTCGATGGCGTGGCCGATGAGTCCGGCCAGGCTGTAGTCGATGGCCGGCTCGGTGGCGCCGGCCGGCGCACCCGGAAAAGTGCTGAGAAACCAGATGACGATCATCATGGCGAGAATGATGGTACCGGCGCGGCGCAGGAAAATCCTCGCGCGTTGCGCCACACCAAACAGCACATTCTTCGGGTCCGGCATCTTGTAGTCCGGCAATTCCATGATGAAAGGTTCGGAGCGGCCGCGCCAGAAAAACAGCCGCATGATCATTGCCACCACCAGCGCGCTGCCGATACCGATGGCGTACAGACCGAACATCACCAGCCCCTGCTGATCGATCACGCCGGCCACTTTGCCACGTGGAATGAAGGCGCTGATGATCAGCGTGTAGACCGGGATGCGCGCCGAGCAGGTCATCAACGGCGCCACCAGAATGGTCACCAGGCGATCCTTCCAGCTGTTGATGACCCGCGTTCCCATGATGCCGGGAATGGCACAGGCGAAACTGGACAGCAGCGGAATGAAAGCGCGCCCATGCAGACCGGCCTTGCCCATCAGCCGGTCCATCAGGAAGGCGGCGCGGGCCATGTAGCCGAAATCTTCCAGCAGGATGATGAACAGGAACAGAATGACGATCTGCGGCAGAAACACCACCACGCTGCCGACACCGGAAATCACGCCATCGGCGATCAGGCTGCGCAACATGCCGGGCGGCATGTACTGCTGCACCAGCGCCGCGAGGTCGTCGAAACCCAGAGTGATCAGATCCATCAGCGGCGTTGCCCAGGTGAACACCGCCTGGAACATCAGAAACAGCACCGCGAACAGGATCAGCAGACCGGCCACCGGGTGCAGCAGCACCCGGTCCACACGGCGCGTGAAACGATCCTCGGTGCCGGTTTCCACGCAGCCCTCGAGGATCTGCTCCACCTGACGATGGCTGGCGCGCACCGCTTGCGGGTCCAGCTCGCGCCAGTCACTGGCGCTGGTAACTGCTTCCGCCGGCAGCGCATCGATGGCGTCGAGCAGGGCGTGCACGCCATCCCGTTTCACCGCCACCGTGGCCACCACCGGTATGCCCAGTTCATTGGCCAACCGGCCCATGTCGATGCGCGCCCCGCGCCGCTGAGCGATATCGTACATGTTCAGAGCCAGCACCAGCGGCCGGCCGACGTGCTTGAGCTCCAGCACCAGCCGCAGCATCAAGCGCAGGTTGGTAGCGTCCGCCACACAGACGATGGCGTCCAGCGGCGTCTCGCCGTTCAGTTGCCCGAGCACCGCGTCACGGGTCACCCGCTCATCGGGGCTGCGCGCCCGCAGGCTGTAGGTGCCGGGCAGGTCGAGGAGAGTCACCACCCGGCCCGCCGGGGTGACGAACTGCCCTTCCTTGCGCTCCACCGTGACGCCGGCGTAGTTGGCCACCTTCTGCCGGCTGCCGGTGAGCGCATTGAACAGGGCGGTTTTGCCGCAATTGGGATTGCCCACCAGCGCCAGACGGGTGGTGGCGGTCATCGCGTCCATCAGGGCTCCGATCGAATCAACACAGCAAGGGCTTCGTGACGGCGCAGGGCCACGCGCATGTCGTCCACGCGCACGGCGATCGGGTCACGGCCAAAAGGGCCTTCGTGCAACAGGCTTACTTGCGCCCCCTCCACGAAACCGATTTCCAGCAACAGACGCTCCAGGTCGTCATCATCGTCGGCCGCCAGCTGGATTGCCGCCACCACGCCGGTGGCGCCTACGGACGCCTCACCCAGACGCCAGGTTCGGGAAGGAGAATGGGCAGGGGTAGCGGAGCGGGGCATGGGAAGAAGGAGTCACGTTGCGGTTGGAACTCGATGATATATGAAAACCGTTCTCATTTACAATGGAAAGATGGTTGCCCTTTCTCAGAAAGGAAAAAGCGAG
>CAYMKZ010000151.1:3379-6305 GCA_964391345.1 uncultured Alcanivorax sp.
GGGTGGCGCTACGCGCTTCCGGGATGACAACCCCCCGTCGTCCCGTGCGCAGCGCAGCGGAGACACGGGACCCAGCGACTTTGGGAAAAGCGCCAGGCCCCGGATAGCGCTGACGCGCTTCCAAGGTGGCTCGATGTGTGGATGGAACAAAAATTTCCGAAATACGAAGCAGGAAGCAAACAGCTATTCGCCGGCCCGCTCCACGCGCAGGAAATCCACGTTCTGCAACCCGCGTGGCAGTTTCACCCCACGCCGGCCCCGTTCGCCGTAATAGTGCTCCAGGTCGGCGGGTTTCAATGTCAGGTGGCGGCGGCCGGCCTGTATCACCAGACTGTCGGCGGGGCCGAGAATCTGCAAATCCTGAACGAACTCGCTGCGGTCGGCGACCCGCGCCGAGGGAATCGACATCATCTTGTTGCCTTTACCGCGCGCCATTTCCGGCAGGTCCCGCAGCGGGAAGATCAGCAGGCGCCCTTCGTTGGACACCAGCGCAACCACATCCTCTTCAACGGAACGCACCCGGCGCGGCGGTTGCACCCGGGCACCCCTGGGCACCGTCAGCACCGCCTTGCCGGCCTTCTTGTTGGCCACCAGATCGCGGAAGCGGGCGACGAAACCATAGCCCCCGTCCGTGCTCATCAGATAGGCGTCATTGTCGTCACCCATCAGCGGCGCCACGAAAATCGCCCCGGACAGCGGGTTCACCCGCCCGGACAGCGGCTCGCCCTGGCCACGGGCGCTGGGCAGGGTGTGCGCCGGCAATGAATAGCTGCGACCACTGGACGCCAGAAAACACACGGTCTGGTTGGATTTGCCCAGCGCCGACGCCAGAAAGCGGTCGCCGGATTTGTAGCTGAGACTGGCGGCGTCCACATCGTGCCCTTTGGCGGCGCGCACCCAGCCTTTTTCAGACAGCACCACGGTGACCGGATCGGCGCTGATCAGGTCGGATTCATCCAGCGCCCTGGCCTCACCGCGTGCCACCAGCGGTGAGCGGCGTTCATCGCCGTATTTCTCGGCGTCTTCTTCCAGCTCGCGGGCGATCAGCTTCTTCATGCGCGCATTGGAGCCGAGCGTTTCCTCCAGCGATTGCCGCTCTTTTTCCAGCTCATCCTGCTCGCCGCGAATCTTCATTTCCTCGAGCTTGGCCAGGTGCCGCAATTTCAATTCGAGAATCGCTTCCGCCTGGCGATCACTGAGCGCGAAACGCTCCATCAGCACCGGCTTGGGGCTGTCCTCGCGGCGGATGATCTCGATCACTTCGTCGATATTCAGATAGGCCGTCAACAGACCTTGCAGGATGTGCAGCCGTTCCAGCACCTTGTCCAGCCGGTACTGCAAACGGCGGCGCACCGTAATCATGCGGAACTGCAACCACTCGTTGAGAATCATGTCCAGGCTCTTCACCTGGGGACGCTCGTCGAGGCCGATCATGTTGAGGTTGACGCGGTAATTCTTTTCCAGATCGGTGGTGGCGAACAGGTGATTCATCAGCTGTTCCACATCCACCCGGCTGGAGCGCGGGCTGATCACCAGCCGCGTGGGGTTTTCGTGGTCGGATTCATCGCGCAGATCGTTGACCATCGGCAACATTTTCTTGCGCATCTGCTCGGCGATCTGTTCCAGCACTTTGGCGCCGGACACCTGATAAGGCAGCGCGGTGACCACGATGTCGCCCTCTTCGCGCTCGTAAACGGCGCGCATTTTCAAGCTGCCTCGTCCCTCCGCGTACAGACGAATGATGTCGTTGCGCGGCGTGATGATTTCCGCCTCGGTGGGGAAATCCGGCCCCTGGATGTACTCCATCAAATCGTCCAGAGAAGCGCCGGGGTCTTTGAGCAAGTGAATGCAGGCTTGCGCCACTTCGCGCAGGTTGTGCGGAGGAATATCCGTGCTCATGCCCACGGCAATACCCGTAGTGCCGTTGAGCAGCACATTGGGCAACCGCGCCGGCAGCACTTTCGGCTCGTCGAGCGTACCGTCGAAGTTGGGCAGCCATTCCACCGTGCCCTGCCCCAGCTCCGTAAGCAGCGCCTCCGCATAGGGCGCCAGCCGGGACTCGGTGTAACGCATGGCGGCGAAGGATTTCGGATCGTCCGGCGAGCCCCAGTTGCCCTGCCCGTCCACCAGCGGATACCGGTAGCTGAACGGCTGCGCCATCAGCACCATCGCCTCGTAGCAGGCGGAATCGCCATGAGGATGGAACTTGCCCAGCACATCGCCCACGGTGCGCGCGGATTTCTTGTACTTGGTGGTGTTTTTCAGGCCCAGCTCGCTCATCGCATAAATGATGCGGCGCTGCACCGGCTTGAGGCCGTCACCGATTTTCGGCAGGGCCCGGTCCAGAATCACGTACATGGAATAATCCAGGTACGCCTTTTCCGTGTATTCCCGCAGGGGAAGGTCTTCGAAATCGTCTGCCATAAATATTTGCTTCGCTTGCTTGAGTCGGACGCCGTATCACGGCGCCTACACTTCGGCCAGGTTGCCTTTGTCTTCCAGCCAGTTGCGGCGATCGGAGGCGCGCTTCTTGCTCAGCAGCATGTCCATCAGCTGGTGAGTGTCGTCGCCGCCGTGCACATTGAGCCGCACCAGCCGGCGGGTATCGCGGGCCATGGTGGTTTCACGCAGTTGCAGGGGGCTCATTTCACCAAGGCCCTTGAAGCGCGTGACGCTGACCTTGCCGCGTTTCTTCTCCGCCTGGATACGGGCCAGCACGCCGTCACGCTCGGCGTTGTCCAGGGCGTAATACACCTCCTTGCCGATATCGATGCGATACAGCGGCGGCATGGCCACGAACACGTGGCCCTCGCGCACCAGCGCCGGGAAATGACGCAGGAACAGCGCACAGAGCAGCGTGGCGATATGCAGGCCGTCGGAATCGGCGTCGGCGAGGATGCACACCTTGCCGTAGCGCAGCGCCGAC
>CAYMKZ010000152.1:0-2102 GCA_964391345.1 uncultured Alcanivorax sp.
CGCGAAAGCGGGGGCCTAGCGACTTTGACTTTGAAAGCCACTGGCTCCCGGATAGCGCTGCGCGCTTCCGGGATGACGGCCTCCACGCTGCCGCGCTTTCGGGATGACGGCCTCCACGTTGCCGCGCTTCCGGAATGACGACCTCCACGTTGCCGCGCTGCCGGGATGACGGCCTCCGCGTCGCCGCCGCCGTCGCCGCCACCCCGCCACCCCGTCACCCCCGCGAAAGCGGGGGCCTAGCGACTTTGACTTTGAAAGCCACTGGCTCCCGGATAGAGCTGCGCGCTTCCGGGATGACGACCATCACGTTGCCGCGCTTTCGGGATGACGGCCGCCACGCTGCCGCGCTTTCGGGATGACGGCCGCCACGCTGCCGCGCTTTCGGGATGACGGCCGCCACGTTGCCGCGCTTTCGGGATGACGACCGCCACGCTGCGCGCTTCCGGGGTGCGACAAGCCGCATGTCGTCAGGTGCGCAATTTGTCCCCCAGCCCGGAGGCGCGCCAGGTGCGCTGGCGTACGGCGCGCTTGAGCACGGTGCTGTTGCCGGCTTCGATCAGCGTGAACGCTTCACGGGCGCGGGTCACGGCGGTGTAGATCAGCTCCCGGGTGAGCAGAGGGTGCGGATGGTCCGGCAGAATCAGCAGGGTGTGACGGAACTCCGAACCCTGGGATTTGTGCACGGTCATGGCGTACACGGTTTCCACGCCCTCCAGCCGGCTGGGCAGCACCCAGCGTATGCGGCCTCCCGGCACCGGAAAGGCTACACGCAGACCGTCCGGGTGGGGCAATGTCAGACCGACGTCGCCATTCATCAATCCCAGCTGATAGTCGTTGCGTACCAGCATCACTGGTCGGCCGGCGTACCACTCCCGTTCCCCGGCCAGATTTGCCTGACGCAGCCAGTCGGTGATGTCGCGGTTGAGCCGCTCGACGCCAAAGGGGCCGTTGCGCAAACCGCTGAGCAGTTGTCGCTGGCCCAGTCGTTGCAGGCAGTCCTGGGCCCAGTGGTCGAGTTCCGATGGATTGGCGGGGGCGTTGCTGGCTGCCTCGAACAACTCGCGCAGGCCATCCTCGCCATCCAGTAGCAGGGTGCGCAAGCGCTGATCCGGCGGCGGGCCGATTTTCAGCCGTGCCAGCGCGGGGCCTGCTTTGGCCAGAGTGGCGATCACGGCGGCCTCATCTCCGGCGTTGATGGCCGTCGCCAGTGCGCCGATGCCGGGGCTGTCCTGGAAGCGCCAGTTCTTGCGCAGCATGGCGGTCTGCTGGGCGAGAGGGCCGCCGCCGCCGGCATAATCCGCCAGGGCGCCGTCCGTTAAGGTATTGGCCGCCGGAACGGAGGCCGATCCGTTGGGCTGGCGCGGGCCGCCCAGACAATGCCGGAGATAGTCGAGGGTGTCGCCATCGTAGCCGCCGCTGCCGGCGTCCTGGCAAAGATCGCCCATCACCGCGCCGGCTTCGACGCTGGCCAACTGGTCCTTGTCGCCCAGCAGCACCAGACGGGTCTGCGGGCTCAGCGCATCGAGCAGGCTGGCCATCATGTCCAGGTCGATCATGCTGGCTTCGTCCACCACCACCAGGTCGGCGTGCAGCAGATTGTGGGCATGGTGGCGGAAGTGGCGGCTGTCGCGGCGGGTGCCGAGCAAACGGTGCAGCGTGGTCACCTCGGTGGGGATGGCGTGGCGGACTGCTTCGTCCACCGGCAGGCGGGCCACCTGTTCGCCGATGGCATCGGTGAGACGGGCGGCGGCCTTGCCCGTGGGGGCGGCCAGCCGTATGCGCAATCGCTTGCCCTGGTCGAACGCCAGGCTTTGCAGTAACCCCAGCAACCTGACCACGGTGGTGGTCTTGCCGGTGCCTGGGCCGCCGGTGATCAGCGTCAGGCCACGGCGCACGGCCAGGGCGCAGGCGACCTGCTGCCAGTCCAGGGTGTCGCCGTTTTGCGTGAAAAGCGCGCCGAGCCGTTGATGCAGCCCTTCTGGCAACGGATGACGATAAGCCAGCCGTGCGGCGATACCCTGGGCCACCCGGCCTTCCAGCCGCCAGTGACGGCGCAGGTAGAGCCGTTCGCCTTCCAGTACCAGTGGTGCGCCGCTGTCCGT
>CAYMKZ010000152.1:2202-6189 GCA_964391345.1 uncultured Alcanivorax sp.
CAGCGGGGCCGTCCAGCCCGCGCAGAAACACGTAAACGGCGCCGCCCAGATGCTGCTGCGGTTGGTAGCGCTGGCCAAGACGGCTGCGCAACAGGCGGTGCAGGGCCAGCAGATAGAGGCTGTATTGCACCTCGTAGCGGCTTTTCAGTAGCGCGTCGCGGATCGCCTCATGGCTGTAGGCGTCGCTGTCGGGGCCCAGCCAGTTGGATTTGTAATCGAGCACGTAATAGCGCCCCTGATGCTCGAATACCAGATCCATGAAGCCTTTCAGCATGCCGTTCAGTGTGTCCCGCTCAAGGTGTGGCCGGGGGTGATCCGGCGCGATGTAATGGCGGATCAGCTGGTCCAGCCTGGCGACGGAAACGTTCTCGGCGGGGAACAGGAATTCCATTTCCGGCAGCGCACTGTCCAGGCCGGCCAGCGTCACCGGGTCGCCGGGGCCCAGTGGCAAGGGGGCGTTCAGGGTGTCACGCCACCATTGTGTGACGGTACCCTCGTGCGCCTGCCAGCGGCGCGTGGCCAGCTGCTCGGCAACCAGGCGATCCAGTTTCGCCGGGTGCGCCAGGGTGGCGGCGAAGCCATCGCGGGCGGCGCGTTCGAGAATCTCGTGCAGCAACGTGCCGGGCAGGGGGCCACGGGGGAAGGCGTGGATGCCGGTGGTGAGCATCGGTGCTGCGTCCTGGCCGGTGTCGTGCGGAAGGTCCTCGGCCAGTTGGTCACCGCGCGCGCTGGTCGGCGCCAGCTCCTGCTGGACGGTACGCAAGGCGCTGTAACTGGCGATCCACCAGGGCGTGGCCGGCGCACGATTGATTCGCGCCACCGGGCGCTGCTGCTGCGCATGCGCCACGGGATGGAAACAGACGTTATTGTCGCCGGGTGGCGGCAGGATGCGGATGGCCGCGCTGGTCAGCGGCGCCAGCATCGTGCCGAGAGCGTCGTTGGCAACGCCGGTGTTGCCGAACAGCAGGCGGCCGATGGCGCTTTGCTGGAGCTGATTGGTTTTGCTGTTGCCGCGGGCATAGGGGGCCAGCCCCAGCCAGCAGGCGTGCTGGGCGCGCGTCAGGGCCACGTACAGCAGACGCATGTCCTCGGCCAGCCGCTCGTGATCGGCCGCTTGCTCCACGTCGTCGTCGGGCTCCAGCTCGATACGCAGCTCGCCGTCATGGTGGTAACGCAGCGGCGGCTTGCTTTTCACTTGCGGCTTGAAGCCGCAGATGAACGGCAGGAACACCAGCGGATATTCCAGGCCCTTGGACTTGTGGATGGTGATCACCCGCACCCGGTCGTCGTCGCTTTCCAGGCGCAGAAGGGCATCCTCGTCGTTGCCACCGCCGTTTTCCAGCGCCTCTTCCAGCCAGCGAATCAGCGCCGGCTCGCCGTCCAGCCGCACGGCGGCCCGTTGCAGCAACTCCGCCAGATGCAGCAGGTTGGTCAGCGACCGCTCGCTGTCCAGGCTGCCGCTGAGCCGCTGCGGCACCTGGAAATCCAGCAGCAGGGTACGCAGCATTGGCAGCACGCCCTGGCGCTGCCACAGCTCGTGATAGTGATGGAACTGGTCCAGTTGCGCTTCCCAGCGAATCTCGTCCTGACACAGATCGTCCAGCTCCGCGTAGCTGCGCGCCAGGGCGGTGCAGGCCAGGGCGCTGTGCACCAGGCGATCGTCTTCCGGGTGGGCGCAAGCGCGCAGCAGCATCAGCAGGTCGAGCGCCTCCGGGGTGGCGAACACCGAATCCTGATCGGACAGGTAGACGCTGCGTATGTGGCGCTCCGCCAATGCCTGGCGAATGGTCGCCGCCTCGTTGCGGTCGCGTACCAGTACGGCGATGTCGCGGCTGCGCAGTGGCACGAGGTGGCTATTTTTGCGGAAACCGCTGTGGCCTTCTTCGCCGCCATTGAGCAGGCGGGCGATTTCGCCGGCGGCGTATTGCGCCTGTCGCTGCTGATAGTGGCTGCTGCTGAGCGGATTGCCGCCGTTGTCATCGAGCCACAGCGTCAGGCCATCCGCCGCTTGGCCGTCGATTTCCAGCACCGCTTTGCGGCCCTGGGCCTGGACCGGCTGGAACGGAATGCGGTTGTCGAGCAGAAAAACATCACCGTTGGCGAGGGCCGAACCCCATTCGAACAGCTGATTGACGGCCGCCACCATGAGGGTGGCGGAACGGAAGTTGCGGTCCAGGGTGTAATGGCGTCCGGCGGTGGCCTGGCGGGCTTGCAGGTAAGTGTGTACGTCGGCGCCGCGAAAAGCATAGATGGCCTGTTTGGGGTCGCCGATCATGAACCAGCCGGTGTCCGCCTGATGCTCGTAAAGGGCCGAGAATATCCCGTACTGGAGCGGGTCCGTGTCCTGGAATTCATCGATCAGAGCGACCGGGAACTGTTCGCGGATCACTTGCGCCAGGTGCGTGCTCTGGTCAGAGCGGGTCAGCGCGCCGTGCAGCCGTGTGATCATGTCGTCATAGCTGATGCTGGCGCGCTGGTGGCGCGCTTTTTCCACACGATGGCAGATCCAGCCGGCGGCGTGCCGCAGCAGAGCGGCGCGGGGCAGCGCCTGGCTGGCGCGGCTTTGCAGAGCCTCTGCGAGTCGTTCGGGAGTCTGCAAGGGCGGCGGTTTACCCTGTTTGGTGAGCCGCAGGCCAGCGCTGGTGAAGCGCCGCAGAGTTTCCTCTTCCTTGTCGGTCACCGGCAGACCGGCGGCGTAGCGGGCCAGAACTCGGAACATGCCGGGGAGGCGATCCGCTTTGTAGCTGCTCTTGTTGAGCCCGCCACTGGCCAGCGTTTGCTCGACCCAGACGCGCAACTCGGGCAACTCGCGGGCCAGCACGGCGCGGGCCTGCTGTTCCCGTTCATGCTGGGGGGCGAGCTGGTCCAGCCAGGTCTGCAAGACCTCCGGCAAGGCTTCGCCGTCTTGCGCCAGGGCAAACAGTGGTGCGGCAGCTTTCAGCAGCGCCTGCGGCGAGCCGAGGCCGGCCTGGCTCAGCAGTGGCGCGGTGATGTCGGGAAACGCGGCGATCACCGTGCGCCAGTAATCGCAGGCGGCCTGGTATTGTTCATCGCCGCTGTCCTGTTCCAGCTCCAGGCTGAACAAGCTGCCGGAGTCGAAGGCGTGCTGCTTGAGCATGCGGTTGCAGAAACCGTGGATAGTGTGGATGGCGGCTTCGTCCATCCACTGCGCGGCCAGCTCGAGCTGGTAGGCCGCGGCCTGGCGCTGGCTTGCGTCGGGGTAGTCCGCCACCAGCGCGGCAAGAATCGGGTCCTGGTCGGTTTGCTGGTCGCCGGCAAAAACCCGGGCGGCTTCCGCCAGCCGGTCGCGGATGCGTTCGCGCAATTCCTGGGTGGCGGCTTCGGTGAAGGTGACTACCAGAATCTCCGGCGGTAGCAGCGGGCGACGGAAGGCGCGCTCGCCACCGTGCCCCAGCACCAGCCGCAGATACAGAGCGGCCAGTGTGTAGGTTTTGCCGGTGCCGGCGCTGGCTTCGATCAGCCGGGTGCCGTGCAGCGGAAAAGCGAGCGGGAGCGGCAGGGCATCGGTCATGGGCGCATCAGTCATGAGCGTCGTCTCCACCAGCCGTGAGCGTGATCTCTGACTCCATTGCCGTCATATCGGCCTCGTGCCATTGGCAGTGCCGGTACAGCGGCGCATACAGCCGCTCGGTCCACAGCGCCAGGGCCGGCTCTTCGCTGTCGGCTTCGCGCTGCGCGAGCAGCAGCTCGAAATCCGGCCAGGCGCGCCGCACGAAGGCACTGCGCTCCAGTTCGCTGGAGTTGCCAAAGGCGGCGGGCCCGAAAACCTTGCGGGCTTCCGTTTCGGCGCGGTCTTTTTCCGCACCGGCCAGCCAGGCGAAGGCGGTGTTGCAGGTCACTGGCAGCGGCTGTTGCAGCCCTTGTTGCCAGCCTTCGGCGATACGCCCCAGCCAGTGGCGCGCCTGATCGGGCGGCAGCGGGGGCAGCAGCGCGTTGCCGTCCTCGGCGATCAATTCCGTGGTCAAG
>CAYMKZ010000153.1:0-6163 GCA_964391345.1 uncultured Alcanivorax sp.
GATGAAAAGCGGTCTGCCCGAGTTCGGCGCCGGTGACACCGTCACCGTGCTAGTGAAAGTGACGGAAGGCACCCGCGAGCGTCTGCAGGCCTACACCGGTGTGGTGATCGCGCGCCGCAACCGTGGCCTCAACTCCGCGTTCACCGTGCGCAAGGTCTCCCACGGCGTGGGCGTCGAGCGTGTTTTTCAGCTGCACAGCCCGGTGATCGATTCCATCGAAGTGAACCGTCGTGGCGACGTGCGCCGCGCCAAGCTGTACTACCTCCGCGAGCGCTCCGGCAAGTCCGCGCGCATCAAGGAAAAGGTGCGCAAGTAACAGCGGTTTTCCTTTCCCGAGCCACGTCGCTTCAGCCTTTGCTGTAGGGTAATATCGGAAGCGACCTCTGGCCGTGGCAGGCTGCCAGTGAAGGGAACGAAAAAAAGCCGCCCTGGTGAATAAACCGGGGCGGCTTTTTTTGTGGCTGGACGCTTACTTTTTCAGTGCCCGGTAGATCGCCAGTATGATCAGGGCGCCGATCACCGCGGTGACCAGACTGCCCAGCGTGAAGGACGTTACCGGGCCGCCGATACCCACCAGTGACCCCACCCAGCCGCCGACGATGGCGCCGATGATGCCGAGGATGGTGGTGATGATGAAGCCGCCGGGATCACGGCCCGGCATGATCCACTTGGCGATGATGCCGGCCAGCAAGCCCAGAATGATCCAGGATAGAATACCCATGCGCAAAACTCCTGCGTTGTCTTGACCTCCGATTGCCGAATTATGCCAAGCAACGCCGCCGGGATGCGGTAATAAATGGTAAAACAGCGCGCCGATTGTGTTTGCCGGAAGCATCGCCAATACTGCCGCCATGGACAATCAACTGATCGACGCCTGGCTCGATAATCAATGGCTGGAAAGAGGGCTCAGCCGCCATACGCTGGAGAGCTATGGCCGTGATCTGCGCCAGTTCGCCGCCTGGCTGGAGCGGCGGCCGGCGACGCTCGCTGGCTGTCACCGGGCCGATTTGCACCAGTATCTGGCGGATCGCCACGGTGACGGCATCAGCGCCCGCTCGGTGGCGCGGCAGTTGTCCGCGTTGAAAAGTTTTTATCGCTGGATGAAGCGGGAAGGGCGCATCGCCGAGGACCCGACTCTCAATGTGGCCCGGCCACGGCTGGGGCGGCCGTTGCCGAAAACGCTGTCCGAGGCCGATGTGGAGGCGCTGCTGGCGGCGCCGGATCTTGACGATCCGCTCGGTTTGCGCGATCGCGCCATGCTGGAAGTGCTGTACGCCAGCGGCCTGCGGGTTTCCGAGCTGGTCGGCTTGCGTACCGATCAGATCAATACCCGCCAGGGTGTGGTGAGGGTGATCGGCAAGGGCGACAAGGAGCGGCTGGTGCCGCTGGGCGAGGAGGCGCTGTACTGGTTGCAGCGCTACCTGCGCGAGGCTCGTCCTCTGTTGCTGGGAGCGCAGCGGGAGGTGCTTTTTCCCAGCCGGCGCGGCACGCAGATGACGCGCCAGACGTTCTGGCACCGCATCAAGCAGATGGCGTTGCGCGCCGGGGTGCAAAAAGACCCGTCACCGCATACACTGCGCCACGCCTTCGCCACTCATTTGCTCAACCACGGCGCCGATTTGCGAGTGGTGCAGATGCTGCTGGGGCACAGTGATCTGTCCACCACGCAGATCTATACGCACGTTGCCCAGCAGCGGCTGGAATCGCTGTACGCGGAGCACCACCCGCGCTCCGGGGGAACCTGAGCGTTGCAGCGGGCTCGAAGAGAACACCGAACAATGCGGCGGCCGGCAATAGAAACGGCGTCAGACACAGCACTTATACGGAGAGTAGCAGAATGAAGCGCGTGATTACGGTGATGGGCGCGGTAGTGGCAATGCTGGTGGCCTGTTCGGCGCTGGCGGCGACCGGCCAGATCGACAAGACCGCCATCACCAAGGCGTTTCAGAAGGCCTTTCCCGGCTACCAGATCACCGACGTCCAGCCGACGCCGATGGCGGGCATCGCCGTGGTCGAGCTGAACGGTTCGAGCACGGTGTACGCCAGCAACGATGGCCGCTTCGTGTTCACCGGCGATCTGATCCAGCTCGGCGAGCAGGGTCCGGTGAATCTCAGCGAGCAGCGTCTGCAGGCGGCCCGCCAGGCGAGTCTGGCGAAAGTCAGCAAGGCCGACATGATCACCTATCCGGCCCGCGGCCAGCAGAAAGCGCAGATCTACGCCTTCACCGACACCAGTTGCCCGTATTGCCGCAAGCTGCACAGCCATATGGCGGATTACAACAAGGCCGGTATCACCGTGCATTATCTGGCCTTTCCGCGTGGCGGGCTGACCTCCCAGGCGGCCGAGGACATGCGTCATATCTGGTGCTCCAGCAACCCTGAGAAGGCGTTCACCGAAGCCAATCTGCACGACCGCGTTTCCGAGGCCAAGCTGGGTGATTGCGCGAAGGCGGTCGACAGCCAGTATCAGCTGGGGATGCGTCTGGGGGTGCGTGGCACTCCGGCGATTTATACCGCCGACGGCGCGCAGATCGGCGGCTACCTGACACCGGCGCAGATGAAGCAGCGGCTCGGCCTGTAAACGCCCGGCCGCTTTCCCGCAAACCCGCACTTCGCGCGGGCTGACAGGCCGCATGCGGATTGACGGCGCGGCTTCGCGCCGTTAATGTGTCCGGCTTCCAGGACCCCCCTCACGAAGCGACGATCAGGCGTGTCATATCGCTCTGGTCGGCAACGAATACGCCCCCGGCGCGGACTGTCTGCCGCCGGGTCGAACGCATCAGCACGGCATCAAGAGAGGACAGCAAGGTGAATCCGGTTAAGGTTGGCATCGCGGGCCTGGGCACGGTCGGCTCGGGCACGGTCAATGTACTGAAGCGCAACGCCGGCGAGATCGCCCGGCGCGTGGGCCGGCCCATCGAGATAGCCCATATTGGCGCGCGGCGCGACAACCCGGCCTGCGACATTCAGGGTATCCGCCTGTCCCGTGATGTCTTTGCCGTGGCCGCCGATCCGGATATCGACATCCTGGTGGAGCTGATCGGCGGCACCGACACCGCCCGTGAACTGGTGCTGACCGCAATCCGCAATGGCAAACACGTCGTCACCGCCAACAAGGCGCTGATCGCCGAACACGGCAACGAGATTTTCCAGGCCGCCCAGGAAAACGGCGTCGATGTGGCGTTCGAAGCGGCGGTGGCCGGCGGCATTCCCATTCTCAAGGCGCTCGGCGAAGGGCTGGCGGCCAACCACATCCACTGGATCGCCGGCATCATCAACGGCACCGGCAACTACATTCTCACCGAGATGGAGCAGGGTGGCCGGAATTTCCAGGACGTGCTGGCCGAAGCACAGAGGTTGGGTTATGCGGAAGCAGACCCCACCTTTGATGTGGAAGGCATCGATGCGGCGCACAAGCTGACCATTCTGGCGTCCATCGCCTACGGTATCCCGCTGCAATTTTCCAGGGTTTACATGGAAGGTATCAGCCGCATCACCACGGAAGACGTCAACAGCGCCTGGCAATTCGGCTACCGCATCAAGCATCTGGGCATTGCGCGCGACACCGGCAACGGCATCGAGCTGCGCGTGCATCCGACGCTGGTGCCCAAGGAAGCCATGCTGGCGTCGGTCAATGGCGTGATGAACGCCATCATGGTCAATGGTGACGCCGTGGGGCCGACCATGTACTACGGCGCCGGCGCCGGCGCCGAACCCACCCCCTCGTCGGGTGTGGCGGACAAAATAGATATTGGCCGGGCGCAGACCATCGACCACGATGAACGGGTGCCTTATCTCGGCTTCCAGGCGGACCAGATGTCCGACGAGCCGATCCTGACCATCGACGATGTGTCCTGCGGCTTCTATCTGCGTCTGCACGTGCAGGACCGCGCCGGGGTGCTGGCGGACATCACCCGCATCCTCAGCGATCATCACATCAGCATCGAGGCCATGGTGCAGAAAGAGGTGGAGCACGAACTGGTGCCGATCGTGATGATGACGCACCGGGTCCGCGAAGGCGACATGAGCGCCGCCCTGGAGCGCATTGCCGCCCTCGGTACCGTGGAAGGGGATATAATGCGCATTCGCGTGGAAACGCTGGACGCTTGATTGATCATGTCCGACCGTGGCGGCCGGACGCTGGACGCCAACAGGCTGCTGAAAAGAGGCAACTCATGTCATTTCGTGAACATTACACCGGTTTGATCGAACGTTACCGTGATTACCTGCCGGTCACCGACAAGACCCCGGTGATCAGCCTGGGCGAGGGCAACACGCCGCTCATCCGGCTGAAGAACATTCCCGCGCTGCTCGGCAAGGACGTGGACATCTACGTCAAATACGAAGGCCTCAACCCCACCGGGTCCTTCAAGGACCGCGGCATGACCATGGCCGTCACCAAGGCCGTGGAAGAGGGCAGCAACGCCATCATCTGCGCTTCCACCGGCAACACTTCCGCCGCCGCCGCCGCCTACGCCGCGCGCGCCGGCATCACCGCTTTC
The DNA here is from genome assembly GCA_964391345.1 of uncultured Alcanivorax sp. Taxonomy (GTDB): domain Bacteria; phylum Pseudomonadota; class Gammaproteobacteria; order Pseudomonadales; family Alcanivoracaceae; genus Alloalcanivorax. The sequence goes on from CAYMKZ010000153.1 coordinate 4,503, forward strand.
GTGCTGATTCCGGAAGGCAAGATCGCCATGGGCAAGCTGGCCCAGGCGATGATGTACGGCGCCGTGATCATGCAGATTCGCGGCAACTTCGATCAGGGCATGGAGCTGGTCAAGCAGGTCGCCGACAAAGCGCCGGTGACCATCGTCAACTCCATCAACCCGTTCCGCATCGAGGGCCAGAAAACCGCCGCCTTCGAAATCGTCGAAGAACTGGGCCGCGCCCCCGATTACCACTGCCTGCCGGTGGGCAACGCCGGCAACATCACCGCCTACTGGAAAGGCTACAGCGAATACCGCGATAACGGCGTGGTATCCAGCGCCCCGGTGATGGCGGGCTATCAGGCCAGTGGCTCCGCGCCGTTTCTGCGCGGCGGGCCGGTGGCCGAGCCGGAGACCGTCGCCACCGCGATCCGCATCGGCAATCCGCAGTCCTGGGACAAGGCGTGGAAGGCTCAGGAGCAGTCCGGCGGCTGGTTCGACGAGCTCAGCGACGATGAAATCCTCGCCGCACAGAAGCTGCTGGCGCAAAAGGAAGGGGTGTTCTGCGAGCCCGCTTCCGCCGCTTCCCTGGGCGGCGCCATGCGCGACATCAAGTCCGGCAAGATCGCCGAAGGCGCCACCGTGGTCTGCACCCTCACCGGCAACGGCCTCAAGGACCCGGACACCGCCATCGCCCAGTGCCGGGACGATCTCAAGGGCTCGCGCATGGTGACCATCGACGCTACCCTGGAGGCGGTTGGTTCGGCCATTCTCGACAATATGTAGTACCTTCAAGGGTGAGGTGAGCCCATGAATACCGTCAAGCAGTCGGATTTCCAGAGTTTCGAGGAGTTCTATCCGTTCTATTTGCAGGAGCATGCGCACCCCACCTGTCGGCGGCTGCATTTCATCGGCACGCTGGGGCTGTTCGCCATCCTGCTGGGCGTGTTTCTGACCGGCAACCTGTGGGGATTGCTGCTGTTGCCCGTGGTGGGTTACGGCTTCGCCTGGGTCGGACATTTCTTCTTTGAGAAGAACCGTCCGGCCACTTTCCAACACCCCTGGTACAGCCTGGCGGGCGATTTTGTCATGTTCAAGGACATTCTGTCCGGGAGGATTCGCTGGTGAGCGCACCACAAAGAGTTCAACTGTTCCGCCCCGGTGTCAGCGAGGCTGTTTCGCTGCACCCGGAGCGGCCGGACCTGGATACCCCGGAGCACATCGACCGGATGGTCGAGCTGTTCTACGACAAGGTGCTGGCGGATGAGTTGCTGGCGCCGGTGTTTCTCGATGTCGCGCAGATCGATCTCGCAGAGCATCTGCCGCTGATCAGCGCGTTCTGGAAAAAACTGCTGCTGGGCGACCCCACCTACAATCGCAACATGGTGGCCAAGCACCGCGCGGTGGACGACAAGGAGCGTCTTACCGGCCAGCACCACGAGCGCTGGTTGTCGCTGTTTCATGCCAACCTGGATGAGCATTTCGCCGGGCCTTACAGCGATCGCGCCCGGCTGCTGGCGGCGCGGGTCATCAACAATCTGTATGAACAACTGAGCCAGCGCCCTCATGGCTGAAGTAGAGCCTCAGCCGAACTGAAGTAGAGCCTCAGCCGAACTGAAGTAGAGCCTCAACCGATCACGCCACCCTCACGCAAAGCCTGAATCTGCTGTTTCGACAATCCC
>CAYMKZ010000154.1:0-6161 GCA_964391345.1 uncultured Alcanivorax sp.
CCACCTGGATGCCACCGTGGTACTGAGCCGTGACATCGCCTCCAAGGGGATCTACCCGGCGATCGATCCGCTGGATTCCACCTCGCGCCAGTTGGACCCGCTGGTCATCGGCCACGAGCACTATGACGTGGCGCGTGGCGTGCAGACCGTGCTACAACGGTACAAGGAACTGAAAGACATCATTGCGATTCTGGGTATGGACGAGCTGTCCGAAGAGGACAAGCTGACCGTTTCCCGGGCGCGTAAAATCGAGCGCTTCCTGTCCCAGCCCTTCTTCGTGGCGGAAGTGTTCACCGGGTCACCGGGCAAGTACGTGTCCCTGAAAGACACCATCCGTTCTTTCCAGGGCATTCTCAACGGTGACTATGACCATATTCCCGAGCAGGACTTCTACATGAAGGGCTCCATCGACGAAGTTGTAGAGGCTTACAACAAGCGCGGTGAAAAGTAACCTGCGCGGGGAGAAATGCGAATGGCGATGACCGTGCATTGCGATATTGTAAGTGCTGAAAAGCAGCTTTTCTCCGGACCAGTGGAACTGGTGGCGGCATCAGGCATCGAGGGTGATCTGGGTATCACCCCCGGCCACACGCCGCTGCTGACCTGGCTCAAACCGGGTCCGGTTCGCCTGAAAACACCGAAAGGCGAAGAGATCTTCTACGTCTCCGGAGGCTTCCTGGAAGTTCAGCCGCAGGTAGTGACCGTGCTGGCGGATACCGCCGAATACGCCCGGGATCTGAACGAGGCCGAGGCCGAACAGGCGCGTCAGCGTGCCCGCGAAGCCCTGGACGGCAAGAACAGCCAGATGGACTACAGCCTCGCTCAGGCGACCCTGGCGGAAGCCAGCGCACGTCTGAAGACGATCGAACAGATCAAGAAGACCGCGAAACGCTGAGGCTGGCGCCGGTGATCAATGGCGTCTGATTTTGCGTACTTTTGCGAATGGTCCATGAAAAAAGGGTGGCTCCGGGCCGCCCTTTTTTGTTTCATGCTATGGCCAGCCTCTTCAGGGCTTGAATGAACCACCACTCAAGGAACGGGAGCATGAGTTTAGCCGTCGTCATCCTTGCCGCGGGCAAGGGCACACGCATGAAATCCGCACTGCCCAAGGTGCTGCATCCGATCGCCGGCCGGCCCATGGTGCAGCATGTGATCGATGCCGCCGCGGCGCTGGAACCGCTCAGCACCCTGGTGGTTTATGGTCATGGCGGCGAGCGGGTGCGTGAGGCGGTGGGCGGCGAGCGGCTGCAATGGGTCGAGCAGGCCGAACAGCTCGGCACCGGCCATGCGGTGGCGCAGGCACTGCCGTTGCTGGCGGAACAGGCTTCATGCGAAACGGTGCTGGTGCTCTACGGCGACGTGCCGCTGATCCAGCCGCAGACACTGCGCGAATTCGTCGCCCAGGTGGACGACAAGACCCTGGCGCTGATGACGCTGACACTGGACGATCCCCAGGGTTATGGTCGCATCGTGCGCGGCGTCGATGGCGCCGTCGAACGTATCGTCGAGCAGAAAGACGCCAGCGATGCGGAAAAAGCCATCCGTGAAATCAATACCGGCATTCTTGCCTGCAACCGGCAGTTCCTCGCCGACAGCCTGCCGCGCCTGTCCAACAACAATGCCCAGGGCGAATATTATCTCACCGACCTGATCGCCATGGCCGTCGATGCGGGCCTCACCGTGGCCACGGCCCAGCCGCGTTTCCACTGGGAGGTGGATGGCGTCAACGACCGGGTGCAACTGTCTCGTCTGGAAAGGGTCTATCAGAGCGTGCAGGCCGAGGCGCTGATGCGCGGCGGCGCCACGCTTTTTGATCCTTCACGGCTGGACATTCGCGGCAACGCGCAAGTGGGCAGCGATGTGGTCATCGACGTCAACGTGGTGCTGGAAGGCGAAGTGCGCATCGGCGATAACGTGCACATCGGCCCCAATTGCCTGATCCGCAACGCCACCCTCAAGGATGGCGTGGTGGTGGAAGCCAATTCGGTGATCGATGGCGCGATGGTCGGCGAGCAGTGTCAGGTGGGGCCTTTTGCCCGCCTGCGCCCCGGTACGGAACTGGCCACCGGCGCCAGGGTCGGCAACTTTGTCGAAACCAAGAAAACCTATGTGGGTGAAGGCTCCAAAGTGAATCACCTCACCTACCTGGGCGACAGCCGCGTCGGCAAGGCGGTCAATGTGGGCGCGGGCACCATCACCTGCAACTACGACGGCATCAACAAATTCCAGACGATCATGGAAGATGGCGCCTTTATCGGTTCCAATTCCTCTCTGGTGGCGCCAGTGACCATCGGCGCCAACGCCACGGTGGGGGCCGGCAGCGTAGTCACCCGGGATGTACCTGCTCAGGCTCTGGCGGTGGCGCGCGGACGCCAGCGCAACATGGAAAACTGGCCGCGCCCGGACGGCAGAACCGGCGCGGAAGATGATAACGATAGGGGCGAACACTGACGCCCTGATGGCACGAAAAGGAAATCGGCATGTGCGGAATTGTTGGCGCGATTGCTCAGCGTAATGTCAGCAACATTCTCATTACGGGTCTCAAGCGGCTGGAGTATCGCGGCTACGACAGCGCCGGCGTGGCGCTGATCAATGATCAGGGGCTGGTGCGGGTGCGTCGCCGGGGCAAGGTGCAGGCGCTGGAAGACGCGGTGCGCGAACAGCGGGCCAGCGGCTTCCTGGGCATCGCCCATACCCGCTGGGCCACCCACGGCCGCCCCTCGGAAGACAATGCTCACCCGCACATGTCCGGTGCCGATCTGGCGCTGGTGCATAACGGCATTATCGAGAATTTCCAGGAACTGAAAGACGAACTGGAAGCCGCCGGCTATCCGTTCCAGTCGCAGACCGATACGGAAGTCATCGTCCACCTGGTGCACCAGGCGCTGGCCGCCACCGGTGATCTTTTCAAGGCGGTGCAAAGCGCCGTCACGCGATTGCGTGGCGCCTACGCGCTCGGTGTGGTGGACCGCAACGAACCGGATCGTCTGGTGGCGGTGCGCTGCGGCTCGCCGCTGGTGGTGGGGCTGGGTATCGACGAGAATTATCTGGCCTCCGATCAGCTTGCGCTGTTGCCGGTCACCAACCGTTTCATTTTCCTTGAGGAAGGGGACCAGGTGGAGCTGCGCATCGACAGCGTTACCGTCGTCGATGAAGCGGGGCGCCCCGTGGAACGGCCGGTGCATGAGTACGACGGCACCCACGAAGACGCCGAGAAAGGCGAATACCGCCACTACATGCAGAAAGAGATCTTCGAGCAGCCGGCGGCGCTGCAACGCACCCTCGAAGGTCGCATCGATGGGCCGGATGGCTTGAACCAGGCGTTCGGCGAGCGCGCCAGCGCCATTTTCGAACAGGTGAAAGCGGTACAGATCGTCGCCTGCGGCACCAGCTATCACGCCGGCATGGTGGCCCGTTACTGGATGGAGGCCATGGCCGGCATTCCCTGCCAGGTGGAAGTGGCCAGCGAATTCCGCTACCGCCAGCACGTAGTGCCCGAAGGCACCCTGTTCGTGACCATCTCGCAGAGTGGCGAAACCGCGGACACCCTGGCCGCGCTGCGCGACACCCGCTCGGAAAACTACGTCGGCCGCCTGGCCATCTGCAACGTCGATGGCTCTTCCCTGGTGCGCGAATCCGAGCTTACTTTTCTGACCCGCGCCGGGCTGGAGATCGGCGTCGCCTCCACCAAGGCGTTCACCACCCAGTTGGCCGGCCTGGTGCTGCTGGTGCTGGCGCTGGGGCAGCGCCACGGGCTGGCCGATGACAAAATCGAAGCAGTCCTCAACGACCTGCGCCAGCTACCCAGCCTGATGGAGCGGGCGGCGGCGCTGGACGTGCCGATCCGCGAGCTGTCGCGCGCCTTCGTCGAGAAGCACCACACCCTGTTCCTCGGCCGCGGCGTGCACTTCCCGGTGGCCATGGAGGGGGCGCTGAAACTCAAGGAGATTTCCTACATCCACGCCGAAGCCTACCCCGCCGGCGAACTGAAACACGGCCCGCTGGCGCTGGTGGACAAGGAAATGCCGGTGGTAGCGGTGGCGCCCAACGACGAACTGCTGGAAAAGCTCAAGTCGAACCTCCAGGAAGTGCGCGCCCGTGGCGGCGAGCTGTACCTGTTCGCCGACGAGGACGCCAAGGTAGCCAATGGCGAGGGCATTCACATTCTGCACCTGCCCGCGGTGCCGGAAACCATCGCCCCCATGGTCTATACCGTGCCGCTGCAACTGCTCAGTTATCACGTGGCGGTGCTGCGCGGCACCGATGTGGACCAGCCGCGCAACCTGGCCAAATCGGTGACTGTGGAGTAGTCGTCTCGCTTGGGCGACTCGGTATCGGCACCTCTCCCGAAAAGTGATTGCTCACGCTTGATAGTGATTGCGATATGAGGGCATCTTGAAGACCCGTGTTTCGGGCGAACCTCGGTGTGTGTCAGTGGTGCAATTCGACCATGGCGCAGTTACAGAAGGTCGAGCCAAGCCTGATTTCCTCTTCCCCAGTGCGGCTTCCTATCATGACGATGACTTTCCTGCGACACGACTGAGCATGCTTGGTGCCAAAACATCCTGCAAAGATCGATGGCGGCAAGTGTTGAACGAAGCAGCCCGGATCACGCGCAAACATTTGTTGACGTTGCAGCCGACGATCTCCTCGTACCAGATGCAGGAGATGCGGGAAGCCGAGTTGAAGCTCGTCGTCCCTGCGCAACTGCACGAAGGATATTCGTTGGGTCAACGCGAGAAATTGCTGTCTTTGTCGGAGTTCATTGCTCGTCAAGGATTTGAACCCTTGATAGTTGTTGCAGAAGGTCAGAGCCTCTTGATGTTCGGCCCTGCGTGACCATGGCAAGCAGCGGATCTGGTGCCTATGCAAGGCCGCTGCCCTGATACTTGGCAGCCTGATTGTCACAGGCAGGGCACCAGCGTGGCTTTACTGGTGTTCAGGACGTGAGATGGCGTCAGACCGAAAATGTCCATGAAGGCGTGATCGAAGTGCGCCAGATCGTAAAAGCCGGTCTGGTGGGCCAGCTCGGTGAGGCTTTCCATGCTGGGCATCAGCACCGTAGCTTGCCAGGTGGCGGACCAGCGCTGGTAGCGCGTCAGCGGGCAGCCCAGTTGTTCACGGAACAGGTGCCTGAGGCGTGAAGCAGACAGGCCGATCTGGCTGGCCAGCACTTCCGGTGGCAGTTCGTCGAAGGCGAACTGGTCGATGATCTCCATGGCCTGGCGCACTCGTTTGTCCAGCGGCAGGTTGCCGGCGCGGCCGTTGCTGGCCAGCCTGATGGCGGAAGTGAACAGGAACGCCGCTTCGTCAGCTTCCAGGCGCCGGTGGAAGGCGTCACTGATCAAGGGCTCCAGGGCGATGAACGGGGCCGTGTCCAGCACCTGAACTCCGCCTGGGCGCAGCATGGGTTGCAGCAATTCGTATTCCGGAGTGCCGATGGAGACATCGAAGATGGCCACGTCGCTGTTCATTGCGGAGATGTTCTGCCGTTGCACCCCCGGGGCAATCAGCATTGCCCGGCCTGACAAAACCCGGTTTTCCCCCACGTACAGATGCACTGGTGCCTTGCGGGCAAGAATCAGCGTTGCCGACAGGCGGCGGTACGGGCGTTTGCTACGATCCAGCGCAAAGCTCTCCGCGACCAGCAGAAAGCGGCGCACACCGTAATAAACGGTAAACGGGGGCGGGATTGCCAGGTGCGCTTCCATCGACCCCTGGCCGGCGTTTTGCGCACGCGGCTTGGTCCGGGTATTCACGTTGTCTCCCTTTATTGTTGTTCTTCAGCGCCTGAAAAACCGATCCGTAGCCATCTCATACAAGACCGGGTGTGGCGCAAATATCAATCATCATATCCATTATGGGCCGCGAGCCGGCCTCATGGCGTTATAAAAACAAATTAGCACGGGAGACAGAACAATGGGAGCCTTGAAACAAGCTCTGGCAATAGGTGCAGGGGCCATGCTGATCGCGGTCGGGCTGGCCGGTTGCGGCGGTGATTCCAGTAGTGATTCCACCGGTACGTCACCGCCGCCGCCGACGGCGAGTGCCTTTCCCCTGAAGATCGGTGACGTGGGCCCGATCGCCGACGACAACCCCCGCCAGCAGCCTTTTGTCTGCATGACTCAGGAAACCGATCTGGGCAAGGCGATCGTCGATAA